>JAOPZW010000080.1 GCA_025963905.1 Solirubrobacterales bacterium | reverse complement strand
CCGAGCAGCGCCCCGGACGTGATCGCCAGGTCGCGCTGCGGGATCAGCCCGAGGCCCATGAGCCGGCGCTCCTCGGCGAGGAAGATCGCCATGAGCTGATCGCCGGTGACGCGCCGGTGACCGTCGGCTTCCGAGGCGACCGCCAGGACCTCGAAGAGGTGCACCCGTGCCCGGTGCGGGTTGTCGACGAACACCTCCGCGTAAGCGCGCAGCCCGGCGCGCATCCGGGGTGCGACGCCCTCGGGGGCCGCGTCGAGGGCGGCCGCGATGCCCTCGGCTGCCTCGGTCACGATCCGGCGGTCGACCTCGAGGAGGAGG
Organism: Solirubrobacterales bacterium; assembly: GCA_025963905.1. Classification (GTDB taxonomy): domain Bacteria; phylum Actinomycetota; class Thermoleophilia; order Solirubrobacterales; family Solirubrobacteraceae; genus JAOPZW01. The sequence continues at coordinate 18,458 of JAOPZW010000080.1, read as the reverse complement.
CGCTCCTTGCTGCCGAAGAGGGCATAGAACTCGCGGGTGGCAACCCGGGCGGTGCTGCAGATCGTCTCGATGGCGCTCGCGGCATAGCCCACCGTGCCGAACACCTCGAGCCCGGCGTCGAGCAGCCGCGTGCGGCGCTCGACGTCGCGCTCTTCTGCGCTCTTGCCCGCGTAGCGGCGCGCGGTCGCAGCCCGGGTCCCCATGCGCGCAATCTATCCGGCGCGCGATGGCGTGCGACAGGCTCTATTTGATCAGGCTTCTTTCCGGTAAGGTCGCTGATCTGATTGTCATGGAGGAGCGAGGAGCGATGGCGGACGGCATCGGGCAGGACGGCGTCACGCGAAGGCGCCTGCTGGATTCGGGTGCCGCGGCGACGCTGTCCGGGAGCCTCTCACCGTGGTCGCAGCCGTGGGCGGGTCCCTCCGCGCGCCGCTGGCCGGCGGCCGCGCTCGGCGCGCCGGCGGCCAAGCGCGTGGCGCCTTCGCAGTTCCTGCCGGTCGCACAGCTGCGCAGCTGGCACGAGGAGCTCGACGACCGGGGGCTGCGGGCGACCGGCTCGCCTGCACACGAGCGCTACGTCGACGTCCTCCACGATCGGCTCGATCGCATCGGCGTCGGTCACGTGCATTTCGAATCGGCCACGTTGCAGCGCTGGACCCCGAGCGCCTGGGGCCTGGACGTCACGGATGGCAGCTCGGCAAGCGAGGTGCCGGTCGCCGGCTACATCCCGTATTCCGGCTCGATCCCCGCCGGGGGCGTGACGGCGCCGCTGACGTTCGTGCCGGCCGGCACCACGCCGGCCTCCGGGTCGCTGGCGGGCAAGGTGGCGCTCTTCGCGGTGGGCATCCCGAACATCACCTTCGCGCAGTTCACGTCGCTCGGCGTCGCGGGCAGGATCCATGACCCCCACCAGCAGATCGATCCATCGGCGCCGTACCTGCGTCCGTTCATCGGCGACTTCACCTCGCGTTTGGAGTCGATCCAGGCAGGTGGGCCCGCGGCGGTGGTCGGCGTCCTCCCGATCGAGAAGGCCGAGGCCGCGGGCTCGTATTTCCCCTACGACGGCGTCATCCGCTCGACCCCGGGCGTGTATGTCGCCCGCGAGGCCGGCGCGATGCTCGCGCAGCTGGCGGACACGGGGGCGAGCGTGCGGGTCGCGCTGAGCGCCACCGTGGAGACGGTCAAGACGCGCAACGTGATCGGCCTCATCCCCGGGCGCACCAACGAGCTCGTGGTGCTGCACAGCCACACCGATGGCACCAACGGCGTCGAGGACAACGGTCCCGACGTCATCGTCGCGATGGCCCAGTATCTCGCGCGGATCCCGCGGCGCTACCTGCCCCGCACCGTCATGGTGCTGCTGACGAGCGGGCACTTCGCGGGCGGCCTGGGGGCCAAGGCGTTCATCAGCCGCCACCGGCGCGTCACGATCCCGCGCATCGCCGCCGCCATCACGATCGAGCACGTCGGCGCCGACCGGTGGACGCTGCATCCGGACGGCTCCGTGATCCCGTCGACGGCCCAGGAGCCCGGCGCGATCTTCCAGCCGGGCAGCGACGCCCTGATCGCCGCCTCCCATGCGGGGCTGGTCGCCGGTGAGACCGCCCCCGCGTTCGTGGCCGGGCCGCTGAACCCCAGGCCCAAGAGCCCGATGGACGCCGCGTGGCCCGGCGAGGGGCAGTACCTCTGGAACAACGGCGGCATCGCCACCGCGAACTACATCAGCGGCCCCACGTACCTGCTCAACGCCGGCGTCGAGACGGCTGCGCGCGTGAACTTCAACCGGGTCCGGCGCACCGCGATCGGCTTCACGGAGATGGCGCTCGCGCTCGGGCACGTCCCCAAGGCCCGGCTGGCGGTGCCCTCCCCGGGGGACTGATCGCCGCGGTCAGGCGGCGAAGACGGCCGGCAGCGCCGGATCGCTACGGGCTGTGGACGGGTGGCGCGGTCAGCCCCCGACCGCGCCCGGCAGGGCGGCCTTGACGAACGAGCTCGCGTGGTTCGCGCGGGCGAGCGGCTTCAGCCCGAACAGGTCCTCGACGGACCGCAGCACGGAGTAGGGGTCGTACGGCCCGGCGACCGTGGTCCCGGCACGCGCGAAGCGCGAGAGGAGGAGCGTCCCGGTCGGCGCGGGGCTCGCGGCCGCCGGGCCGGTCGTCGCCGCGGGCGTGGCCGGCGTCCCGGTGCCCGGGGCCGGGGCGCTCGACGGGAACGTGATCACGAGGAGCCCGTCGCGCCGGTAAGCGGGCGAGCCGAGGATGCGCGGGACCCACTCGTGCAGGAACGCGTCTGCGCTGGCCAGACCGCCCGGCCGGCCGTCGACGCAGGGGGTCTCGGTCCCGCTGTCGCAGAGGTTCGGGGCGAGGAACGCGTAGTCCGGTGTCGTCGACACGCTCCGCAGATCGCCGGAGAGGCGGTCGAGCGCGACATCGTTCGCCATGCAGTCGCCGAGATCGAGCAGCGAGTGGAAGTAGACGAACGGGTTGTGACGCGTGGCGTACTGGTCGCCGGCGCGCGCCTTCAGCGTGTCGTCCGCCTCGCCCGGGTGCGGGTGGCGGCAGGACTGGACGCCACCGCTCCCGCTGCCGAGGTCCTCGGCGTACGCGCGCCACGTGTGCCGCGACGCGGTGAGTTGGTCGCCGATCGAGAGGACCGTGTTGGGATACAGGCACCCGGCGCCCTTGACCACGCCGTCGCTGCCCGTTGCGGCGTCGGGGGGGAAGTCGCTGAACGTGGCGCACTCGCCGCGCGTGTCGGGATTCGGCGGCTGACCGCCGGTCATGGCCAGGTAGTTCGGCAGGTCGGATGCGCCGTCGACCGGCCGGAACCCGGAGAGCAGCGTCCCCCGTCGCTTCAGCTCCGTCGCGAGGTAGTGCGCGGGGGACGTCGCCCCGAACGCCGCTTGCGCGCCCGCGCCGGTCAGCGCGATCACGAACACGTGCTTGACCTTGGAGGGCTTCGGCACGGCCACGGCGTGCGGCGTGGCCCGCGCGTGAGGGGAGCTCGCATGCGTCGTGGCGCTCGGGCCCGAGGGCGGCGACGGGGTAGCCGGCGAGGGCGGCGCGGTCGGCGCGGGGGCGGCATGCGAGACGGGGGTGGGCGCCACGGCAGGCCGTTGCGGGACGCCGCTGTCCGAGGTCGCGCGCGCCGGAAGCGCGGCATGCACGAGCACGCCGTGGCGCAACGCGGCCTCGAGGGCGGCGTGCGACGGTGAGGTGCGGGCGCCGTCCAGGAGCACGAACGCGGTCGCGATCACCGACAGCGTCGCGATCGCGCCCAGCCGGGCCCGTGTCACGGCGCGGCTCCGTTGGTCTGGGCATGGAGCGGCCGGCCGCACTGCGAGCAGAACACGTCGGCCTGCCCGTGCGGCGCACCGCACCCCGAGCACCGGCCGGCAGGACGCTCGTCCTCGCCGTGCATGAACCGCTCGACCTGCGCGAGCTCGGCGTCGACTCGCTGCAGCTCGGCCGCCTTGCCCGCGAGCACGTCGGCGCGCACGTGGTCGCGGATCGCCATCTCGTAGTACAGGCCGCCGAGCTCGGCCTGCATGAGGACGAAGCGCTCGATCAGGCGGTCGCGCCGTGCGATCAGCTCGAGGTCGACCGCAGGCGCGGCCGTGGGCGGTGGCTCAGGTCGCCGCGCGCGCCTGGCGATCTTGCCGGCCGGGATCATGCCCGCGGGGAGGCCGGCGCCCGCGGCCGCTCCACCCGTCGCCGGCGTGCGACGCAGCGCGGAGAGGACGCGCGTCAGGACCCTCACGGCACCACGATCGTGTCGGGGAGGTTGCGCTGCTGCTGGACGTAGCCGCTGCCCTTGCTGCGCTGGATCTCCTGCACGACCTTTGCGCCCTGGGCCTTCTGCTTCGCGGTGGGAGGGCTGCTGCCGGTGGAGACGCGCGCGGCTGCGGGCGCGGCGCGCGTGGCGCCCGCCGCCTTCCCGACCGCGACGACCGCGGCCGCGGGGAACGCCTTCTCGAGCTTCGTCAGGGCCTTCGCGGCGGCCGCCCGCGTGGTGAACTGGCCCGAGTAGAGCAGGTACGCGCCGCCCGAGCTCGGCGTGAGGCTGAAGTCGCCGGGGTTGATGAGGCCGACGGCCGTGGCGCCCTTGGCCTTCGCCGACCGCTTCGCCGCTGCGACCGCCGCGGCGCCGGTGCCCGAGGCCGGGAGCGTGCTGAGCTTCACGACGAACCCCCTGGCGAGTGTGAAGTCGCTGGCGATCGTCGCAGCCGGAGCGGTGGCGGCCGTGCCGGCCGTGCCGGCGGGGCCGCTGCCGATCTGCACGACCGGCGCCTTCTGCGCCCGGAGCGCCGCGACGACGTCGGAGTTGCCCCGGCCGGCGAGAACGCCGATCGCGGCCGCGACCGGCAGCAGGGCGAAGGCGGCCGCGATCCAGCGGCCGTCCGTGCGGGGCGCGACGGCCGGGGCCGCCGCCGCAGCGCGCGGACGCCGTGCGGCGGACAGATAGCGCGCGACCGGGTCGCCGGGATGGCGGCGGTTGGCGCCGCAGACCACGCAGTAGCGCTGCTGCTCGTCGAGCGCCGAGCCGCACTGATCACAGGGCTGGTAGGCGAGGGTCTGCGTCGTCATGGCCGTCATTGGAAGATGGTGGGGAGGACCTCGAGCTCGACCGGCTCGCGCCGCGGGCTGCCGACGAGCTTCAAGTCGACGGTCGCCGCGCTGTTCGTGCCCAGGTCGGCGACCGTGGCACGGCCCGCCGCGACGTACCGGCCGCCGCTGCGCGCGAGCGCGTAGACCACGAGGCCGTACTGGGGAACCTGTGTGGGATTGCGCACGCGCACGCGGACGAGCCCCGGCCGCGTCGCAGCGGGCGTGGCCAGCGCCGACGCGACGAGCCCCGGCAGGGTGCCGGCGTGACTCACCGGCGGGACCGCAGGCGCCCCCACGAGCGCGAACGGGCGCCCGCGGGCTCCGATCGGCCGGCGCGTGGTGAACACCCACGTGACGCGGCCTCGCCCGCGGATGGCGGCGACGTGGCGCTGGAAGTACTCGAGGCCGGCGCGCCGGTTGAGGTAGGTCCGCCGCCCCCCCGCGACGATGCCGACCGAGATCGGCAGGTCGGTCAGCGTCCCGCCGGAGACGTTGGCCAGCCTCACGACGATCGCTGTCCCGCCCGCACCGCTCAGGAGCGCGAGGCCGTCGACCCGCACGTCGAGGTTGCGACGCGTCACGATCAGCGGGCCGCGGCTGGCGAGCAGGCGCGTCGCGCGCAGCTTCGCGCGGGTGTTGCGCTGCTGCGTGGTGACGCAGCCCGACGCGCCGACGAGCACGACCGCGGCGCCCGCGGCGCAGAGCGGCCTAGCCGAACGCACCGCTCACGTACTCCCGCGTCCGCTGCTCGCGCGGCGCTCCGAACACCTGCGTCGCGCTGCCGTACTCGACGAGCTCGCCCAGGTACATGAAGGCGACGTAGTCCGCGATGCGGTACGCCTGCTGGAGGTTGTGGGTCACGATCACGACCGCCACCTGTTCGCGCAGCTTCACGATCAGGTCCTCGATGACCTGGGTCGACTGCGGGTCGAGGGCCGAGCACGGCTCGTCGAGGAGCAGCACCTCGGGATCGGCCGCGAGGGCTCGCGCGATGCACAGCCGCTGCTGCTGGCCGCCGGACAGGCGCAGGGCCGGGTGGCGCAGATCGTGCTCGACCTCGTCCAGCAGGCCCGCGTGGGCCAGGACCTCCCGGACCCTGCGGTTCAGCGCGGCGCGCTTCGGCCGGCGGGCGGCCTGCTCCCGCAGGACGTACGCGATGTTGTCAAACACGCTCATCGGGAACGGGTTGGGCTGCTGGAACACCATCGTCACGCGGCGCCGGAGCGCGGTCGGCTCGAGCCGGGTGATGTCCGCCCCGTCGAGCGTGATCGAGCCCTTGAACGACGCGGTGCTCGTCAGCTCGGTGAGCCGGTTGAGCGATCGCAACAAGGTCGTCTTGCCGCAGCCGGAGGGCCCGATCAGCGCCAGGACCTCGCCCTGGCGAATCGGCAACGAGACGCGATCGACCGCGAGCTTGCGGCCGTAGGCGATCGACACGTCCTCGACCTGCATCCGATCGGTGGCGAAGCCCGAGCTCGGGGCCCGTCGCCTTCGGGCGCCGTCGAGCGGCGCCCCGGGCCTGTGACCGTCGGCATCGCCGCGGCCCGGCGCGGGGTCGAGCGGCAGGCGCCGGACCGGTGGTGGCGTCAGCTCCATCTCAATGCCTTTCCCTTGCGGCCGACGACGTCGGCGCCCACGTTCAGCACCAGGACGAGCATCAGCAGGACGAAGGCGGCCGCGTAGGCCTTCGCCGGTTGGTTCCCTTCCCCGGTGGGGGCGTTCTGGAAGATGTAGGTCGTCAGCGTGCCGCCGGTCCCGCGCAGCGTGCTGAGCACGGGGGTCGAGCCGACGCCGTCGAAGCGCAGGGTCGCCCCCAGGAGGATCACGATGATCGCCGTGTCGCCGATCACGCGGCCGAATCCGAGCAGCGCGCCGGTGATGACCGACGGCCGGGCCGCCGGAAGCAGGATGCGGCGGGTGGTCGTCGCCTTCGTCTTGCCCACCGCGTAGGACGCCTCGCGCACGTGACCCGGGATCGCCTGCAGGCCTTCGCGCACGCTGGCGACGACCAGCGGAAGGGCGACGAACGAGAGCACCGTCGCCGCCGCGAAGAACGACCGGCCGAACACGAGGCCGCCGACGCTCCGGCTGAGGAACCCGAGCGCCGGGCTCTGGAAGATCAGCGTGCCGAACAGCGCCAGCACGATCGACGGCGTGCCCGCGATCATCTCGATCGTCGACTCGGCCATCCGCGCGAGCGGGAAGGGGCGCCCGAACTCGCTCAGCCAGACCCCGATGGCCAGGCCGAGCGGGAGGGCGATCCCCATCGCCATCAGCCCGACGAGGAACGTCCCGACCAGCGGATCGAGGAACCCGCCGGTCTCGCGCTCGCTGAAGCCCGCCGCCGGGTGGGTCACGAACAGCTCCGGACGCACGTACTTGATCCCCTGGACCAGCAGGTAGATCACGATCGCGGACGTGATCGCGCAGAACAGCAGGCCCAGCAGCCAGGCGAACCCCAATCCGATGCGGTCGCGCAGCCGCCAGGCCGCGCTCGCGTGGTCGCGCCGCACCGTCGGCTCGGGTGACCGGGGCGCCGGTGCGGTCGCCGGCGCGCTCACGCGCGCACTCCGTAGCGCTTCATCGGCTGCTTCACGACCCAGCCGGTGAAGGAGAGCATCGCCGCCGAGAACAGCAGCACGGCGGCGATCGCGAACAGGGTGTGCCGCATCGGGGGCGACGCGAGCTCCTCCGCGTTCTGCAGGATCGTCGCCGCGAGTGGCCGTGAGGGCTCGACGAAGAAGATCAGGCCGTCGCCGGGATTCGGGGCGAAGCCGACCGAGCCCGACACCATCGCGAGCATGATCGCCTCGCCGAGCGCGCGCGCGACTCCCAGCACGGTGCCGGCCACCAGCACGGGCCGCGCGGTTCGCACCCCGATCTTCCAGAACGTCCGCCACTCGTTGATGCCGAGGGCGAGCGAGCCCTCCAGCCAGCTGCGGGGAACGGCACGCAGGCCGTTGACGAAGACCGCGATCATGATCGGCGCGATCATCACCGTGAGGATCACCACCGCCGCCAGCAGGCTGTATCCGCTCAGCGAGACGATGTAGGCGACCGACGCCTTGCTGTGCTCGGAGATGAGGTGGTTGCCGATGAACGGCACGACGACCAGGACGCCCAGCAGCCCGTAGATCACGGACGGCACGCTGGCGAGCAGGCGGACCACCGGCTCGAGCACGGCGCGCATCCAGTCCGGGGCGAACTCGACGATGAACACGGCGACGAACAGGGAGCTCACGAACGCGATCAGGACCGCCAGGCCCGTGATCAGCAGGGTGCTCCACAGCAACGGCCAGGCGTGGAAGGTGTAGACCGGCCGCCGCTTCAGGTCCCCTGAGGTGAAGATCGCCTCGATCTGCCGGTCGACGCTGCCGCCGCTGCCGAACCAGTGCAGGCCGTTGTGCGAGAACGATGGCCAGGCCTCCTGGAACACGAAGACGAGCATCGCCGCCACGACCGCCAGCACGCCAAAGACGAGCGCGCCGAGCATGAGCTCGGCGCGCTGGTCGGATCCGCGCAGTGCGAACAGCCGTGACGGCGGCGTCGCGTCCATCTGCGGCGGCTCAGCGCTTCCTGTTGAAGGCGGGCACCGCTCCGGCCTTCGCCAGGATCCGTCCCGCGGCAGCGCTCGTCCTGATCCACGTCGCGAACGCGACGGCCGCCGGGTCGGGGTTGGTGCTCGGCGTGACGAACCAGACGTAGCGCGAGAGCGGGTAGGTCTGGTTCTTCACGTACTTCGGAGCGCACGGCACGCCGTTGAGCTTCACCGTCTTCAGGCCGCTGCCCGCCGAGTGGGCGAACCCGACGTACCCGATCGCGTTGGGGTCGTGCGCCACGGCGTTGGCCACCAGGCCGTCGGAGGTCACCGTGTTGACGTTCGACGCCTGCGTCTTGCCCTTGAGGACGGCGCTCTGGAAGAACGTGTAGGTCCCGGCCGTCGCATCGCGGCCCACGGGGTCGATCGTCGTGGTCAGGCCCGAGCCCGGCACCTGGCCCCAGTTGGGGACGTTGCCGAGGAAGACGTCGGCCAGCTGGTCCACCGCGATGTTGCCGAGATGGTTCGACGAGTTGACGTCGACGCACAGCCCGTCGAGGAACAGCTGCTTCCAGGTCGTCCCCGAGTCGCTCGGGAGCGGCGGCCGGGTGTTCCCCGCGAACTGGCTGCGACCCTGCTGGACGTCCTTGACCCCGGCGTTGCCGCCATTCGCCGTGTAGATGAAGTGGATGCCCGGGCGGACCTTGTGATAGCCCGCGAAGAGCGCCCGCAGGTAGGGCTCCGCGGCGCTCGTCCCACTCCCGATCAGGGTCTTCGCGTCTGCGCTTGCGGGCGCCGCCACGAGCGCGCCCACCGCGAGCGCGGCCGCCAGCGTCCCGAATCTCCTGGTCGTCATCCGATTCCCTTCTCGATGCGTCGTCACGATGCCGTGAGGGTCAGCTTCTGGACCAGCGGCCGCTTGAGGCCGCTCGTCTTCGCGGTCGCGCTCACGGGCAGGCTGTGGCCCTTGGCGGCGCTCAGCGCTCCCCGTCCGGCGGCGGTGAGGCTCACCTGGATGGTCTTGGTGGCGCCGGCGGCCAGCTTGTAGCTGACGACGCCGAACGAGCGCACCTGGCCGTTGAGCTTGGCGGTGAGCTTGAGCACGCCCGCGGCGGTCCCATCCGGCGGCCCGACGGCCTTCAGCTTGACGAGCGCCTTGCCGGTCGTGCTGACGTGCGCGGCCCTGCCGACGATGCTGACCGCGAGCGCCGGGGCGGTGGTGAAGGACTGGTCGACGCCGACCACATCGCCGGCGGAGGGGTCCCCCGTCGGCTTCGCCCACAGCCGGTAGTGATACGTCTTGCCGGGCTTGAGCGTGTCGAGCGAGACGTCGACCGGCACGTCCGCCGTGCCGTTGCCCGCCTGGGTCACCGGCGTGGCCTGGCCGTAGGCCGTCGTCCTGCCCCACTGAAACCAGTACGCCGTCGCCACGCCGCCGGGGTTGACGATGCCGCTGAGCAGCGCGTAGGTGTCCGTGACCAGCGACGGGTCCGTCGGGGCCGTCGTCGCGGTCGTGGCGGCCGCCGACGCCGCGGCCGGCACGGTCAGGAGCACGGCGCACGCGGCGAGAGACGCGATGCGCGCCCGTCGTGCTGCGGTCCCCCGCTCGGCTGACCTGGCGACATTCTCCATCTGGTTCCTCTCTGGCAGGGGCACGCAGCTCCCTTGATCCGGTCGATTTGATGCGCGATCGGATCATGCACGGGAAAAGCGTGAATCCTGATCCGGATTCGACCATACCACTTTCCCTACAAACCTGGTGGACTTACAGGGGAATGGGTGTTCGCGGGGCGCTATGGACTAGATTCCAGTCGATGCCCAGGCTCCTGCTCCTGCCCCTGGCGACCCTCGTCGCCCTGGCCGCGAACGTGTCGGGCGCCGCCGCCGATCCGATCCCGGAGGCCCCGACCACGGCCCCCGCGTTCGCCGGACAGCCCGCCACGATCCAGCCCGCGGGCGCTGCCGCGGTGCCCCGCCACCCGTTCATGGCGCCCGACGAGCGCTCGAACCTCCACGACGACGCCTACCAGACGGACTCCTACCGGCGCAGCGGCCCGCTGGGGATCGATGTCCACCGGCTCTCGTCCCAGCAGGGCGGCCTCTGCGGGTCGGTCACGTTCGACGCGAAGGGACGGATCGTGACGGTGTGCGTCGGGATCGACGCGGTCACGCTGCGGCTGCTGGACCCCGTGACCCTCGATTCGCTCGCCGCCTACGACCTCCCGCCGCGCTCCGTGGGCTCGGGCGGTCTCGGCACCCCGTTCCAGAACTTCACCGGCGGCGGCTACTTCTATCTCGACGACCGCGACCGCGCGGTGATCCCGACCGCAGACCGCCACGTCCTGGTGATGGCGGAGACCGCCGCGCCGGGGTTCGAGGTGGCGCGGGACATCGACCTCAGTGCCGTCGTGCCGTCGGGCGACGCGATCATCTCGGCGTTGCCCGACTGGCAGGGGCGGCTGTGGTTCGCCTCCCGCCAGGGCGTGGTGGGAACGGTCGCTCGTGACAGCCCGGCGATCAAGGTCCTGCGCACCGGCGAGCCGATCGGGAACTCGTTCGCGGTCGGGGAGGCGGGCGACGTGTACATCGTCAGCGACAAGGCGCTCTACCGCTTCGAGGCCGCGCCCGACGGCGCCCCGCGCGTCGTCTGGCGCGCGGTCTATCCGAACGACGGCACCCAGAAGCCCGGCCAGAGCGAGCACGGGTCGGGGACGACGCCGACGCTGATGGGCCCCGATCTCGTGGCGATCACGGACAACGCGGATCCGGTCGACGTGATCGCCTACCGGCGCGCCCCGGACGTCCACGGCCCGCGCGAGCTGTGCCGGGCGCCGGTGTTCGCGAAGGGTGCCTCATCGACCGACCAGTCGCTGCTGACCGACGGCAGGAGCCTGCTCGCGGAGAACAACTACGGCTACCAGGGGCCGCAGTCGGTCTCGGGCGGGCAGACGACGAAGGCCGGCCTCGCGCGCGTGGACGTCCACCGCGACAGCGGCCGCTGCACGGTGGCGTGGACCAGCCAGGTGGTCGCCCCGTCGGTGGTGCCGAAGCTCGCGCTGGGGTCGGGCGTCGTCTACACGTACACGAAGCCGGGCGGCGACCCGTCGGACCCGTGGTTCCTGACCGCGCTCGACTATCGCACCGGCGGGACGATCTATGACGCCCTGGCGGGTGCCGGCCCCCTCTTCAACAACAACTACGCCCCCGTCACGATCGGGCCCGACGGGACCGCGTACGTCGGCGTCCTAGGCGGGATCGTCTCGCTGCGCGACGCTGCCCCGCCGCAGGTCGCGCCGGCGCCGACCATCGACGTCGCGCCCGCGCCGCCGGATCGCGTGCGCGTCGCCGTCACCTGCGGTCGCGGACGCATCGTCGTGGTGGCTACCGCCGATCGGCGGGTCCGGGCGCTCGTCGTGCGCCGCGGCCGGCGGGTGATCACCGACCGGCACCGGCCGCTGCGGGTCCGGGTGCGCGCCGGGCGGGCGCTGGGCGTGCAGGCCGTGCTCGCGGACGGGACACGCGTACGACGGACGGTCGGCGCCGCGCGCTGCCGCGGGCGCTGAGCCCCAGCGCCGCTACCCCGCGCCCGCGTGGATCACGAGCATCGGCGCCTTGCAGTGGCGCAGCACCCGCGGGCAGACGCCGGTCATGGTGCCCTTGAACGGCCCGTGGCCCTCGCATCCGAGCACCACGAGGTCGTGGTTGCCCTCCGCGGCGCGGCGCACGATCTCTGCCGCCGGGTGGCCGTGGCCGACGAGCGTGGTGAGCGGCACGTCCTTCGGGACGCTCTCGGCCGCGCGGCGCAGCGCCGTGCACATCGCCGCTTCGGTCACGCGCGGGTCGTAGTAGGCCATCAGCCCGGGCTGCGTCAGCGGTGGCGGCGGCACGACGGTCATGATGGTCAGACGCCCGCGCCCGGCCTGGGCGATCGCTGCGGCGTAGGCCAGCGCCTGCCGCGCGCCCGGCGAGTCGTCGTAGGCGACGAGCACGTTGCGGGCCAGTGAGGATGCAGGGACCGGCTCGATCTCGGGGGCCACGTCGGTCACTATGCCTCCTGCCCTGCGGGCTCCGGCGCGCGCGCTCGGTCGCCTGACGCGCGGCCGGGGATCGCGAGCGCCGCGACCACGCCGACTGCGAGGGCCGCCGCCGCAAGCCAGAAGGCGACCGTGAACGCATGCTCGGCGGGCAGCCCCGTCGCAGCCACCACGTTGGCGGTGAGGATCGAGGCGATGACCTGGGTTCCCAGCGCGCCGCCGATGCTGCGCATGATCGTGTTCATCCCCGTCGCCACCCCGGTCTGATCGGGCGGTACCGCGACCACGATGAGGTTGGCCATCGCCGCGAACGCGAGGCCGATCCCGATGCCCAGCAGACCCGAGGCGATGTAGATGTCCGCGCGCGAGCCGTGGGCGAGCGCCAGCAGGGCGAAGGCCGCGGCGGCGAAGGCGGAGCCGGCCACGAGCGGCGGCTTGGAGCCGAAGCGGTGCTCGAGGCGCCCCGCCATCGGCCCGACCAGCAGCATCGTGACGGTCGACGGCAGCAGGAAGAGGCCGGCGCCCGTCACCGACGCGCCGAAGCCGAAGCCGGTCGAGGTGGGGAGCTCGACGAGCTGCGGCACGAGGATGAAGGAGCTGAACATCCCGAAGCCGAGCAGGAAGCCCGCGAGGTTCGTCGTCCACACGCCGCGCAGGCGCATGACCCGCATGTCGACCAGCGGCTGCGGGCTGGCGAGCTCGGCGCGCACCCAAACGGCGAGCAGGACGAGGCCGGCGGCGGCGAGCCCGAGCGTGCGCCCCGATCCCCAGCCCCAGTTCGAGGCCTGGCTGACGGCGAGCAGCAGCGCCGCCAGTCCGCTCGACAGCAGCGCGGCGGCACCCCACGAGATGCGCGCCGGCGCCTTGACCGGCGACTCGGGGACGAAGAGCGCCGCGGCCACCGCGGCCACCGCGACGGCGACCAGCGGGAACCAGAAGAGCCAGTGGTAGGACAGGTGCTGGACGATCACGCCGGCGAGCACGATCCCCGCGCCGCCGCCGATGCCGAGGATGGCCGACATCAGGCCGATGCCTCCGGCGACGCGCTCGCGCGGGAACTCGTCGCGGATGATCCCGAAGGCGAGCGGGAAGATGCCGCCGCCGATGCCCTGCACGACGCGCCCGGCGATGAGCGTGGGCAGCGACGTCGCCAGCGCCGACATCAGCGTGCCGACGCCGAGGACCACGAGCACCCCCACGAGCACGCGCTCCTTGCCGTGGATGTCGCCGAGGCGGCCGAGCAGCGGGGTTGCCACCGACGCGCTCAGGAGGTAGGCCGTCAACACCCACGTGACCGCGCTCTCGGAGGTGTGCAGGTCGTGCTGGATCTCGGGCAGCGCCGGGGCGACGAGCGACTGCAGCAGCGCGAACGCCACGCCGGCCAGGGCAAGGACGGCGAGGGTGACGCCGTAGTGCTGGCGGGGGGTTCCGGGGGCGGGGGCGGCGCGCCCGAAGCGATGCGCTGGAGAGGCCATGGAGCTCCTTGGGATCAGACTACGCAAAGTCACACTGCAGTGCAAGTTCGCAGAGCAGTGCGGGCTCTCTGCTACGTTGGGAGCATGACCGACCGCCGCCCGGGTCTGCGCGAGCGCAAGAACGAGCGCACGCAGCGCGCGATCATCGAAGCGACGCTCCGGCTGACGCTCGAGCAGGGCTTCGAGACGACGACGATCGCGGCCATCGCCGAGCAGGCCGAGGTGGCATCGCGCACGGTCTTCGCCTGGTTCGCCTGCAAGGACGACATCGTGCTCGGCGGCCTCGGCGAGGACGTCCAGCGCCTCCAGGAGGCGCTGGCGACCGGCGAGGGGGACGTCGTCGATCGGATCGAGGCGTGGCTGGACGCCGAGGGCCGGTTCGTCCGCGACGTGGGCGAGCTGCGACGCCTGCGCTACCGCGCCGTCACCACCGACCCCTACCTGCGCTCGCGTGCGCGAGCGCTGTGGGACGACGCCGAGGAGACCATCGCGGCCGCCCTCGCCCGCGACCTCGGGCAGTCGGCCGACGGGATCGGACCGCGCGCCTTCGCCGCCGCGGTGATGGGCGTTCTGGTCGGCCTGCGCCGGCTGTACCTCACCGAGCCCGACCCCTCCGAGGCCGCCGAGCAGCTGGAAGCGGGGCTGGCCTTTCTCCGCGGGGGCGTCGCCGCCCTCGGGCACGCCCGCGACCGTGCGCGCTGATCGCGTCGCCGTCGCCGGAAATCGCGGCGAGGCGGGGTACGCTTAGCCATTCGATGCGCGCGCGACCGCTGTCGCTGCTGATGCGCCCCACTCCCCCGCCCATCACCGTGGGGATCCTGGTCGGGGTCGCCTTCATCGCGCTCGAGACGCTGCTGGTGTACCCGCTCCGGGATGTCGCGTCCGAGGCCTCGCTGGGAGGCGTCTACCTGCTGGGCGTGTTGGTGGTCTCCACCGTGTGGGGGATGGCACTCGGCACGGCGACCGCGGTGGCCAGCACCGCCGCGTACGACTTCTTCCACGTCCCGCCGGCCATGGACTTCGTTCCCACCGACCCTCAGGGTCCGGTGGAGCTCGCGATCCTGCTCGCGGTCGCGGTGCTGCTCAGCTCGGTCGCGGAGCTGGCTCGCGCGCGCGCCGTCGAAGCCGACGATCGGCGCGGGGAGGCGGACCTCGCCTCCGGCATGGCTCGCGTCCTGCTCCGCACGGACGACCTGCGCTCGGCCCTTCCGAGTGTCTCCCGGCGCCTGGCGCGCGCGCTCGGGCTGCCGGCCGCGACGATCGAGCTCGAGGCCGTCGCCGGGGACGAGCGCCGCGCGGCGTTCCCGCTCAGCGACGGCGCCACGCGGCTCGGCACGCTGGTCGTTCCGGCTGGGCTGCCCCGCGAGACCGAGGAGCGCTTGCGCGAGCGGGTGGTGCCGTCGGTGGAGGCGCTGCTGGGCGCGGCGCGCGAGCGCGAGGCGATGAGGAGCGCCCTGGAGGCGAGCCGCGAGGAGCTTCGCGTCCTGGCCGAGGAGCAGGCGGCGCTGCGGCGGGTCGCGACCCTGGCGGCCCGGGGGGCGCCGCCGGGCGAGGTCTTCGCAGCGGTCACGGAGGAGGTCGGCCGGCTGCTGCCCGTCGACTTCGTGTACATGGGTCGCTACGGGTCCGACGGGACGGTCACCGCCACTGCCAGCTGGGGCACGGCCGGCCCGCCGGTCGCCGTCGGGAGCCGGCGGCGCCTTGGAGGGCAGAACATCGGCACGCTCGTCTACGAGACCGGGCGTCCGGCCAGGATGGACGGGCATCCCGAGGGATCCAGCCTGGCCGGGCCGGTCGTCGCCGAGGGGGTGGCGCGCTCACGGGTCGGGACGCCGATCGTCGTCGAGGGCCGCCTGTGGGGCGTGATGGCTGCCGGCTCGAGCCCGGAGCAGCACCTGCCGCCCGACACCGAGGCGCGCCTCGTCGCCTTCACCGAGCTGCTGGCGACGGCGATCGCGAATGCCGAGAGCCGCGCCGATCTCGCCGCGTCGCGCGCGCGGCTCGTTGCGGCATCCGACGAGACCCGGCGCCAGATCGAGCGTGATCTGCACGACGGGGCGCAGCAGCGGCTCGTCTCGCTCGGACTGGAGCTCCAGGCTACGCGGGCTGCGGTTCCCCCCGGGCTCGGCGAGCTCGAGGGCCGGCTGTCGCGCATCGCGGACGGGCTGACCGGCGTGCTCGAGGAGCTGCAGGAGACCGCGCGCGGGATTCATCCCGCGATCCTGTCCCAGGGCGGCCTCGCCCCGGCGTTCCGATCGCTCGCACGCCGCTCGGCCGTACCGGTCGAGCTGGATATCCGCGCCGGCCGGCGGCTCCCCGAGCACGTCGAGGTGGCGGTGTACTACGTCGTGTCGGAGGCGCTGACCAACGCGACCAAGCACGCCCACGCCTCCGTGGTGCGCGT
This sequence comes from Solirubrobacterales bacterium, assembly GCA_025963905.1. Lineage (GTDB taxonomy): Bacteria > Actinomycetota > Thermoleophilia > Solirubrobacterales > Solirubrobacteraceae > JAOPZW01. The sequence goes on along the minus strand of JAOPZW010000080.1, from coordinate 2,400 downwards.
CGAGCTGGACGCGACCGACGGCTCCGTGCGCCTGGCGATCCACGACGACGGGATCGGGGGCGCCGATCCCGGCAAGGGATCGGGACTCGTCGGGCTCAGCGATCGCGTCGCCGCGCTCGCCGGGAGGCTCGAGGTGACGAGCCCGCCCGGCGGCGGTACCTCGCTGCTGATCGAGATCCCGGTCGACCGATGAGTCCTCCGGCCGGTGCGGGTCCTAGGTTGCGACCATGAGCTCAGTCACCTGCCAGATCTCGATATCGCTCGACGGCTTCGTCGCCGGCCCGAACCAAAGTCCCGAGAACCCGATCGGGGAGGGCGGGATGCGCTTGCACGAGTGGGCGTTCGCGACCGACACCTGGCGCCGGCAGCAGGGATTGGACGGCGGCGAGCACAACGCCGACGCGGACGTGGTCGACGAGGCCACGCAGGGGATCGGCGCCTACATCATGGGCCGCAAGATGTTCGGGGGCGGTGACGGGCCGTGGGACGAGACGTGGAGGGGCTGGTGGGGCGAGGACCCGCCCTATCACGTGCCGGTCTTCGTGCTCACCCACCACTCGCGCGAGCCGCTGGCGATGGAGGGCGGCACGACGTTCACGTTCGTCACCGATGGAATCGGGTCGGCGCTGGAGCAGGCCCGGGCGGCGGCCGGCGACGGGGACGTCGCGGTCGCCGGCGGGGCGAGCGTCGTGCGCCAATCCCTCGCGACCGGGATGCTCGACGAGCTCCACCTGCACATCGTGCCGGTCATCCTCGGTGCCGGCGAGCGATTGCTCGAGGACGTCGGCGATCCCGCTCTCGAACCGGTCGGCGTCGTCGCCTCGCCGGCGGTGACGCACGTCAGGTACCGGGTGTCCTGAGCTGCCCCGAGGGCCGGGCCGCCCGGTCCCTGAGGACAGCCGCAGGGCGGTGGCGCGGGCACCAGAGTCCCTGGATGCCATCTCGGCGCACCCCGCTGCTGGACGCGGTCGTCGCCGCGGCCCGCTTGGAGCGGCGCGCGCGGCAGCTGCGTAAGCAGCGCGCGAGCGTCGCGGACGGCGCCGGGTCACCCCCGGCCGGTGCCGCGCTCGCCGTCGCTGCCCGCGAGCTGCGGCGACTCACGTCGCGCTCAGCGGCGCTCGACGGGCGGCGTCGCCAGCCCTGACGTCACGCTGCCTGGCGTCCGTGCCCCGTCGCCGCCGGCGCGTGCGCGGACTGCAACGAGATCGCCGGGCGGTAGATGTCCAGCCAGATGGCCATGTCGAGCGTCCGCTCGAGCTGGTGGCGCGCCTCGTGGCTGAGCAGCGCCGGGTCCCGCCGCACGGCGTCGCGGACCCAGTCCGGATCCACCAGCCCGAACACCGCGTGGTCGCGCTGGGCGAGCAGCTCCCTGCCCTGCTTCTGGATCGCGGCGGCGTAGAACGGGTCCTGGGTGGACGGGTAGGGGCTCTTCACCCGCTCGACCACGGACGCGGGCAGGAGGTCGCGCGCGGCGCCGCGCAGCAGGCTCTTCTCGCGACCGTCGTAGGTCTTCAGCGCCCACGGCGCGTTGTAGACGTACTCGACGAGCCGGTGGTCGCAGAACGGGACCCGCACCTCGAGCCCGACCGCCATGCTCATGCGGTCCTTGCGGTCGAGGAGGATGGGGAGGAACCGGGTCAGGTGGAGGTAGCTCGAGATCCGCATGCGGTACTCGAGGTCGCTCTCGGACTCGAGATGCTCGATCTCGGCGATCGCGCGCTCGTACCGCTCGCACCGGTACCCCGGCAGGTCCAGCGCCGCGCGGATGTCCTCGTGCAGCATGCCGTTGTCCTCGCCGAACTGCCGCGTGGCGGCGGCGTGCCACGGAAACGCGTGCGCGCGCTGCACCGCCGGATCGTGGAACCACGAGTAGCCGCCGAAGATCTCGTCGGCCGACTCGCCCGAGAGCGCCACGGTCGATCGCTCGCGGATCGCCTTGCACAGCAGGTACAGCGAGGTATCCATGTCGCCGAGGCCCATCGGCATGTCGCGCGCGACCAGCACCGCGCGGCGCACGTCGGGGTCGGCGAGCGTCGCGTAGTCGAGCACGATGTCGGCGTGCTCGGCCCCGACGTGCTCCGCCACCTCATGGACGTACGGCGTGTCCGGCGTCGCCCGTAGCTCGTCCGGCTTGAAGTGCTCGGTCTGCCCCGTGAAGTCCACGGCGAAGCTGCGCACCCGCTCGCCCTGCTCGGCCAGCTGCGCCGCGGACAGCGCGGTGATCGTGCTCGAGTCGAGCCCGCCGGACAGCAGCACGCAGCGAGGGACGTCGGCGACGAGCTGGCGGCGCACGATGTCGTCCAGCAGCTCGCGCACGTGGGCGACGGTCGTGTCGCGGTCGTCCGTGTGCGGCCTCGTCTCCAGCCGCCAGTAGGTGCGCTCGCGCAGGCCGCGCGCGTC
>JAOPZW010000400.1 GCA_025963905.1 Solirubrobacterales bacterium | reverse complement strand
GGCGGCTCGGAGCGGGCGATGCTCAACCAGGGCGACCCCCACCTGCCCGGCGGCGACGACGTCGACACCGCCGGTGCCAACGAGTTCGCCCACGGCCAGGGCAACGCGACGCCGGACGGCGTGCCCCAGTACTTGCACGGCAACTTCTACGGCGAGGCGATCACGCCCAGCGGTCAGGCGAGCTGCGCCGCCGGCCAGCAGGGCTACGTCTATGGCTGGAACCCGTTCCGCGACAAGGGCGTTCCGCACGATCCCTACCGCCGCGTCGTGGTCGACCACCCGCCGTCGCCTGCCCTCGGCCCGACGTACGCGATGCTCGACAAGCAGGCCCACGGGGTGGGCCTGGGCCCGGCCGCCGTGCCCCCGGGCGAGACGTTCACCGCCCGCCCGGGCGGCCGAGGAGCTGATGTGCCGTGAGACGCAACCAGCGCAAGGGCCTGCCGAACTTCACCGTGGGCATCCTCGTCCTGGCGTTCCTCGCCGCGGCGACCTACCTGGGGTTCACCAAGTCGATCCCGTTCCGTCACCACTACACGATCGAGGCGGTCTTCCCCTCGGCGAACAACATCCGCCCGGGCTCGCCGGTGCGCATCGCGGGCGTCGACATCGGCAAGGTCAGCGGGGTCGAGCACCTCAGCGGCGCCCAGGCCGCGGTCGTGCAGATGCGCATCGACACCAAGGGCCTGCCGATCCACAAGGACGCGCGGGTGAAGATCCGCCCGCGCATCTTCCTGGAGGGCAACTTCTTCGTCGACATCAACCCGGGCTCGCCGTCGGCGCCGGTCCTGGGCGACGGCGACCGCCTGCCGATCAACCAGGCCAGCGGACCGGTGCAGCTCGACCAGGTCCTCACCGCGCTGCAGTCCGACACGCGCAAGGACCTGCGCGGCCTCCTGCGCGAGCTCGCCTCGGGCCTCTCGGGCGCCGGCGCCCGCGGCTACAACGCCTCGATCCCCTACTGGGAGCCCGCCTACCGCGACTCGGCGATCGTCAACGACGCGCTGCGCGGCCAGGTCCAGGGCGACCTCGCCGGCTACATCAAGAACGCCGGCGCGACCGCCCAGGCGCTGGACCGCAACAGCGTCCAGCTCAAGAGCCTCATCACCGACTTCAACACGACCGCGCACGCCTTCGCGGTGCGGGACACCGCGCTGTCCGACGCGGTGGGCGAGCTGCCGCGCACGCTGCGCGCCGGGCAACCCGCGCTGGACCAGCTCAACGCCGCGTTCCCGAGCGTGCGCCGCCTGGTCGTCGCGGCGCGGCCGGCCGTGCGCTCCTCGGGCCCGGCGCTTGACGCGGCCGTCCCGCTGGCACGCGAGGTGCGCGGCCTCGTCAGCCCGCCCGAGCTCCGCGGGCTCACGGCCGACCTGCGCCCCACCGTCCCCGCGCTCACGCGGCTCAACCAGGAGACCGTGCCGCTCTACGGGCAGGTGCGCAGCGCCTCCAGCTGCCAGAACGAGGTGATCCTGCCCTGGTCGCAGGACAAGATCCAGGACAAGACGTTCCCCGCGACCGGCCGCGTGTTCGAGGAGGCGGCCAAGCCGCTGCCCGGGCTGGCCGGCGAGAGCCGCTCCGGCGACGCCAACGGCCAGTGGTTCCGCGTGCTGGTGAGCGGCGGCAACTACGCCTACCCGCTGGGCACCGACAAGTTCTTCCTGACGAACTTCCCGCTGGAGGGCGCCAACCCGCCGGTCCCCAAGGACCACGCGCGCACGCCGCTGCGCCCCGACGTCCCGTGTGAGACGCAGCAGCCGCCCGACCTGCGCACCGTGCCGTCGCCCGCGCCGGAGGGCTACCAGGCCAGGGTCCCCAACACGCCGCAGGCGAAGGCCGCCCAGGCCAAGGCGCTGCAGGAGACCGTCGACTTCCTGCGCCATCAGATCAAGGTCACCGGCTCCAACCTCAAGGTCACCGACCAGCCGCTGTCGCTCGACGCGGTCAAGAGCCTCGGGGGGGCGAAGTGAGGCGCGCGATCCGCAAGTACGCCCGCGACTTCGCGGCGATCATCGCCCTGGCGCTGATCGCGGCCGGCGTCGGCGGCTACATCCTGGCCAACCAGCGCCTGCGCTTCCCGTGGGAGGGCACGCCGTTCGTGCTCAAGGCGCAGATGGCGACCGCCCAGGCGGTCACCCCCGGCCAGGGGCAGACCGTGCGCGTGTCCGGCGTGCGCGTGGGGGATATCACCGGGGTCGACCTGAAGGACGGGCGGGCCATCGTGACGATGGACCTGGATCCCGAGTACAAGGGCCTCGTCCACACCGACGCCACGGCGCTCCTGCGGCCCAAGACGGGGCTCAAGGACATGTTCATCGAGCTCGACCCCGGCACCGACCGCGCGCCGCTGGCCAAGGCGGGGTGGACGCTGCCCGTCTCCAACACGCTGCCCGACGTCAACCCCGACGAGATCCTCGCCTCGCTGGACGCCGACACGCGCGACTATGTGCGCCTGCTCGTGCAGGGCGCCGGGCAGGGCCTCAAGGGCCGCGGCGCCGACCTGCGCGAGGTCTTCCGGCGCTTCGAGCCGACGCATCGCGACCTGGCGCGGGTCAACAGCGAGGTCGCCAAGCGCCACCGCAACCTCAGCCACCTCATCCACGCGCTGAACCAGCTCAACGGCGAGCTGGCGGGCAAGGGCAACGAGCTGGCGCAGCTCGTGGACTCCTCCTCGTCGGTGTTCCGGGCCTTCGCCTCCGAGGAGGCCAACGTCAGCCAATCGGTCGCCAACCTGCCGGGGGCACTCCACCAGACCACGCAGACGCTCGGCAAGGTGCAGCAGTTCGCCAAGGTCCTCGCGCCCGCCGCCGACCACCTGCGCCCGGCGTTCACCGCGCTCGATCGGGCGAATGCCTCGGTGGCTCCGTTCGCCCGCGAGGCCACGCCGATCGTCCGCCAGAGCATCCGCCCCTTCGTCCGCGATGCGCGGCCGGTGGTGCGAGCGCTGCAGCCGGCCTCGCAGAACCTCGCTGCCTCGACGCCCGATCTCACGACGAGCTTCACGGTGCTCAACCACCTGTTCAACATGGTCGGCTACAACCAGAACGGCCGGGAGGACCCGTCCAAGCCCACCCGCGACGAGGGCTACCTGTTCTGGATCGCGTGGCTGCAGCACAACGCCGCGGCGCTGTTCTCCTCCTCGGACGCCAACGGCCCACTGCGACCGGTGACGGTCGGCGGCACCTGCAACACGCTCAAGCAGACCGCCGACGCCAACCCGCCGCTGAACCTGCTGATCCAGCCGGTGCTTCTCGACCCGACACTCTGCGGCGTGGGCTGAGGAAGCCATGCAGAAGCAAGCTCCCACCCTCGGCCGGCTGCTCGTGATGGTGATCTTCGCGCTGTCGTGCTTCGGGCTGCTGCTGTTCCTGTGGCTGAGCTTCGGCGGCCCGGTGCCGCTGAAGCCCCAGGGCTACCGCTTCAAGGTCGCCGTGCCCGAGGCCACGCAGCTCGGCCTGGAGGCCGACGTGCGCGAGGCCGGGGT
>JAOPZW010000291.1 GCA_025963905.1 Solirubrobacterales bacterium | reverse complement strand
CGGCATCCTGCTCGGCATGCCCCCGGCCAAGCTGGGGCTCGTCTACTCCCACACCGGCCTGCGCCGGTTCATCGACGCGATCGGGGTGCCCCGGACGCGCGAGCTGTTCCTGGTCGGGCGCAACGTCCAGGCCCGGACGGCGCTGGCCTGGGGCATGGTCAACGACGTCGTCGGGCCCACGGACCTCGAGGAGGCCACGCTCGGCTGGGCCACCGAGCTGGCCGGCAACGCGCCGCTCAGCACGAGCGGGAACAAGCGGGTGATCCGCGAGCTGCTCCGTGCCCAGGGCCCGCTGGACCCCCACATCGAGCGCGAGCTCGTCGAGCTGCGCCGCGCGTGCTTCGCCTCCGAGGACATGCGCGAGGGCGTGCGCGCTTTCGGCGAGAAGCGCCCGGCGCGCTGGAAGGGCCGGTAGCCGGTCGGGCTCGGGCTCAGGCCACCGCGGGGACGAGCTCGCGGCCGATGAGCTCGACGGCGTCGAGGTCGCGGTGCAGGAGGTGCTGCAGGTAGATGCGCTCCACCCCGGCCTCCTCGTAGACGCGCAGGCGCGCCGTGACCTCCTCGAGGGTCCCGGCGATCCACGTGTCCGCCACCGCGGCCAGGTCCACCGCCCGGCCCTGCCATTCCGAGAGCTCACGGGCGCGCCGCTCGACCTCGGCCTGGTCGGCCCCGATCAGGGAGGTCGTCATGACCGTGAACGGGATCGGATCGCGCCCCGCCTCCCGGCAGGCGCCGGCGATGCTCGCGCGACGCTCGGCGATCTCCTCGAGGGTCGGCATGACCGTGTTGTACTCGTCGGCGAAGCGGGCCGCGAGGCGAGCCGAGCGGGGCCCGGCCGCGCCGCCCATGATCAGGGGCGGGTGCGGGTGCTGGACCGGCTTGGGGCGCGCGTCGAGGTCCTCGAGCGTGTAGTGGCGGCCCCGGAAGCTGAACGAGCCTTCGCCCCAGTGGCCGTCGTGGACGATCTCGAGCTGTTCCTCCAGCACGTCCATGCGCTCGCCCATGGGCAGGAACGGAAAGCCGAAGGCGCGGTGCTCGATCTCGGACCAGCCCGTGCCCATGCCGAGCTCGACCCGTCCGCCCGACACGTGGTCGGCCGTGGTGACGAGCTTCGCGAGGACCGACGGATGCCGGAAGCTCGCCGGCGAGACCATCGTGCCCAGGCGCAGTGTGGACGTGCGCGCGGCCAGGGCGTTGATGGTCCCCCACGCGTCGAGCGCGCCCCGCTGGGGGGCGCCGCTGACGGAGAGGTAATGGTCGGAGCGGAAAAGCGCCTCGACGCCCGAGCGCTCGCAGGTCTCGGCCAGGGCGACCCAGTCCTCCCAGGTCACGTCCTCCTGGCCCTCGATCATCAGGGCGACTCGCATGACGGGGTCCTACCCCGCTGCGCGCCCGCGAGACGCCGACCGGTCAGTGGTGGTGGTGGCCGTGGGCGCCCGTCGGCACGCCGACGGCCGTGCTGGTCGCCGATCCGTAGCCGCGGACGCCCTGCGTGATGACGGCGCGCACGCGCTCGTAGTGGCGCGAGCCCAGGCTGAACGTCGCGTGTGAGGCGCGCGTGAGCGTCCCGCGCGCGACCGTGACGAACGTGAAGCGCTCGCGCACGTAGTGCTGCAGCGCGACGCGGGCGCCCGGCTGTGCCGGGTCGGTGGAGACCGCGACCGCGATGCTCGCGCCGCGCCGTGTGGCGCTGACGTGCACGATCGGCCGGGCCGCGACGCGCACGACCGGGCTCAGCAGCTCACCCGAGCGCGCGCGGAACGCCGATGGGCCGGTGGTCGCGACCTGCGCGCTGAACGCGCGGTCCGCGCCCGGGACCGCGCCACCGACGGCCTCCCAGGCTCCCCCCGCGCCGAGGCGCTCGATCGTCACGGCCTCCACGCCGGCGGGCGCGCGGCCGCTGAGCGTCGCCGGCTGACCCGGTCCCGCCGAGCGGGCAGCCGCGCCCAGCGCCAGGCCGAACACCCGGACCGAGCCGAACATGAAGCGATGCAGCGTGCAGTGGTACTGGTAGGTGCCCTGTTCCGGGAACGTCTGGCTGAACCGCGCGCCGGCCTCCATCCGCCCGGAGTCGAATCCGTCGGCGAACGTGGCGACGTCGTGCGCCGTGCCGTCGTCGTTGACCCACGTGACCGGCTCGCCGACGAGAACGTCGGAGGTCCCGGGAGCGAAGATCTTGCCCTTCATGCCGACGACCACGGCCGCCTCGGCCGGCACCATCATCGTGGCGTTCGACGTGGCCGGCGCCGGCGGCATGTCATGAGGCGCGGCAGCCCGGGCGGCGGCCGGATCGCCAAGCGCGCCCAGCAGGGCGACGACCGCCAGGGACCGGCGCACGTGGATCACGCCGTCACCCGGTAGATGCCGATCATCCCCATCATCATGTGCGACTCGACGTGGCAGTGGTAGAGCCACGTCCCGCGGCGGTCCTCCTTCCAGCGCACGGCGAAGCTCTCGGCGGGGCCGATCGTCCGCGTGTCCTCGGAGGTGCCGTCGGCGCGCTGCCAGCGGTGGCCGTGGACGTGGAAGGTGTGGAACTCGTCGCCGAGGTTGAGGACGTCCCACTGGACGGTCTGTCCGAGGCGTGCGTGGAAGACCGGCGTGTTGCCGACGAACGCGCGCCCGTCGATCGTCTCGAAGCCCCCCATCGCGCCCAGGAAGACGACGAACTCGTGGTCGGGCCGGCGCTCTCCGCGCCCGGCGATCGACAGCGCGCCGTAGAGCCCACCCTGGATGGACGTGTCCATCGACGGCGAGTGGTCGTGGTAGGGCCATACGCCCTTCGAGTCGGCCCCGGCCGTGAAGCGGTAGGTGAACCGCCGGCCCGGCATGACGCTGGCGCCGGGGCCGGAGAACCCGGGGATGAACGATCCGTCGGAGCCGAAGGCGTAGTGGACGCCGTGGAAGTGCATGGAGTGCGGGCGCTTGAACAGCGTGTCCTTGTTGAGGAAGTGCACGACGAAGCGGTCGCCCACCCGCCCGCGGATGAGCGGGCCCACGATGCCCCGGTCCTGGGGAGGCGGCCCAGGGTGCAGCGCGCGGCCGAAGCCGCGCGTGTACTCGCGGTAGACGACGGTGCGCAGGTGGCGTCGTTCCTGATCGACCGGCGTGTTCATGATCGCGTCGTGGCCGTTGGGGACGATGTCCCAGTTGACCGGCACGGCGGCGATCCACAGCTCGTGGGTCGCCGCTCCCGCGGGCGCCGCCATCGCCAGAAGGACGACGAGCGCCGCGAGCGAGCCGAGGAGGCTCACCCGCGGCGCCCGTGCGCCGGCGGTGTTCCTGGACGGCACGGTCACGCAGCTACTGAACGACGACCGTTCCGTGCATCTCGGGGTGGATCAGGCAGATGAAGCCGTACGTCCCCGGGTTGGCGAAGGTGATCGATGCCTTCGTGCCGCCCGGCAGTCCCTTGCCCAGCGTGCCGGTGCTCAGGAACCCGTCGCCGTGGTTCTGGCCTGTGTAGGGAGGCAGCGGCCCGGGGGGGTCGCTGGGCAGGAGCGCCCGCGGGTCGAAGACCAGCGTCGGCGGGCCGCCGGCGCCGGGGACCGGCGTGATCTGCTTCGCGACGATGTCCTTGAGGTAGGCATCGGTGCCGAAGGAGAAGGTGTGCGGCTCCTGGCTGCCCAGCACCGAGAAGACGACGGACTGGCCCGCCTTGACGGTGATGCTGCCCGGGAAGAACTTCAGGTAGTTCACGCTGCCGCGGTCGGACCCGCCGTAGACCTGGCCCGCCGGGACCTTCGGCGCCGCCAGCTTCTTGGCCTGCTTGAGCGCCACGGCCAGCTGCTGCTTGGCGGCCTTGGCGTCCTGCGCGGCGGTCGGGATCTGAGCGGTCTTGGGCAGGACCTTGACCCGCGCCTTCATGCCCGGGTGGATGGTGCAGTAATAGGTGAAGACGCCGCTCTTGGTGAACGTCAGCTTGTACGGCGCGGCGGTGTTTCCCTGCGGCAGGCCCGAGCCGGTGAGCTTGGTCCCGTCGTAGGTCGCGCCCCCGACCGGGAACGCCGAGCGCGGGTCGATGTTCTGGCGCGGCTGGCCGTTGAACCAGAACGGCGCCCCGGCCGTGTCGGCGAACCCCTCGACCTTCGCGACGGGATCCGCGGCGAAGAACGGCGGCGGCTTGTGGCCCTTGGCCGGGAACACGACGTCGTGGAAGCCGCGGAAGGTCCACTTGACGGAATCGCCCTGGTGGATCGTCACGGTCTGGCGGAAGAAGTCGTTGATCGACAGCTCCGGGGCGAGCTTGGCGTTGGGGCCGGCGGACACGGTCTTCGTGGCGGCGAGGGCCTGGCCAGTGAAGGCGGCGAGCAGCAGGGCTGCCGCCGAGCACGCGCCGGCGGCGCGACGTACGAGCACGAGAACTCCCGGGGTCGGTGGGCGGAACAGTCCGGAGGCTGGTCCCGTTGCCCCCCAGGGCCCCGTGCACCGACTCCGATCCGGTGCAACGCTACCCCGCTTGCCGGTCGGACGCCAGTACGGCTACCTCCCCGGCAGCCGCGAGCGCGGCCGAACCCGGCTGCTACCCGGCCGCGGCCGCGCGGATCGCCGCGCGGATGACGCCGGCGTCCTCGCCCTTCTCCAGGTACGCGTGCGCCCCTTGGGCAAGCACGGGCTCGGCCATGCGCTCGGCCCCGAAGCCCGACAGCGCGACGATCCGCGTCGCCGGCGCCCGCTCGAGCATCTGCGGGATCGCCTCGAGCCCGTCGCGCGAGGGCATCGCGAGATCCAGGAGCACGACGTCGGGCTGCAGCGCGGCGACGCCCTCGACCCCCTCGGCGCCGTCGGCCGCCTCGCCCACGATGCGGATGTCGCCGTCCTCCTCGAGCGTGTAGCGCATGAGCGCCCGGAAGGCCTGGACGTCGTCGCACAGGAAGACGTTGATGGGGTCCATCGCGGCCAGCCTACCGGCGCCGTCCGACCCGGATGCAACCGTTCCGGCCAGTCCACATCTCTGGAGATCGATCGCCCGACATGCCGCCCCTCATCACGCCCGACGAAGCCCGCCAGCTGGGCGAGATGGAGGATCACGCGGGGATCGAGGCGCTCGTCGAGCGCGCCTGGCGCGCGCGCCTGGAGCAGTTCGGCGACTCGACGGACCTGTGCTCGCTGGTCAACGCGAAGTCCGGCGGCTGCGCCGAGGACTGCGGCTTCTGCGCGCAGTCGCGCTTCGCCGAGGCCGAGACGCCGATGCACGCGATGATGGAGCCCGAGCAGATCCTCGAGCACGCCAGGGCCGCGGAGGCCGCCGGCGCACACCGGTTCTGCATGGTGACCCAGGGCCAGGGGCTGTCCAAGCGCGACTTCGACCGGATCCTCGAGGGCGCCCGCCTCGTCGCCGAGCACACGAACCTCAAGCGCTGCGCGTCGGTCGGCCACATGTCCGTCGGTCGCGCCAAGGCGCTGCGCGAGGCCGGGATCCAGCGCGTGCACCACAACGTTGAGACCTCCTCGAGCTACTACGACGAGGTCACCACGACCGTGCGCTACGAGGGCCGGCTTCGAACGATCGACGCGGTGCGCGAGGCCGGCCTGGAGACGTGCGTGGGTGGCATACTCAACCTCGGCGAGACGCGCGCGCAGCGTGTCGAGATGGCGTTTGAGCTTGCGGAGATCAACCCGACGAGCGTGCCGATCAACATGCTCAATCCGCGACCCGGCACCAAGTTCGGCGACCGCGAGTACATGGATCCCTGGGAGGCGGTCAAGTGGATCGCCATCTTCCGGTTGATCCTGCCCGAGGCGCTGTTCCGTCTCTGCGGCGGACGCGTGGAGAACCTCGGCGAGCTGCAGCAGCTCGCCGTCAAGGCGGGGATCAACGGCGTGATGATGGGCAACTTCCTGACGACGCTCGGCAACGAGCCGCAGGAGGACCGCGAGATGTTCGAGCAGCTCGGCCTGAACATCGGCCGTCAGCCGGACAACGCGTCGAACCCGCGCCCGGACAACCGCTCCGGCTGGTTCTCCGGCGAGACGCCGGACGTCGTCGAGGAGCTGCTGCAGGACCCTGCTCCCGCGGAGCCTGTCGGTCTCAACGTGAGGCTCTGGGACCCCTCGACCCAGCTGCGCTTCCGGCCCAAGCGCTCCGTGTCCGCGCGGCCCGACGGCGCATCCAACAAGGTGCCGGTCGCCTAGCCACGACGATGAGCGAGATCGCAGAGCGCCTTTCAGAGCTTGAGCAGCTGGGCCTGACCCGCCGCCTGCGCATGGTCAGCGGACCGCAGGGACCCACGGTTCTGCTTGACGGCAAGCCGGTGCTGCTGCTCTGCTCGAACAACTACCTGGGCCTGGCAGATCATCCGCGTGTGCGCCAGGCCGCCGCGGATGCGGCGATGCGCTGGGGCGTCGGCGCCGGGGCCTCGAGGCTCGTCTCCGGGACGATGACGATCCACCGTCGCCTGGAGGAACGCCTCGCGGAGTTCGAGCGCAGCGAGGCGTGCCTGTTGTTCGGCTCGGGCTATCTCGCGAACATCGGCGTGATCGGCGCGCTCGCGGGCCAGGGAGCGACGGTCTTCTCCGATGAGCTCAACCACGCCTCGATCATCGATGGCTGCAGGCTGTCTCGCGCGGATGTCGTCGTCTACCGTCACCGGGACGTCGAGCATCTCGACTGGAGCATGCGCCGCCACCCCGGCCGGCGCGAGGAGCACGGCGGACAGCTGATCGTCACCGACTCGGTGTTCTCGATGGACGGCGACGTCGCGCCGCTGGAGGACATCGCCGAGCTGGCTGGGATCCACGGGGCGCGCCTCGTCGTCGATGAGGCCCATGCCACCGGCAACCTCGGGCCGGACGGGCGCGGCGCCGTTGCACAGGCCGGCCTGGAGGACGAGGTCGACGTCGTCATCGGCACGCTCGGCAAGGCGCTCGGATCCTACGGCGCATACGCGTGCGCGAGCGCCGAGATCGTGCGCTACCTGATCAACACGGCGCGCTCGCTCATCTTCTCGACGGCGCCGCCGCCGCCGGCGGTCGCGGGAGCGCTGGCCGCGCTCGACCTGCTCGAGGAACGGCCCCACCGTGTGCAGCGGCTGCGCTCGAACGCGCGCGCGCTGCGAGTCGAGCTGGCAGCGCAGGGCTTTCCGGTGGCCGACTGCGAGATGCACATCGTGCCGCTGATCGTCGGCGAGGAGCGCGCGACGATGCGACTCTGTCAGGGCGCCATCGAGCGCGGCGTGTTCGCGCAGGCGATCCGCCCGCCGACGGTCCCACAGGGGACGTCTCGGTTGCGACTCGCAGCGATGGCCTCGCACACGGCTGCCGAGCTGCGGATGGCCGCCGGTGTGCTCGGCGAGGTCGCTCGCGAGCTGCAGCTGGAGCCGGGCGCGATGGCGCCACCGGCCCCCGAGCAGGAGCTGGCCCTGCGGGAGCACGAGGAGGCGCTCGAGCGCGACGCCGAGCACGAGATCGGGGTGCGGAGGCTGCGCGCCGACGTGGAGGCGGTCCCGTCCGGGCAGGACGCGCCGTTCGACCTCGAGCATGACGCAGCCGAGCCGGGGGGCCCGCAGCCGACGCTACCGGCGGGCTCGAACGCGCCGTTTGACCTCGAGCGCGAGAGCATCCGCGCCGCCTAGCCTCCTGGCGGCGGGCGCGGGCATGCGCGGGCTGTTCGTCACCGCGACCGACACGGGTGTCGGCAAGACGGCTTTGAGCGCGGCGCTCGCCGCCGCGATGGCGGCCGCGGGCCAACCGGTGCGCGCATACAAGCCGGTGCTCACCGGCCTCGACGCTGACGCCCGCGGGAGCGATGCGTGGCCGCCCGACCATGAGCTGCTCGGGAGCGCCGCCGGCATGAGCCCCGAGGAGGTAGCGCCGCTTCGCTACGGCCCGGCGGCCTCGCCGCATCTGGCGGCTGCGCTCGAGGGCGCGAACATGGACCGCGCGAGCTTGCTGGGCCATGCCCAGGCCGCCGCAGCGGGCGCGGCCGCAGCCAACGCCAGCCTGATCGTCGAGGGCGTCGGCGGCCTGCTGGTTCCGCTCACCGACGACTACACCGTGTGCGACCTCGCGCGGGAGCTGCAGCTGCCGCTGCTGATCGCGGCGCGGCCCGGGCTCGGCACCATCAACCACACCCTGCTCACGCTGCAGGCCGCGCGCGCTGCAGGCCTCGAGGTTCGCGCAGTGGTGCTCACACCATGGCCGCAGCGGCCAACCGCGATCGAGCGCTCCAACCGCGAAACGATCGCGCGGCTGGGCGGGGTCGAGGTCGAGACCCTCGCGCGTGTCGGGCGACCCGCCCGCGACGAGCTGGCGCGTGCCGGCGAGGCGCTGCCGTGGCGGCGCTGGCTCGGGTAGGCCTCAGCGCGCGCTCTCGGGGTGGCGCGGCAGCCCGCCGTCGGGAATCGCCTCCCAGCTGGCGTCGCGCTAGCAAGGCGCGCGTCACCGGCAGGGGGCGCAGCGCCGCGGCGCGACCCAGGTCCCCTGCCGGCCCACGCGTCACGCGCCCGCCGGGGCGCCCGCGAGCATCTCCTTGACTGCCTCGGTGGTGATGGACTGACCCGCGATGGTGAGCGCGCCGCTTGCGATGTCGTCCACGATCACCCACGTCAGCTCTCGCACGGGCTCGCCGATCACGGACGCGAGCGTGTCGGTGAACTGCTCGGCGATCTCGTTCTTCTGCTCCAGCGACAGCACGTTCTCCATCGCCCTCAGGTTGACAACAGGCATGAGTGCCTCCTTGTGTTGGTGACGCTCGCAAGTCAACAGGCG
>JAOPZW010000273.1 GCA_025963905.1 Solirubrobacterales bacterium | reverse complement strand
TCGACCACGACCGGCCCCTCGGTGTTCAGCGCCTCGCGCATGTCCGCCACGAGCGTCGCCTTGTCGGTGAAGCGCATGCCGGTCGCGCCGAAGCCCTCGGCGACCTTCACGAAGTCCGGCCACTTGCCCCGGGCGACCTGCGAGTAGCGCCGGTCCCAGAACAGCTCCTGCCACTGGCGGACCATCCCCAGGTAGCCGTTGTTCATGATGAACGTCTTGACGTCGATGCCCTCCTCGGCGCACGTCGCGAGCTCCTGGATGTTCATCTGGAACGAGCCGTCGCCCGAGATGCAGACGACCTGCTGGTTGGGGCAGCCGACCTTCGCGCCCATCGCGGCCGGCAGCCCGAACCCCATCGTCCCCAGGCCGCCGGAGTTGATCCACCGGCGCGGGCGGTCGAAGTGGTAGTACTGCGCCGCCCACATCTGGTGCTGACCGATGTCCGAGGTCACGATGGCGTCGCCGCCCGTGGCCTCGTAGAGCGCCTGGATCATGTACTGCGGCTTGATCTCGCCGTCGGCGGAGTCCTCGTAGCGCAGCGGGTGGCGCTCCCGCCAGGCGCCGATGCGCTGCCACCACTCCTCCAGGCGGCCCGGGTCGGCCTCGAGCGCGCGGTACTCGGCCACGAGCTTGGCCAGGATGCTCTTGGCATCGCCGACGATCGGGATGTGGGCCGGGACGTTCTTGGAGATCTCCGCGGGGTCCACGTCGATGTGGATGAACTTCGCGCGCGGGGCGAA
This sequence comes from Solirubrobacterales bacterium, assembly GCA_025963905.1. Taxonomy (GTDB): domain Bacteria; phylum Actinomycetota; class Thermoleophilia; order Solirubrobacterales; family Solirubrobacteraceae; genus JAOPZW01. The sequence continues at coordinate 13,486 of JAOPZW010000273.1, read as the reverse complement.
TTCCGACAGCTTGCCGGTGATGCGGTCGTCGAAGCGCGCGCCGATCGCGCAGATCAGGTCGGCCTCGTCCATCGCGTAGTTCGCGCTGCGGGTGCCGTGCATGCCCAGCATCCCCAGCCACTGCTCGTGCGGCGCGGGGAAGGCCCCGAGGCCCATGAGCGTGCAGGTGACCGGGAAGCGGTCGGAGGTCGCGAGCTCGACGAGCTCGGCCGCGGCGTTGGCGTTGACGACGCCGCCGCCGGCGTAGATCACCGGGCGCCGCGCCGCGGCGAGCGCCTTGGCCGCCTGGCGGATCTGCTTGGTGTTGCCTTCGGTCGTCGGCTGGTAGCCGGGGAGGTGCACGTCGGTGACCGGCTCGTAGGGGATGTCCGCGCGCGAGAGGACTGTCGTTATGTCGACCACCACCGGCCCCGGACGCCCGGAGCGGGCCAGGTAGAACGCCTCGTGCAACACCCGCGGGATCTCCAGCGGATGGCCGATCATGAACGAGTGCTTGACCGCCGGCATCGTGATGCCGAGCACGTCGGCCTCCTGGAAGCCGTCGGTCCCCAGCAGATCCGTGCGGACCTGCCCGGTGATGAACACCGTGGGCACCGAATCCATCATCGCGTCCTGGATCGGCGTCACGACGTTCGTCGCGCCCGGGCCCGAGGTGGCCAGGCACACGCCGACCTTGCCGGTCGCCTTGGCATAGCCCTCAGCCGCGTGGCCGCCACCCGCCTCGTGGCGCACGAGCACGTGGCGGATGCCGGCGTCGTGCAGCGCATCGTAGGTGGGGATGTTCGCGCCGCCCGGGAGGCCGAATACGACGTCGACACCCTCCGCCTTGAGGCACTCCATGATGGCGTCGACCGCTCGCATGCGCTTCCCCCTCTCGAAGGACGTTGACTTCAGGACGGAAAGAGCCGCCCGGGGCGGCTCTCGGATCGCCAGTGTACCAGCGGTTTCCTGGTCCTTCGGCCGTAGGACGGGCACGCCGTACTAGGGTGTGGCGCGGTTCCAGCCCCTTGGACAGGAGGTCCGATGCAGACGCGCATGAGCGCATCCCGCCGGCTCGTGCCGGCCCTCGCAGTGCTTTGCCTGGCGGTGGCGCCTGCCGTCGCACATGCCGCGACCTTCGTCGACGTGCAGGCCAACGACCCGCAGGTCGAGGGCGACGCGACTTCGAACGCGACGGCCACGTTCCCGACGAACAAGCAGAACGAGCCATCGATCGCCGTCGACCCGACGAACTCCTCGCTCGTCCTGGCCGGCTCCAACGACGAGCAGCGCCAACCCGCCTGCGGCGCGACGCCGCCGCGGGCGCCCGACCCCAGTACGGGGCTCCCGGATCTCAGCGACTGCTCGTTCTTCCCGGGCGTCGGCACCGACGGCATCTACATCTCCCGCGACGGCGGCCACACCTGGGCCAACCACGGCCTCCTTGACGACCAGCCGTCCTGGCAGGCCAGCCCTTACGTCTCCGACGGCGATCCGGTGATCGTGTTCGGGCCCAAGCCCGACGGGCACGGCGGCTTCTCCTACGCCAACGGCGCCCGCGCCTACTACGTGGGCCTGGGCTCCTACAAGCCCACGTATCCCAGCGGCTACTCGCCATCCAAGGCGCCCGAAGTCATCCTGGTGTCCTCCTCCGACGACGGCGGGCAGACGTGGAGCGCCCCGGTGCGGGCCACCACGAAGGACAACCCCAACACCTTCAACGACAAGAACTCGGCGTGGGCGGACAACAACCCGCACAGCCCGTATTTCGGCAACGTGTACGTCGGCTTCACGGCGTTCCGCTCGATCACGTTCACGGGCAACGGCAACGAGCCCGTCGAGGTGTCGCGCTCGACCAACGGCGGCGCCTCGTTCTCCGCGCCCGACCAGCTGTCGCCGGCCGGCAACAACGGCACCGGCAACGGCCGTCAAGGGTCGGACATCGTGACCGGGCCCGACGGCACGGTGTACGTGGCATTCGAGCAGGGCAGCTCGCAGGTCGTCGCGATCTCACGCGACGGAGGAGGGTCCTACTCGCGGCCGATCGCGATGGGCCCGGTGAGCGACATCGCCGACCCGATCCCGGGGTCGAACTTCCGCACCGACTCGTTCGCCTCGATCGCGGCCGACCAGCGCGCCGGGAAGACCACGGCGTACGCGTCGTGGGCGACCCGCACCGCCGGCGGCGGGCGCGTGGTGGTGGTGAAGTCCACCGATCGGGGCCGGACGTGGTCCGCGCCCGCCACCGTCAGCGGCTCGGAGGGCTATGCCTTCTTCAACGCCATGGACGTCGCGCCGGACGGCCGCGTGGACATCGGCTACCAGGCCCAGACCGCGATCGATCCGAAGACGTTCGGGACCGGCAACGCGACGATCAACAGCTGGTACGTGCACGGCGACGGCTCGCCGGGCGGGTACAGCGCGCCGCAGAAGGTGACGAGCGCCGGCTCCGATCCCGCGGCGACCGCCCAGAACAACCTGATGCGCCAGTTCTGGGGCGACTACAACACGCTCGTCTCGACCGCGACCGGCGCGCTGTTCATCTACACGGACAGCCGCACCGGGGTCGGCTGCCTCGCCGTCGACGCCTACCAGCAGCCGCTGGCGGCCGCGGGCACGGCCGAGCCGGAGGAGCGCGAGCGGCGCACCGCCGGCAAGGACGCCGGGACCGCCGCCGGCACGAAGCCGGCGCCGCCGACCGCCTGCCCCCCGCAGTTCGGCAACAGCGACGCCTACGTCAGCGTGATCGCCCCGTAGCGCCACGGTGGTGCGACGACGGGCGGGCACCCTCGCGGGTGCCCGCCCGTCACGCCGGTCACGCCGGAGGCGCCGGCCGCTATGACCCGGCGAGCGCGGCGGGCGGAGCCGGATCGGCGGGGAACTCGAGCTCGTAGCCGCAGCGCGTGCACAGGGCATCGTGCACGGGCACGACCTTGCCGCACCGCGGGCAGGCGCGCCGGGGTTCGTCGCGCTCGGAGCGGAACAGCAGCGCGGCCACCACGCCGATGTAGGGCGGGATCGCCGACAGGAGGAACCACAGGACGAAGGAGCTGCCCTTCACCTTGCCGCACGCGCCGCCGGCGAGCCCGAATAGGAACGAGATGAGCAGGAAGATCATGCGCGCTTCCCGCCGCCGGCTAGAACAGCGTGCGCGCGGCCCACACCACCGCGACGATCGCGACGATCACCGCGAGGAAGAAGGCGATCCCGGCGACGATGCCGATGACCACCTTGAAGAGGAACCATGCGGCGATGGCCAGGACCAGAACCGCAACGACGCGCGCGACAAAGGAGGGGCCGGTGTCTTCCATGCCCCTAAGAGTACGCCTCACACCAGGCGTTGGAACGGCTTCAGTCGTACAGGCGCTTGAGGTGGTCGTACGTGCGCGGGGTCGCCGGCCGGTCGGCCAGGCGCAGGCGCGCGAGACGGTAGCGGCGGACATGGCCGGCGTAGGGGTCGCGGACGGCCGGCGTGTCACGCCGTTCGGCGACGAGCACGACGCGGTTGACGGTGGCGGGCGTGGTCATGACGAGCATGGTCCCGCCACGGGCCGCCGCCGCCCACCGCCAGACGGTCCGACGTTCGGGCCGGGCACTTCTACGGCCGGTCTAGGTGCGTCGTCCGCGCCACGGCGACGGCGTCGTCCAGCGCCGCTCGCTGCTCCCGGGCCAGGCGCCGCCGCACGCGCCAGCGCGCGCCGGCGAAGGCCTGGTTGGCCACGGTGGCGAACCCCTCCTCGTCGGCCCGGAGGGCCAGCAGGAGGTGCGCAACCCGATCCCCGGTGGGCAGCTGAGGATCGTCGACGCGCACGCACCAGCAGTGCACGCGGCGGCCGCCGGGCCGCACCAGCAGCGCCCCGGCGGGCCCGATGAGCCACTGGCCCATTCGCCCGCGCTCGGGCAGCAGGCCGGTCCGGTCGTACTGCTCGCGCGCCTCGTGGCCGACGAGGTCGCCGAGGAGTCCCAGCGCCATCCGCTCGGCGCCCGCCGGGGCACCGCTCGCCTTGGGGCGCACGACGTTCGCGCCGCGCTGGGCGTACAGCTCGGGGATCACCCAGGCGTGGGCCACGCACGCCAGGGCCACCGGAGCCGCCAGCGGCTGCAGCGCGACGAGCACCCCGGCGGCGACGAGGAACGGCACGACGTGCGCCACCGTGGTCATCGTCCACATCGAGGCCGCGCGCTCCAGCCGGCGCTCGTCCATCCGCGGGCGCCAGTGGACCGCCGCGAGCTCGGGGAGGAGCTCGGTCGCCACAGGCGCCGGCTAGCCGCCGGAGATCGGCAGGCGCAGGATCACGAGATCGGCGCCGACCGGCAGGTCGCGCACCTGCTCGGCCTTGCCCTCGCCGGTGCTGACCATGGCGAAGTAGCCCCGATCGAGCTCGGCGCGGAACGCTGTCACCGCCGCCTCGACGGCATCGGGATCGCCCGCGGTCCACTCGGCGAGGGTGGTGTGACCGGTGTGGTCCATGCGGATGAGACGCGACATTCTGGCCTCCTTGGACGAGACGTTTCTCGTCCCCCGATGGTACGCCCGCGCTTCGTCAGGCGGATCAGTCGTCTCGGTCAGGCGTGGCGGGACTCATGACCGGGCCCTCGGACGACCCTCAGAGCCCGAGCTTCTGGCGCACGATGCGCGTCACCGCGCCACCGTCGGCCCGCCCGCGCGTCTCGCGCATCACGTGCCCGACGATGACCCCGATGGGCTTCATGTCCCCCGCGCTGAGCTTTGCGACGACGTCGGGGTTGGCGTCGAGGGCCTGCTGGACGACCGGCTCCAGCTCGTCGCCCGCGCCGATCGCCCCCAGGCCCTCGGCCTCAACGATCGCCGCTGGGTCGCCGCCCTCGGCGACGAGGCGGTCGAGCACCTGCTTGGCGGCGTTCTGGGTCACCCGCTTGCCGGCGACCATCGCGGCGAGGCTGGCCAGCGCGCGCGGCTGGACCTGGGACTCGGCAGGATCGTCGGTCTCGATGCGGGCTACGAGCTCGTTGAGCCAGTTGGCGAGGGCCTGGGGCTCGGGCGCATCGTCGCCGTCGTCCGCCAGCGCGGCCTCGAAGTAGTCGCCCAGCTCCGTCCGCCAGGCCAGCAGCCGCGCACCGTCGGCCGGCAGCCCCAGCTCGCGCTCGAAGCGCTCGGCGCGTGCCGCCGGGAGCTCGGGCATCGCCGCGCGGGCCCGCTCGAGCATCGCGTCGGTGATGCCGACGGGCGTCAGGTCCGGCTCGGGGAAGTAGCGGTAGTCGTGCGCCTCCTCCTTGGAGCGCAGCGACGTGATCGCCTCCGTGCGGGGGTCGAAGTGCAGCGTCTCCTGCACGACCGGCTCGCCGGCGCGGAGGAGCGCCTCCTGGCGGGCGATCTCGGCCCGGATGCCGCGCTCGATGAAGCGGAACGAGTTCATGTTCTTGAGCTCGGTCTTCGTCCCGAGCTCGTGCGTCCCCGCCGGGCGGATGGAGATGTTCGCGTCGCAGCGCAGCGACCCCTCCTCCATGTTCACGTCGCTGACCCCCAGCCGGCGCAGCGTCGTGCGGAGCAGCCGCAGCCACTCGCCGGCGTCCTCGGCGCTGCGCAGGTCGGGCTCGGTGACGATCTCCGCGAGCGGCGTCCCGCCGCGGTTGAAGTCGACGATGCTGGCCTCAGACCCGTGGAGGCGCCCGCTCGTGCCGAGGTGGATGAGCTTGGCCGCGTCCTCCTCCAGGTGCACGCGGTGGATGCGCACGTCGCCGAGCTTGCCGCCACGGCACAGGGGCTCGTCGTACTGGCTGATCTGGTAGCCCTTGGGCAGGTCGGGATAGAAGTAGTTCTTGCGATGGAAGATCGACCGTGGCGCCAGATCGCAGTCCAGGGCCAGCCCGATCATCAGGCCGAAGTGGATCGCCTCGGCGTTGGCCACGGGCAGCGCGCCGGGCAGGCCGAGGCACACCTCGCACGTCCGCGTGTTGGGCGGCTCGCCGAAGCCCAGCTCGCAGCCGCAGAACATCTTCGTGCGGGTCGAGAGCTGGACGTGGATCTCCAGCCCGATGACCGCCTCGTACGCGACGTCGCTCATTGGCGGGCCCCCGAGCCGTCGAAGCCCAGCGCCTGCTCGAGGGCGAAGGCGGCGTCGAGCACGCGATTCTCGCTGAACGCCGGGCCCGCGAGCTGCAGGCCGACGGGCAGCCCCTCGCTGAGCCCGCAGGGGATCGAGATCGCGGGGATGCCGGCCAGCGACATCGGCACCGTGAAGTAGTCGTTGAGGTACATCGACAGCGGGTCCCCCGTCTTGGCCCCGAGCTCGAAGGCCACGCCCGGGCTGGTCGGCGTGACGACGAAGTCCACGGCGTCGAAGGCCGCCTTGAAGTCCTCGGCGATCTTCGTGCGCACGCGCTGGGCGCGGCCGTAGTAGGCGTCGTAGTAACCGCTGGACAGCGCGTAGGTGCCCAGCATGATGCGCCGCTTGACCTCGGCGCCGAAGCCGTCGTGACGCGTGCGGGTGTACATCGTCAGGAGGTCGTCGGCCTCCACCCGCAGGCCGTAGCGCACGCCGTCGAAGCGCGCGAGGTTCGACGACGCCTCGGCGGGAGCCAGCACGTAATAGGCGCTGAGGCCGTAATCGGCGTGGGGCAACGCCACGCGCTCGACGGTCGCGCCGAGCTCCCGGGCGCGGTCGAGCGCCGCCTCGAAGGCGGCCATGACGCCGGGCTCGACGCCCTCTCCGGTGAGGTCGTCGGGCACGCCCAGGCGGATCCCGTCGAGGCGCCGGGCGCTCGGCAGGCGGACCTCCTCGGGGAGCCCGATCGAGGTCGAGTCGCGCGGATCGCGGCCCGTCATGTGCCGGAACAGCAGCGCCGCATCGGTGACGTCGCGGGTCAGCGGGCCGGCCTGGTCCAGCGACGACGCGAAGGCGATCATCCCGAAGCGCGAGACCGCTCCGTAGGTCGGCTTGAGCCCGACGATCCCGCACAGCGCGGCCGGCTGGCGGATCGAGCCGCCGGTGTCGGTTCCCAGCGCCCAGGGCACGAGCCCGGCCGCGACGGCCGCGGCGCTCCCGCCCGACGAGCCGCCGGGCACGCGGGAGCGGTCCCACGGATTGAGCACCGGGCCGAACGCGGAGTTCTCGTTGGACGAACCCATCGCGAACTCGTCCTGGTTCGTCTTGGCCAGCAGCGGCGCGCCGGCCTCCGCCAGGCGCGCGACGACCGAGGCGGTGTACGGCGGCCGGTAGCCCTCCAGGATCTTCGAACCCGCCTGGCTGGGGACGCCCTCGGTGCAGAAGAGGTCCTTGACGCCGAGCGGGACGCCGGCGAGGGGCCCCGAAGCCGGCTCGCCCGGCGCCTCGCCGGCGACCCAGACGAAGGCGTTGAGGTCGTCGGCCGCGGCACGCGCCCGGTAGGCCTCGAACAGCTCGCGCGGGTCGAGGTCGCCGGCCTCCACGGCGGCGGCCGCCTGCGCGGCCGTGAGCGCGACCGCGTCGGTCATCCGGCCTGCGGGCTGGGCACCAGGAAGCCGCCGTCGGCCACCGCGGGCGCGGCGGCCAGCACGACGTCGCGGGGCAGGGAGGGCCGCGGCTCGTCGGGGCGCAGCGCGTTGGGCACCTCGACGACGTGCGACGTCGGGGGCACGCCGTCGAGATCGAGCTCGGCGATCTTCTCGATGTGCCCGAGCACCTTCGACAGCTCGCCGGCCATCTGCTGGACCTCGTCGTCGCTGAGGGACAGCCGCGCGAGGCGCGCGACGTGCAGGACCTGCTCGCGGTCGATCATGTACCGATCGATTCTAGATGTCTGTGAGCGGCGGGACCGGCCGCGCCTCGGGCGGCGTGACACGGCTCTCCGGCGCGTCGGTGCGCTCGTCGGCGAGGGCGATCCAGCCGCCGATCGCCAGCAGCGCGCAGAACAGCAACCCGAGATACGCCCCCGCCTCGACGTCGACGACGGCGTTGGACGCCCCGATCCCGAGGTCGGGCTGGGTGGCCACGCGCACCACGAGCACCACGAAGGCCAGCGTGCCGAACGAGGCGGTGAGCAGCGCGGCGCCGACGGCCTGCGCGACCGAATCCGACCGCAGCGCGGCAACGACGAGCCAGCCGGCCAGCAGGATCGCGACGACGAGGATCAGCACCATGAGCCAGCCCAGGGAGGACCACCCGTCCTTCGTGAGGGCGGCCGCCACCACCTTGGCGAACGGGCCGGGGAACGCGCCCGCATTCAGGCCGAACCAGTTGAGGAACAGGGAGACGAGCAGCCCGAGCGCCCCGACCCCGGTGAGCACCTCGCCCAGGCGCAGACGCCCCGCGCTCACGCCGCGACGCGTCCTGCGGCTGCCATGGTCGCGGCCTGGAACGTGTTGCGCAGGAGGCACGCGATCGTCATCGGCCCCACCCCGCCGGGCACCGGCGTGAGGGCGGAGGCCACCTCGGCCACCTCGGCGAACGCCACGTCCCCGGTGAGCCCGGCCTCGGTGCGGTTCATGCCGACGTCGATGACCACGGCGCCGGGCTTCACCCAGTCGCCGCGCACCATCTCCGACCGCCCCACCGCCGCGATGAGGACGTCGGCGCGCCGGCAGACGGCCGGAAGGTCGCGGGTCCGCGAGTGGCAGGTGGTGACGGTCGCGTTGGCGCCCAGCAGCAGCTGGGCCATCGGCTTGCCGAACAGGTTCGAGCGCCCGATGACGACGGCCTCGGCGCCCTCGAGCTCCACCCCGGCCTCGGTCAGGAGCAGCATCACCCCGACGGGCGTGCACGGGCGCAGCCCCTCGCGCCCGAGCGCCAGCAGGCCCGCGCTCACCGGCGTGAGCCCGTCGACGTCCTTGCCCGGAGCGATCATCCCCGTGAGCTTGACGCCGTCCATGTGCGCCGGGACGGGCAGCTGGCAGAGGATGCCGCTGACGTCGTCGTCGGCGTTGAGGCGGGCGATGAGCTCGGCGACCTCGTCCTCGGCCGCGTCGGCGGGGAGGCGGTGGTCGAAGGCGGCGATCCCGACCTCCGCACCGGCCTTCTGCTTGCCCGCCACGTAGACCGCGCTGGCGGGGTCGTCGCCCACCAGGATCGTCGCCAGCCCCGGGCGGCGGCCCGTCTGCGCGCTGAACGCCGCGACGTCGCGCGCGACGTCCTCGCGCACCCGTGCCGCGATGGCCTTGCCGTCGATGATCCGTGCTGCCATGCGGCTCGCCAGGCTACCGCTTGGAGATCGGCGCGTACTCGGCCATGAGCTTGCGCTCCGAGCCGTCGGAGGCGAAATGCACGACGACGATGCCGCCGGGCTCCATGCCCGTCACGACGCCGTCGCCGAACGCGGCATGGACGACGTCGTCGCCCATCCGGAAGTCCGTCGTCGGCGCGGGCTCGGCGCGCGACGCGGCCCAGGCGCCCGGCCGCTGCGCGGTGCGACCCGACGCTGCCGCGCCCACGCCCGCGAAGCTCGAGAACGAGCCCTCGCGGTCGACGAGGTCGGGCGGCAGCTCGCTGAGGAACCGGCTGGGCAGCCCGTAGCTCTGCGCGCCGAACACCGCGCGACGGCGGGCGTAGGTGAGGTACAGGTCGCGCTCGGCGCGGGTGATGCCGACGTAGCAGAGCCGGCGCTCCTCCTCCAGCGAGCCCTCGTCGATCGAGCGCGAGTGCGGGAACACCCCCTCCTCGCAGCCGATCATGAAGACGATCGGGTACTCGAGGCCCTTGGCGTTGTGCAGCGTCATGAGGGTCACCAGGCCCTCGTCGTCGCGGCGCGAGTCGGCGTCGGCGACGAGCGCGAGCTGCTGCAGGAAGACGTCGAGCGTGTCCTCCCCGGCCTCCGCGGCGGTCGCGTCGAACTCGCGCGCGACCTCCACGAGCTCCTGGAGGTTCTCCGTGCGGCCCTGGGCCTCGATGGTGCGCTCGGCCTCGAGCGCCTCGAGGTAGCCCGTCTCGTGGAGGATCGCCTCCAGCAGGTCGCCGACCGGGACCGAGTCCCGGGCGCGCTCGGCCAGGCCGGCCATGGTGCCCATGAACCGCTCGAGTGCTCGCACGGCCGCGGTCCCCAGGCCCGGCACCGCCGCCGGCTCGGCCGCCGCCTCCCAGATCGGGATCCCCATCGTCTGGGCGTGGGAGACGACGCGCGACAGCGATGTCTGGCCGATGCCCCGCCGCGGGGAGTTCGCGATGCGCATGAACGACACGACGTCCTGCGGGTTGGCGAGGATCGTCAGGTAGGCCAGCGCGTCCTTGATCTCGGCGCGCTCGTAGAACTTCGTCCCGCCGATGACCTGGTAGGCGATCTCGCGGCGCACCAGCGTGTCCTCCAGCACCCGCGACTGCGCGTTGGTCCGGTAGAAGACCGCGAGCTCGGCGCGCGAGACGCCCTCGTCCACCAGACGCTCGATCTCGCCCACCACGAACCGCGCCTCGGCGTGCTCGTCGTCGAGCTCGCGGACCTTGATCGGGTCGCCCTCCCCCACCTCGGTCCACAGGTGCTTCGTCATCTGCCCGCGGTTGTGGGAGATGACGGCGTTGGCGGCGTCGAGGATCGTCTGCGTCGAGCGGTAGTTCTGCTCGAGCTTCACGACCCGGGCGTCCGGGAAGTCGTCCTGGAAGTCGAGGATGTTCCTGATGTCCGCTCCGCGGAAGCCGTAGATCGACTGGCTGTCGTCGCCCACCACGGCGAGGTTGCGCCGGCCCTCCTCGCCCGCGAGCAGCTGCAGGAGCCGGTACTGGGCGTGGTTGGTGTCCTGGTACTCGTCGACCAGCACGTGGCGGAAGGTGGCGGCGTAGCGCGCGCGGACCTCCGGGAACAGCTCGAGGACGTTGACGGTGCGCACGAGCAGGTCGTCGAAGTCCATCGCGTTCATGCGGTGCAGGTCGCGCTCGTAGAGCTCGAACACGTCAGCGACCGTCTGCTCGAAGTAATCGCCGACGAGCTGCCGGTACGCACCGGCATCGCGCAGCTTGTTCTTGGCGTCGGAGATCTGATGCTGCATCGCCGCGGGCGTGAAGCGCTTGGGGTCCAGGCCCAGCTCGTCGAGGCAGCGCTTGACCAGGCGCCGGGAGTCGGCCTGGTCGTAGATCGTGAACTGGCGGGTGTAGCCCAGGCGCGGGGCCTCGGCGCGGAGGATCCGTGCGCATGCCGAGTGGAAGGTCATGACCCACATCGCCCGGGTGCCATGGCCGAGCAGGACGCCGACGCGCTCCCGCATCTCCTGGGCGGCCTTGTTCGTGAACGTGATGGCGAGGATCTCGCCCGCCCGCGCGGCGCCGGTCTGCACGAGGTAGGCGACGCGGTGCGTCAGCACCCGCGTCTTGCCCGAGCCCGCTCCCGCGAGGATCAGCAGCGGGCCGTCGCCGTGCGTGACCGCCTCGCGCTGCGGCGGGTTGAGGCCCTCCAGGAGGGCGGCGATGCGCTCGTCGGCGACCGTCTCGGGCATGAGTGATTGAGGATACGACCGCCGGCGGCGGGGCCCCCGCGGCCGCGCGCCGGGGCCGGCCGGCGTCTGCGGGCGGCCCACGGCGCCGGCCGACGGTCCGTGGGGCGACCGCCGGCCTGACGCGCACCGATCAGGGGAGCATGCTTGGAGCCATGCGCCCCGCCCGGCTGGCTGCCCTCCTCACGCTCAGCGCCACCGCGGCTGTGGGCGCCTTTCCCGCCATCGTGCCGGCCGCCGGGGCCTGCGGGGGCCAGTCGACCGCGCGCGCGCTCGGTCAGGAGGGCGCGCGGGCCGCGCTCCTGTGCGTCGTCAACGAGCAGCGGGCCCAGCGAGGGCTCCCGGCCGTCGCGAGCTCGTTGGCTCTGCGCAGCGCAGCCCAAGGCCACACCGACGACATGGTCGCGCGCGCCTACTTCGGCCACGTCGGCACCGGCGAACCGGGCTTGGCCGACCGCGTCGGGGCCACGGGCTACCTGAGCCATCGCTACGACTGGTTCCTCGGGGAGGCCCTCGGATGGGCCGAAGGCGCCGCCGCGACACCCGATCACCTCATGAACGCCTGGATGGCCAGCCCACCCCACCAGGCGGTCATCCTCGACCCGCGCTACCGCGATCTGGGCGTGGGCGTCGACCTCGCCCCGCCCGCCGCCGGGGTCAAGGACGGGGTCACGGTGACGCTGGACTTCGGCCTCGCGCGGTGATCCGGCGCTACGGTCGGCCGATGACCCTGACCGACGACGTCCGCGCCGGTGCCGCCGAGATCGCCGCGCACGCGACACAGGTGCGCATCGACGTCGACGCGCTCGCGGCCATCGAGCCGGCGCCCGCTCCCGCGCTCGACCCCGAGCGCCACTACCTCGAGGGCCCGCCCGAGGACGTCGCGTCCTACCTCCTGACGCTCGACGCCGTCAACTTCGGCTCGGGCTGGTTCCCCACGCTGCGCAAGCGCCACGACGGAGGCCGGCCGGTCTCGGGCTACTTCACGGTCGCGTGGGCGCTGGCCGATCACTTCCGCGCCCACGGCGCGTGGACGAATGCGCAGCTGCGGACCATGCGGGCCGACGCGGTCGCCCGCGTCCTGGGACAGCCCCGCGATCACGAGCTGATGGCGCTGTACGCGCAGGCCCTGCGCTCGCTGGGGTGCTTCCTGGGCGGGCGCAGCGCCCTCGACCTCGTGCATGAGGCGGGCGGCTCGGCCGTCGCGCTCGCCGAGATGCTGGCGAGCGGCATGGCGATGTTCCACGATGCCGGCTTCTTCAAGCGCGCGCAGATCGTCCCCAGCGACCTCGCGCTGGCGGGCGTCGCCGAGTTCTCGGACCTCGACCGCCTCACGATCTTCGCCGACAACCTCGTGCCGCACGTGCTGCGGTGCGACGGCGTGCTCATCTACGACGAGCGCCTCGCCGCGAGGATCGACGCCGGCCGGCCGCTGCGCATGGGCGCTCAGGAGCGAGAGATCCGCGGGTGTGCGGTGCACGCCTGCCGGCTCATCGCCGAGCGCTTGGGCATGGATGAGCGGACGCTCGATCAACGGTTGTGGAACCGCGGTCAGGCGCCCGCCTACAAGGCCCGCCCGCGCCACCGGTGCCACACCGTCTACTACTGACCCTGACGCCGCTGCCTACGCAGCACCCGCCAGTCGCTGCCTACGCAGCGTCCGTGCGATGACGCCCGAGGTTGAGTGGCGCTCAAGTTCCATGGACATACTCCCGACCGTTGATTCGGAAGCGAGCAGGACGGGGAGGCGCGGTCCCGGGGGCCACGTGAGGACCGCGCGCCGGGGGGAAAGCGGTGGGGGCGGCGTGGGGAGCGCCGCCCCCTACCGTTCCCGCATCTCCTAGCCGCCGGCAGGGTTGGGGCCGCGGACCGGACGCAGGGGGCGCACGTCGCCGCGGCCGGCGTCGTCGTGGCCTTCGCCGGACAGCTCGGCCACCATGTGCTCGAGGTCTCCGATCCGGGTGGAGAGGCCGCGGATCGCGTCGGCGATCGGGTCGGGCAGGTGGATCCAATCGGCATCGGGACCCTCGACGCGCCGGCCGTCGACGCGCACGACGTGGCCGGGGTTGCCGACGACCGTCGCGTGCGACGGGACGTCGGCGATGACCACGCTGTTGGCTCCGATCTTCGACCCGTGCC
>JAOPZW010000270.1 GCA_025963905.1 Solirubrobacterales bacterium | reverse complement strand
GGCGCCGGCGCCGGCGCGACAGTCGGCGGCGCTGCGGCGAGAGGGATCGCGGCGACCGACGGGGCCGGCGGCACGCTCGTGGGCGCGGGCTCCGGCGTCGACGCGGCGGCCGCCGCGGCATCGGGGACGATCGTCGCCTGAGGCGCCGGTCCCGTGAGCGGGGCCGCGACCGGGATGGCCGGAGCGACCATCGGCTGCTCGACGGCAGCGACCGGTGCCCGCGCGGGGTGGCTCTGAGGGACGGCGGCACCCGCGCCGCCGCCGGCGCCCGCGACGACGACGGCCGTGAGGATCTTCGCGACCATGCCCTTCGTGGCCACGCTGGTGGCCGCACCGGCCGCACCGGCGCCGGCCGTGGCGAGTCCGCTTGCGACGCTCGCGGCGCCCGCGCCGGCCGTGGCCACGCCGCCGGCGACGCCCGCCGTACCCGCGCCGGCGCCCGCGCCGCCGGCAAAGCCGGCCGCGGCGGCACCGCCGAGTCCGCCGGTGAGCCCTCCGGCACCCACGCCGCCGGCGGCGGCGGCGCCACTGCCTCCACCGACCGCGGTCCCGCCGACCACCGCGGCTCCGCCGGCGCCCGCGCCGCCCGCGGCGGCGGCGCCGCCCAGCACGGAACCGAGCACCGACGCCTTGAGCCCGACGCTCGGGACGACCGGGAGGACCGCGGCGAGCGCGCGGCGCTGGCGGCGCACCCGCAGCTCGAAGTCCGCGCATCCCGGGCAGCGATCGACGTGGCCACGCACCATGCCGCGGCGCGGAACCTCGCCGCTGAGCGCGGCAAGCTCCTCACGGATCTCGCCGCATGGGGTGTCGCGCGCGCTCCGCGCGCGCAGGAGCGCTTCACGCGCCTGGAACACGAGTGCCTTCACCTTCTCGCGGCGCACGCCGAGCACTTCGGCGATCTCCGCGTGCGAATGGTCCCCGAGCTCGAACAGGACGAGCGCGGCACGTTGGTCTGCCGGGAGGCGCTGCACGTCGTCCACCAGGTCGCGCAGCTCGGCCCTGCGCTGGACCTCGGCGACGAGGCCGTCGTAGGCCTGGTGGCCCGCCTCGACGTCCCCGATCTCGACGGACTCCGGGTGCCGGGCCCGCAACGCCGAGAGGCAGCGGTTGCGGGCGATGGCGTAGAGCCAGGGCTTGAGGGCGATCTCGCCTCCGCCGTCGCGCAGCCCTCGGTAGGCCGAGACGAAGCTGTGCTGCAGCGCGTCCTCCGCCTCGTCGCGACTGCCCAGCATGTGCCGGCAGAACGCCAGCAGGCCCCGTGAGTAGCGGTCGTAGATCGCTTCGAACGCCTCTTGATCGCCCTCGCGCACGCGCGCGACGAGCAGGTCGTCCCCCGCGAGCGGGGCGTGGTGGGCGGGCATCGGCCGAAGCGATCGCGCGGGCCCTGCCGTAACTGCCATGGACCCAGTATGCGCCACCCCGGGTCAGAAGTGGGGGGGCTGCCCCGACACTATTCATTCGACCAGGGCGCCACTCCCGCCGGCGGGCTGCCGGCGGGCACGAAACGATGGCCCTGAGCCCCCGGCACGGCTTTGCGGGGGGCAACCGGCCGAGGGCCCGGGGCGGGCTCCGGGCGGGTCTGGGGGTTCGGCGCCCGGAGCGAGGCGCATCCATGCGCCGTATTGAACAGGCTAGTGCTCCGTCCGAGCGTCCCACCATCGACCAGCCACGGCAAGTCCAGTCTCGAGGCCTGGACGTTCGTGGAGGGAGGGAGCGGACCCCGGGCGATTGAGCCCGGGGTGCCGCCGTCCCGAAACGACCGGGCGCCCCCCCGAGCGCCCGGTCATACAGCCGTGCCGAGGTTCCCTGTGGGATGGCTGACGGTTGCCCCACCTGTATCAACGCGCGGCGCTCGCGAAGGTTGGTCGAGCTTCGTTGTTTGTAGGGGACCATCTCGCGGCGCTGCTTCGCCGGCGGCGGGGATGTGGTCCGGGGCGACTAGGCTGGCGCCCGATGACCTCCCCCGCCTCCTCCGCGACCCGGGCACTGGGGGTCCTCGCGGCCGCCGCGGCCGTGCTCGTCGCCTGGATCGCGGCCGGTGATCGGGCCGGCGCCGGCGCCGGCCTGCTCTACGCGGTGCCCATCGGACTGGCGACGTGGTGGTTCGGCCGCGTCGCGGGGGCCGTGGCGGTGGCGGCGTGCCTCGGCCTCTATCTGCTAGGGACGGCGATCCACCATGTCTCCGAGCTCGGCGTGGCGCTCCCGATCCGCGCGATCCTGTTCGCCGCGACCTGGATCGGCGTCGACCAACTCGTACGCGCCCAGCGGCGCCTGGCCGCGTCGGCGGGTCAACTCGAGGCCGTCCGCTCCGCCCTGATCCCGCCGGACCTGCCGGCCCTGCCCGACGTCGATGCCGCCGCCGCGTTCCTGCCCGCCGAGCATGGCGTGTCGGGCGACTTCTACGTGCTCACCAACGCGCCCGACGGGTCCACCGTCGCGGTCATCGGCGACGTGGTCGGCCATGGTCTGCCCGCAGCCCAGCTCGCGACCTTCGTGCGGGCCAGTCTCGTCAGCTTCGCGGCCAACACGAGCGACCCGGCCGAGGTGCTGACGCTGACCAACAGCGCGCTCTGCGCCGGCCCCGGGCGCCGGGACGTCTTCGTCACCGCGGCCTGCGTGAGCCTCGATCCAGCCGCCGCGCGGCTCACGTTCGCGGTCGCCGGCCACCCCGCGCCCATCCGCCTGCCCGACCTCTCGGACCTGCGCCCGGAGGTCGTCGGTGTGCCTCTCGGCGTCGATCCCCACCTTTCCTTGCTCACCGGCTCGACCACCCTGACGCACGGCGAGGGCGTCCTGCTCTACACCGACGGCGCGACCGAGGCGCGCAGCAGGGGGAAGCTTCTCGGTGAGCGGGGGATGCGCGACCGACTCGCTCCACTCGCCCGGCTTCCCGCGCGCGAGCTCGCCGGCGCGCTGCAGCAGATGGTCGTCGGGTACGCCGACGAGGGGCTGCGCGACGACGTCTGCTTCCTGGTGCTGCGCCCGAAGGCGGCGTAGGCGGCGCCGGTGCGGGGTTGCGTCCCGCCTGGGTCGTCACCGGGATGAAGAAGCACGTGCGCGTGCTCGGGGACGCCCGGCTCGTCACCACCGAGAAGGTGGGCAGGGCGCGCCGGTGCAATCTCGGCGAGCACCGGCGTCGAGGACGTCCAGGCGTGGGTGGAGACGTACCGGCGGATGCTGGACGAGCGCCTCGACCGGTTCGGGGAGCTGCTCGAACGCACGAAGGTGACGACCACCTCGCTCTTCCACACGACTGGCGAGCGCGACGGCATGCTCGCGTCGGACATGGAGCGCGGGATGAACGAGACGTACAGCCGCCTCGACGAGCTGCTCGCGACAACTGCACCCTGAACCGGAGCATTGGACAGGCGTGACGCGGTAGCGTCGCCCGCGGATGAGGAGGCTGCGGGGCAGACATCGGCTGTGGCGGCCCCTGGCCGCCGCGGTCGCGCTGGCGGGGATTCCGGCCGCGGCAGGGGCGGCCGACACACCCACGCGCTACTCGCTGGCCAACGGGTGCTACACGCTCACGCGAGCGGACGGGCAGGCGGTGGCGGGCGCCGAACGCGTGCGGATGCAGGCGACGGCGCTCGGGCGCTACCTGCTCTACCGGCCCGACCGCACGTTCCTCGCCGCGAACGACGACGGCAGCGTGAGCCCCGCGGGCGCCCCCAGCCCGGCCGCGGACTGGCGGGTCGCCGAGGCCGGCGGCGGCGCGTTCACGCTCTCCCCCGTGTCGGCCGGCGGGCGGGTCCTCACGGCCGGCACGGGCGGCGCCGGAGCACTCGCCGACGCGGCGACGGCCGGCGACGCGGCGCACCTGCGCTTCGCCCCGGCGGACGGGTGCGCCGTCTACCCCGAGGCCGAGCTGGACGCCACCGGCACGCCCGCGAAGGCCGACGTCAGCTACGGGCGCGTCGGCGGCCTCCTCGAGGGCCACATGCATTGGATGACGTACCAGTACTTCGGGGGCCGCTTTCACTGCGGCCGGCCCTGGCATCCGTACGGCATCCCCTATGCGCTGCCGGATTGCTCGTCGATCGAGGGGCCCCAGGGCGTCGCGGCGCCGTTCCAGAACTTCGTCAACTACGGCAATCCCGCCCAGCCCCACGACACGAGCGGCTACCCCAAGCTCACCGAGTGGAAGACGACCAACCTGACCTACGAGGGGACCTACTGGCGCTGGATCCAGCGCGCATGGCTGGGGGGCCTGCGCCTGATGGTCATGAGCATCAACGAGAACCGCATCCTCTGCGAGCTGCAGGCCAACCGCGAGACCAACTGCGACGAGATGACGACGGTGCGCCGCGGCTTCCAAGCGCTGCACCAGCTCCAGGACTACGTCGACGCGCAGGCCGGCGGGCCGGGGAAGGGCTTCTTCCAGATCGTGACCGACCCCTACGAGGCGCGGCGGGTCATCAACGAGGGCCGGATGGCCGTCGTGCTGGAGATCGAGGTGTCCGAGCCATTCGGGTGCACCGGATGGGACCACCCGACCTGCGACCAGGCTCAGGTCGACCGGGGGATCGACGAGATGCATCGCCTCGGCGTCCGCTCGATGCTCCTTCTCAACAAGTTCGACAACCCGCTCGCCGGCGTCCGGTTCGACAGCGGGCCGGTGGGCGTGGTCATCAACGGCGGCAACCGGGAGAGCGCCGGGTCCTACTGGAGCGCGCAGACGTGCACCGGCCCGTTCGCCGACAACACGATCTTCACGGGCGAGCCGCAGTCCAGCGCCCTGCTCGACTCGGTCCTCGGCACAGCCGGCGTGCCATCGGGCGCCGCGCCCGCCTACCCCCCGGCTCCGCACTGCAACACGCGCGGGCTGACGGCGCTGGGGCGCCACGTCATCGAGCGCATGATGGACCTCCACATGATCGTCAACCCGGACCACATGAGCCAGGCCGGGGTCGACCAGACGCTGAGCCTGCTCGAGGCGCGCAGGTACTCCGGCGTGATCTCCCCGCACGGCTGGATGGACCCGGGCAACTGGCCGCGCCTGTGGAAGCTCGGAGGGATGGCGTTCCCCGGGCATTCCGACGCCACCGCCTACGTCAAGGAGTGGCAGCAGTACCGCCCGCAGCAGACGCCCTACCTCCTCGGCTGGGGCTACGGCGCCGATCTCGGGGGCCTCTCCCAGCAGCCCGCGCCGGCGTCCGGCGGCGGCAGCATCACGTACCCGTTCAAGAGCTACGACGGCCGGGTCACGTTCGAACGCCAGCGGACCGGCAGCCGTACGTTCGACTATCCCACGGAGGGCGTTGCCCAGTACGGCCTCTACGCGGACTGGTTCGCCGACCTGCGGCGCATCGGCGGCCAGCCGCTGGCGGACGACATGTGGAACGGCGCCGAGGCGTACCTCGAGATGTGGGAGCGCGCGGACGGGATCCCTGCGCCGAGCTGCACGTCACCGAACAGTCAGGTCATGTCGCGAGGCCTGGGGCGACTGCGCCTCGGCGACGGGTGGCAGGCGCTGCTGCGCCGGGCGGGGCAGCCGCAGGAGCGCACGCGCGTGTGGACGTGGTGCGTGCGGGGCGCCGGCAACGAGCGCGCCGCCGACGTCGCCGAGCTGGACCGCTCGGGGACCGTGGAGCTCGTCGGCAGCACGGCGCGCGGCCGCACGGCAGGCGGCGTCCGCGTCGGAGCGCCCGCGCGAGCGCTGTCCGGGACGCGTGCGGCCGGCGGCGGCCTCCGGGTCCGGGGCACCCGCCGGGGGACGCTGGTGTTCGCCGTCCAGCGCGGCCGCGTGACCGCCGTCGCGGTCGCCTCGCGATCGCTCGCCCGGCGACCCCAGGCGCTGAGCGCCGCGCTCCGGCGCCTGCGGGGCGCCACGGCGAGCCGCGCCCCGCGCGCCTTCCAGCCCAGCGCCGCACAGGCGGCCACGCGCGGGCGTCCCACCGGCCGGACGCTGGCCGGCACGGCGGATCCGCGGGTGAACGCGGCGCTCATGCTGCTGTGCAGCCTGCAGATGCAGGGCGCGAGCCCGGGCGTGCTCGGCACGCCGTAGGGACGCGCGCCCCCGCACACTCAGCCTTCCTTCAGGCGCATCACACGCCGCTTTCACGCGGGCCCCCGAGACTCCGGGCCCATGAACCACTCCATCCGACACCGTCCCTCCCTGGCGCTCGTCGCCCTGTCGGCGCTGGCCGCCGCCGCCATCGCCACCGCAGTCGTCGTCGTCGGCGCGCCGGCGGCCACCGCCCGCTCCGGTCGCACGGTGACGGTGACGCGCGGCGTCGTGCAGTCGACCGTGTCGGGCAGCGGCAACCTCGCGCCGGCCAACCAGCTCGAGCTGAACTTCGGCACGAGCGGCACCGTCACGAAGATCTACGTCACGGCGGGCCAGCACGTCAGCAAGGGCCAGCTCCTCGCCCGGATCGACGACAGCAGCGCCAAGGTCGCCGTCGCGCAGGCCCAGGCCAATCTGACCAGCGCCGAGGACCAGCAGGCGAGCGTGTCGTCGGGCACGGCGAGCACCACCTCGGCGTCGGGCTCGTCGGCGGGCAGCTCCGGCACGTCGAGCAGCTCCGCGGCCAGCGCCGCGTCGGCTGCCGCCGCCGTCGACAGCGCCCAGCTCGCGCTGACGAGCGCCGAGCAGGCCCTCACCAACACGGAGCTGCGGGCACCCGTCCCCGGCACGGTCACGGCGATCGCCGGCTCGGTCGGTCAGAGCGTCGGCTCGGGCTCGAGCACGTCGAGCTCTTCGGGCGCCTCGCCGAGCAGCACATCGGGCTCCTCCGGCGCAGCGGCGAACGGCAGCGCGTCCTCCTCGGGCTCCGGCGGCAGCGCGACCACGTCCACGTCGGGCAGCTCGGGCTTCATCACGCTCGCGCAGCTGCATCGCCTCAAGATGGACGTCTCCGTCAGCGAGGCCGACATCGGCAAGGTGAAGGTCGGCCAGGCCGCGACCGTCACGGTCAACGCGGTCTCCGGGCTGAAGCTCGCGGGCCACGTCGCCGCGGTCGGCGTCCTCTCGTCGTCGTCGTCATCGTCGTCGAGCTCGAGCAGCGCCGTCTCCTACCCGGTGACGATCGTCCTCGACCAGAGCTCCACGACCGCTCGCGCGGGCATGAGCGCCTCCGCCGACATCATCGTGTCGCAGGTCTCGGGCCTGACCGTCCCGACGCAGGCCCTGACCGGGTCGACCGTCACGCTCGTCCAGAACGGCAAGAAGGTGACGACGCCCGTGCAGACCGGCGTCGTCGGCGACACCAGCACGCAGATCGTGAGCGGCGTCAAGGCCGGCGACCAGGTCTACGTGCAGTCGCCCAGCGCCGCCGCGGGCGCCGGGGCGGCCGGCTCGTCCACGTCGAGCGGACGCACCGGTGCGGGCGGCGGTGCGGGCGGCGGCTTCGGAGGCGGCGGCTTCGGAGGCGGCGGCTTCGGGGGCG
>JAOPZW010000256.1 GCA_025963905.1 Solirubrobacterales bacterium | reverse complement strand
CGCGACGACGCGCCAGCGCGGCGCGCCGAGCGCCAGGGCGGCCTCGCGCAGCCCGTCGGGCACGAGGTTGAGCACGACCTCGCCCGATCGGGTCACGACCGGGAGCATCAGCAGCGCCAGCGCCACCGAGCCCTTCCACGCCGCGAAGGTCCCGCCGATCTGGCTGACGACCAGCACGATGTAGATGAACAGGCCGAAGACGACCGACGGCACGCCGGTCATGACGTCGACGAAATAGCGCACGACGTCGGCGAAGCGGCTGCTCTTGCCGTACTCCACGAGGTAGAGCGCCACGCCGATGCCGATCGGCACCGCGATGGCGGTCGCGATCGCGACCATCACGATCGACCCGATGATGGCGCTGCGGATGCCACCCGGATCGCCCAGGAAGCGCCCGGTCGGGTCCGTCGTGAAGAACGTCCAGCTCCAGGCGCCCAGGCCCTTGCGCAGCAGCTCCAAGACGATGAGGACGAGCGGCACGAGCGCCACGAGCGTCAGCACGAGCAACCCCGCGCGCGCGGCGCGGTCGGCGTTGCGCCGGCGGCCCGCGACGGCGGGGAGGCCGGCGCTCATCCGGCCATCCCCTGCGGCACGATGCGCTCGCGGCGCACGCCGCGGTTGACGACGGCGCGTGCGACGGCGTTGACGAGCAGCGTGAGGACGAAGAGCACGAGGCCCGCGGCGATGAGCGCCGCGCGATGGGTCGGGTCCGAGGCGGCCTCGCCGAACTCGTTCGCGATCACGGCCGCCAGCGTATAGCCCTGCGAGAAGACCGACTTGCCGATGTCGGGCGCGTTGCCGATCACGATGGTCACCGCGATCGTCTCGCCGATCGCGCGGCCGAGGCCGAGCATCGCCGCTCCGGAGATGCCGGCGCGCGAGTAGGGCAGCACCGCCATGCGGATCATCTCCCAGCGGGTGGCGCCCAGCGCGAGCGCGGCCTCCTTGTTCTCCACCGGGACCGTCGCCATGACCTCGCGCGCGATCGCGCTGACGATCGGCAGGATCATGATCGCGAGGATGAGCCCGGCGACGAAGTAGTTGGGGATCGAGACGATCCCACCCACGAAGGGCAGGAACGAGAAGGTGTCGTTGAACCACTTCTCCGCGGGCAGGAGCTTGGGCGCGAGCACGAAGATGCCCCACAGGCCGTAGACCACCGACGGCACCGCGGCCAGGAGCTCGAGCAGGATGGTCAGGGGCTGGCGCAGGCGCACGGGGCACAGCTCCGTGACGTACAGCGCCGCGGCGATCGCGACCGGGACGCCGATGATCAGCGCGATGCCCGAGGTGATGAGCGTCCCCACGACGAGCGGCCAGGCGCCGAACTGGCCCTTCGACACGTCCCAGTTGTTGTCGAAGACGAAGCCGAAGTACCCGAACCGGTCGAACGCCGGGCGGGCCTCGATGAACAGCCGGACGAAGAAGAAGCCGATCAGCGCGAGGATCAGCGCGGCCAGCCCGGTGAGGACGTACTGCATCCACGGGTCCAGGCGGGAGCCCGGCGACCGCCCCAAGTCGGGGCGGTCGCCGGTGGCTGAGATGCTCCCCGCTGCCATGGATCGGCCTTGCCGCTAGCCCTTCAGGGGCTGGCCGTTGCAGACCAGGGCGTCGACCTTGGCCTGCGCCTGCTGCTTGATGGCGGCGGGCAGCGGGGCGTACTGCAGCTCGGGAGCGATCTTCTGGCCGTCGCCGAGGGCGTAGTTCAGCCAGTCCTTCGTGAGCCCGGCCTCCTTCTGCGCGACACCCGCCTTGCACATGTCCTGGTACACGATCAGGAAGGTGACTGCGCTGATCGGGTAGGTCTGGGCGCCCGGGCCGTCGATCGTCGAGAACCGCAGGTCCGCCGGAGGCTTGGCGGCCTCACCGGCGGCCGACGTGGCCGCCAGCGACGGCTCGACGAAGTTGCCCGCCTTGTTCTTCACCGCGGCCGTCGTGAAGTTGTTTTGCAGCGCGTAGGCCTGCTCGACATACCCGACCGCGCCCTCGGTCTGCTTCACGCAGGCCGCGACGCCGTCGTTGCCCTTGGCGCCGGTGCCGGTGGGCCACTTCACCGTCTTGTCGGAGCCGGGGCCACCGGACCACGCCGTCGAATAGGCGGCGAGGAACTGGGTGAAGTTCTTCGTCGTGCCGGACGAGTCGGAGCGGTGGCAGACCGCGATGTCCGTCGAGGGCAGCTGCACGCCCGAGTTGTTCGCGGCGATCTTCGGGTCGTTCCACTTCGTGATCTTGCCGAGGAAGATGTCGGCGATCGTCGCGCCGTCGAGCTTGAGGCCCTTGGCGACGCCGCTCAGCTTGTAGGAGACGGTGACCGCGCCGAGCACGGTCGGGACGTGCACCGGATCGCCCTTCTTCTTGGCGGCGGCGATCTCCGCGTCCTTCATGGCCGAGTCGGAGGCGCCGAAGTCGACGGTGCCGGCGGTGAGCTGGGCGATGCCGCCGCCGGAGCCGATGGCCTGGTAGTTGACGGTCGTGCCCTGCTTGTCCTTGAAGCGGGCCGCCCACTCGCTGTAGACGGGTGCAGGGAAGGTCGCGCCGGCACCGTTGATGGTGCCGCCCTTCGTGGCGCCGGAGCTGGAGCTGGAGCTGGAGCCGGAGGCGCTCGGGCTCGAGCTGTTGTCACTGCCGCAGGCGGCCACGCCTAGCGCGAGCGCGCCGGTCAGGCCGAGGGCTATGAGCTTTTGGGACTTCACAAGGACTCCTCTGATGTGTGTCATTGCCTGTCTGCGGGCAGGCTGACAACGAGCAGTCGACAGCCTGTTATCGATTCGTGGCTGCGTTGTGAAAAGGGTGTGAAGGCTCCGGGGCGAACCGATAGCCGAAGCCCACATGGGTGTGGATGAAGCGCCAGTCGGTCAGGGCCTCCTCGAGCTTCACGCGGAGCTTGTGGATGTAGACGTCGATCGAGCGGTCGCCGGTGCGCAGCTCGCCGCCCCACACCCGCTCGTAGAGGTCCTCGCGGCGCACGATGCCCCCACCCGAGCGCGCCAGGGCGACCAGGAGGCCGAATTCGCGGACCGAGAGGGTGAGCGCCCGGCCGCCGGCGAGGACCAGGCCGTCCGCTGCCCGGATCTCCAGCGCGCCGATGCGGATGACGTCGTCGTGTCGCTGGGCCGCATCCATCCCGTGAGAGGATCGCCCCCGTCCCGCGGGGGCACGGTTACCCGGCCGTGAACAGGTCGTGAAAGACCTGTGAACCTCGGCCACGCCGTGCGGTGGCCGGGCTACGGTGACCTTTACGATGGCCCTGCTCCGCCGCCCGATCGACGTCCACGTGCTCGAGCTCCTCGAGGAGTCGGGGCGCAACGTGCAGCGCGCCGCCCTGCTGCTGCGCGACCTGCTCACCGAGTATCCCGAGCGTGCGGAGCTCGCCCGCGACCTCGTGCTGTGCGAGCACGAGGGCGACCGCATCACGCACGACATCATCCACCGCCTCAACGGCGGCGGCACCGGCACCCGGCCCCCGTTCGACCCCGCCGACGGCTACGCGCTGGCCACCGCGCTCGACGACATCGTCGACCACGCCGAGGAGACCGCCGACACGCTCGGCATCTATGGGGTCGAGGCCAGCATGGAGCAGGCCTCGCAGCTCGGCGACGTGCTCGTGGGCGCCGGCGAGCAGGTCGCGCGGGCGCTGCGCTCGCTGCGCACCGGCGCCGAGCTGGCGCCCTACCTGGTGGAGATCCACCGTCTCGAGAACGAGGGCGACCGCATCAGCCGCAACGCCGTCGCTGCGCTCTTCCACGACGGCATCGACCCGATGGTCGTGATCCGCTGGAAGGACATCTTCGAGTCGCTGGAGGCCAGCGTCGACGCGTGTGAGACCGTCGCCCACGTGCTCGAGGGGATCACGCTCAAGCGCCGGCGCCATTGACCGCGGCGGCCTCGGCCGGGCGGGCCTGCATCAGGATCGGCCGCCCGCACGTCCAGCCGTAGGCCGCCCCGCGGCTGTGCGGGGCGCCGCACGACCGGCACGAGCCCGTCACGCCCTCGGCCGCGGCGGCGAGCAGCCGCTCGCACTCCCCCAGCTCGGCGTCGGCCTCCTGCAGCGTGGCGGCGCGGCGCACGAGCACGTCGACCCGGAAGTGATCGCGGATGGCCATCTCGTAGGTCAGGCCGCCGAGGTCCCACGTGAGCTCCGCGACGCGCTCGGCGAGCGCGTCGCGTCGGGCCCGCAGCTCGGCGTGATGGTCGCCGGCGGGCTCGGGGGCGGCCACCGCGGGCGTGCCCGGCCGACGGCGGAGGCGGAGGCGGTCGATCATGTTCGTCATCCGATGGTCTGGAAGGATCCGCCGCCGGCGGCGGGCTTGTTGTCCTTGGGGGGCGCCTTGCCTCCGGTGCCCAGCACCTTCGGCAGCTTCTGCGCCTGCTTCTGGTACGCCTTGCCCGACAGCTTGTTGAGGCTCTGGGTCGTCTTGTTCGTCGCCTTGGAGCCCTTGGCGGACTTCGCCGCAGGCGCCTTGGACTTCGCGGCCTTGTGCGTCGCGGAGCCGGCGGGCGTCGTGGTGGTCGCTGCGGGCGTCGGGGTCGTCGCTGCGGGCGCGGCTGCGGCGCCGACGGTGATGACCTGCGCCGGGGCAGGCTTGACGGTGCCACGGTCGGCGCCGCCGCGCCCGATCAGGACGCCGATCCCCAGCGCCAGGAGCAGGCAGGCCAGGGCGCCGAGCGCCGAGAGGTTCGTGCGCAGCCGAGCGGCCTCGGGCGTCTCGTCCGCGCTCGCCACGGTGGTGGTGGTGACCCCGGTCGCCGTGCCAGAGCGGGCAGCGTACGCCCGCACGCCCGGGCTGCGGGGGGCACCGCACGCCAGGCAATAGCGCTGGTCGGCCGCCAGCGGGGCGCCGCAGCCCGCGCACGGCTCTCCGTGGCTGACGGTGGGGGGCGCGTGGACGTCGTGGGTGGCCATGTCGGCTCCTCTCACTTCAGGACGGTGGGCGGCGCCGCGAACTCGAGGCGCGCGCCCTTCGGGTTGCCGATGAAGAAGACGGTGAACTTCGCGGGCTTGGGGGTGGGCGCCGGCGGGAGGCGGTCGATGATCGCCCGGCCGGCGGCCACGACGCGCCCCCCGCGACGGGCGACGCAGAAGATCGTCAGGCGCTTCTGGGCGATCTTGGAGCGGTTGGCGACGATGCCCTCGGCGAAGATGCCGTCGGCGTCGCGGCCCACGTGCACCTTGGAGATCTCGATGACGGGCGTGCCGGCGGGAGCCGTGGCCCTCGCCTGGCCGACCCGCGCGGCGACCTTCGCGGGCACGCCGGCGGCGGTCACCTGGTTGTTGACCCACCAGGCGCGCTCGCCCTTGCGCAGAAGCGGCATCTGGACGAGCGAGGGGTCCAGCCCGGGCGCGTCGTTGCGGAAGATCGGCTTGCCCTTCGCGTCGTCGACCGCGATCGCCACGGGCAGCGAGGCCTGGGCAGGCCCCGTGTTCTGCAGCTCGACCACGGCGGCGATCCCGTTGGCGTCGTGCACCACGGCCGTGGTCTGCACCAGCACGTCGGGGTTCTCGCGCCCGACCGTCAGGCCCTGCTGGTGGACCAGGCCCTTGGCCCGCTTGGCCAGCCGGGCGCTGGTGTCCTGCGTGCTCTCGCACGCCGACAGCGAGGTCGCCGCGCAGGCGCACGCCAGGGCAGCGGCGACCACACCGCGGATCACCCGAACGCGCCCCCGACGTAGTCCCGGGTGCGCTGGGCGCGCGGCGCGGCGAAGACCTGCTCGGTGCGCCCGTACTCGACCAGGTCGCCGAGGTACATGAAGGCGACGTGGTCCCCGACGCGGTAGGCCTGCTGGAGGTTGTGGGTGACGATCACGATCGCGAGCTCCGAGCGCAGCTCCTGGATGAGCTCCTCGATCACCGCGGTCGACCGCGGGTCCAGGGCCGAGCACGGCTCGTCCATGAGCAGGACCTCGGGGCGCACGGCCAGCGCGCGCGCGATGCACAGGCGCTGCTGCTGGCCGCCGGACAGGCGCAGCGCCGGACGGCTCAGGTCGTCCTTGACCTCGTCGTACAGGCCGGCGCGGCGCAGGGCGTCGATGACCTGTGGCTCGACCGCGGCCTTGCCGGGGCGCTTCATCGCCTGCTCGCGCAGGGCGTAGGCGACGTTGTCGAAGATCGACATCGGGAACGGGTTGGGCTGCTGGAAGACCATGGACACCCGGCGGCGCAGCGCCGTCACCTCGAGCTCGTCGACATCCTGGCCGTCGAGGAGGATGCGGCCCTCGCGGCGAGCCGTCGGCGTCAGCTCCGTCAGGCGGTTGAGCGTGCGCAGCAGCGTCGTCTTGCCGCACCCCGACGGGCCGATGAGCGCGAGGACCTCGCCCTGGCGGATCGGCAGCGAGACCTCGTTGACCGCGCGCTTGGTCCCGTACGAGACGCTGAGCCCGTCCAGCGTCATGCGCTCGGGGCCTGGCGTGCCGCGGCGGTGGGCCCGCGCGCCGGCACGGACCGCGCCGGCGCTGGGGCCGGTGGCGGCGACGGGGTCGGCGACCGGCGGCTGCACGATCGTCGGTTGCAGCTGCTCGTCGACGACGATGCGCTTGATGGGCGGGGGAAGCAGACGTTCCACGTCGTGGGTCTCCTCGTTGCCGATCACTGGCGATCGAGCCTCGTGCTCTCGAGCCCGTACCTGGCGCCGCGGCGCGCGATGCCGTCGACGGCGAAGTTGAGGGCGATGACGACCAGCAGCAGCACGAACGCCGCCGCGTAGGCCCTGTTCGGCGCGGCGCCCTCGCCCGCAGGCGAGTTGTTGTAGACGTAGCTCGTCAGGGTGCTGCCGGTCCCGCGCAGGGTGCCGAGGACCGGGAGGCCGCCCTCGGACTGCAGGCGCAGCGTCGCGCCCAGCAGGACGACCACGATCGCGGTGTCGCCCGCGATGCGGCCCATGCCGAGCGCGGCCCCCGTCGAGACGTTGGGCTTCACGGCCGGCAGCAGGACGCGGCGGATCGTGGCGATGCGCGTCTTGCCCAGCGCGTAGGAGGCCTCGCGCACGTGGGCGGGGATCGACTGCAGGCCCTCGCGCGTCGCGCCGAACACCATCGGCAGCGCGATCAGCGACATCATGGCCCCCGCGGTCAGGAACGAGCGCCCGAACACCGCGCCGCCCGCGGCGCTGAACGACATCCAGGAGAACAGCCCCTTCTGGAACAGGGCGAGGCCGAAGATCGCGATGACGATGTCCGGCGTGCCGGCGACGACCTCGATGCCCGACTCGACGAGGCGTGCGAGCCAGGCGGGGCGCCCGTACTCGACGAGCCACACGGCGGTCCCCACCGCGATCGGCGTGGCGATCGCGATGCCGATGAGCGTCAGGAGGACGGTGCCGATGATCGGGTCCAGGAACCCGCCGGACTTCGACTGGTCGGTGTCGACGTTGGGGTGGGTGACGAGCAGCGTCGCGTCGAGGTACTTCAGGCCCTGGAAGCCCATGTAGAGCACGATGCCGGCGGCGATCAGGCAGAGCCCGATGCCCGCCGCCCAGCACGCCACGAAGCCGATGCGATCGCCCCAGCGCCATGAGGAGAGCGAGCTGTCGAGCCGGCGCTTCTGGGGCAGGGGGGGAGCCGTCGCGGCCATCAGACGCGGATCCCGTACTTCTTCATCGGCTGCTTGGCGAGGAAGCCCGCCAGCGACAGCACGAGGCTCGAGAACAGCAGCAGCAGGGCGAACGCGTACACGGTGGCGCTCATCGCCGGGGCGTTGATGCTGTCGGCGTCCTCGACGATGGTGGCCGCCAGCGGGCGCAGCGGCTCGAAGATGAAGGTCAGCCCGTCGATCGGGTTGGGCGCGAAGCCCTTGGACCCCGAGACCATCGAGAGCATGATCGCCTCGCCCAGCGCGCGGGCGCACGCCAGCACGACCGCCGCGATGATCGCGGGCCGGGCGGCACGCACCGACACCGTCCACATCGCCCGCCAGCGGTTGACGCCCAGCGCGAGGGCCCCCTCCCGCCACCCCTTGGGCACGGCGTAGAGCGCGTCGACGATGATCGCGATCATGATCGGCGTGATCATCACGACGAGGATCACCACGGCCACCAGCAGCCCGGTGCCCGTGAGCGAGATGACGTACTGGACGCTCTGCTTGCGTCCGGACGAGATGAGGTGGTCGTTGACCAGCGGGACGAGCACGAGGATCCCGATCAGGCCGTAGATCACCGATGGCACGGCCGCCAGCAGGCGGACGACCGGGACGACGACGCGCCGCAGCGACGGCGGGGCGAACTCCACGATGAAGACCGCCGCCAGCAGCGCGAACGCCAGGCCGCCGACGACGGCGAGGGCGGTGGTCAGCAGCGTGGCGTAGATGAGCGGCCATGCGCCGATGGTGTAGTCGCCGGGGGCCGGCTTGGCGCCGGTGTTCACCATCGCGTCGATCTGCCGGTCGACGTCGCCACCCGAGCCGAAGAAGCTCAGCCCGTTGTGCTGGAACGCCGGCATCGCCTTGCTCGCCACGAAGACGATCATCAGCACGATGAGCACGAGGACGACCGACGCCAGCGCGCCGAGCGTCCGCTCGGCGCGCTGGTCCGGCCACGGCTTTCTGAGCCGCTGCAACATCTACTTCAGGGGCACCCAGTGCGTGCCGACGATCTTCTGGGCCTTGGGGCTGTTCTGCACCCAGAAGATGAACTTCTGCACGGCGCCCGTCGCGCGGCCGCGGGTGACCATCCAGAAGTTGCGCACGCCGCCGTACTCGCCGGACTTCGCGTTGCGCAGGTTGCACGCGACGCCCTCGTAGGCCGACGGGCTCACGCCGGCGACGAAGTCGAGCGACACGAAGCCGATCGCGTTCTTGTCGGAGTGCACCGCCTGCTGGACGAGGCCGTTGGACGCCTTGGCGGCCGCCGAGCCCGAGATCGTCTTGGAGCCCATGAAGATCTTCTGGAAGGCGTCCTGCGTGCCGGAGGCCGCGGTGCGCGTCACGATGTCGATCGAGCCGGTCGTGCCCGAGCCCGGGATGTCCTGCCAGTTGCGGACGTCTCCGGAGAAGATGCCCTGGATCTGGGCCTGGGACAGGTTGGAGATCGGGTTGCCGGGGTTCGTCACCACGCAGATCGCGTCCCTGGCGATCTTGTTGAAGAAGACGCCCTGGTCACTCGGCTTGGGGTCGCGCGACGAGTTGCCGATCGAGACGCGGCCGGCGGAGACATCGGCGATGCCGACGTCCGAGCCGCCCTGCGCCAGGCGGAACTTCGCGCGGCTCGGATATTGCTTGTTGTAGGCGCGGGCGAGAAGCGCGGCGAGCGGGGCGACCGAGGTCGAGCCGCTCATCGTGATCACTGGAACGGCGAGGGCCGACGCTGGAATCGCAGCGCCCGCGACCGCCGCCACGATCGCGGTCACGCCGAGCAGGCGGATGCGACGAGACATGAAGATGAACTCCTTTTCTCTGGGGACCGGTCGCCGGGCACTTGGCCGTAGACCGGCAGGCCGCCGCAGGATCGCCGGGCAGGGGTGAACAGTTGTGAACGGCTGGTGCCCGCTTCGTGAAAAAGCGGTGAATGGCGTCAGCGTGGCGTTCGGCGATCACCAGCGGTTCACATCGCCCGGCGCGGCGGCCTCCAGACTGCCAGGACCCGCATACGCGCGGGGCTGCCGCCATGCCCGCGATCGACCCGCACTTCACCAGCCTTGGCATCTGCGCCCGATGCGCCGGGCCGCTGGCCGTCGACCAGCGCTACTGCCTGGCCTGCGGCGAGCGCCGTGGGCCTGCGCCGTTCCGGCTGTCACCGGCACCGGAATCAGCGCCTGCCCAGCGGCAGCGGCATCGGCGGGTGGCCCTGCTGCCCGCCGCGCTCGAGCCGCCCTCCCCGCGCGTCGCCACCGCGGCGGTGCTCGCGCTGTTCGGGTTCGGAGTGTTCGCCGGCACGATGGCCGGGCCGCGAGCCGACGCGACGCTCGCCGACGCGCGACCGCTCATCGTGGTGCGGGCCCCTGCGCCACCGATCGCGGCTGCGCCGAGGCCCGCGCCGCTCCCCGAGGTACCGGCGCCGGCGCCCGTCACCCCCGTCCCGGCGCCGGCGGCCACCCCCGCTGCCCCGCCGCCGGTGGCCCAGCCCGTCGTGACCACGCCCCCCGCGCCGCAGCCGAAGTCCACCCCGGCGCCGGTGACCCCACCCGCACCCACCCACCCGGACGTCAAGCACGTGTGGGTCATCGCGCTGGCCGACCACCGCTTCGACGAGGCCATGGATCCGGCCTCCGCGACCCCGTACCTCAAGGGCCTGCCGGCCACGGGGCTGCTGGTGCCCAACTACTACGCGGTCGCCCACGGCTCGCTGGCCAACGGCATCGCGCTGCTCAGCGGTCAGGGCCCCAACGCCGACACGGCCGCGGACTGCTCCACCTACACCGACTTCGTGCCGAGCGCGCCGAAGCCCGCGGCTGACGGCCAGCTCCTCGGCAACGGCTGCGTGTACCCGGCCTCCATGCAGACCCTTCCGGGCCAGCTCACCGGCGCCGGGCGCACCTGGAAGGCCTACGTCGAGGACATGGGCAACGTGCCCGAGGGCCAGCCGGCGTCCTGCCGCCATCCCGACCCGGGCGCGGCGGATCCCTACGCGGCGCCCCGGCCCGGCGACGCGTACCTGACGCGGCGCAACCCGTTCGTGTTCTTCCACGCCATCACCGACTCGCCCGACTGCGCGACCGGGGTCGTGGGGCTGGATCGCCTGGCGCCGGACCTGGCCGACCCGCAGAGCACCCCCAGCTTCTCCTACATCGTCCCCAACGCCTGCCACGACGGCCGCGACACCCCGTGCGCCGACGGGGCGCCGGCCGGCCTCGCGGCGGCCGACACGTGGCTGCAAGGCGTGCTCGACCCGATTCTCGCGTCCAAGGCCTACGCCGACGGCGGCCTGGTCGTCGTGACCTTCGACCAGGCCCCGACCGACGGGCCCAACGCGGATGCGCGCGGGTCGGCGGCGCTCCCGCCCGCCTATCCGAACGCTCCGGGAACGACGCCCGGCGGCGGCCGCGTCGGCGCGCTGCTGCTGTCGAAGTTCGTCAAGGCGGGGAAGGTCGACGACACGGAGTACGACCACTTCGCGCTGCTGCGCTCGATCGAGGACCTGTTCTCGCTGGACCCGCTGGGGTACGCGGGACGCAAGAGCGAGGCCGGCTTCGGCGAGGACGTGTGGGGCAGATCCCCCGCCGGCGGCTGAACCGGCGATCACAACTCGTTCACGGGTCGGCAACTCCCTCGTAACCAGTCGGGGTCCGGCCCCGGCGAGGATGCCGCGGCAATCGGCCGCCCGTGCCGGCGGCTGCACCAACGGATGGAGGTCCCATTGAACATCGCCGTCACGTCCTTGCGACGCAAGGCGCTCCTCGCCGCGCTGGCCGCGCTCCTGCTCGGAGGGCTTTCGGTGCTGCTCCTCGCCGGGGATCCGCCGAGCGCGCGCGCCGGCCTGAACCCCAACGAGACGATCTGCAAGGGCCATACCCTGAAGGGCGACAAGGATCCCAATGATCCGACCCTCATTCAGGTGAAGTACACGTTCGCCTGCTCGAACCCCATCACCGGGTACCAGATCCAGTCCGATCACGCGGTCCAGAGCATGGAGACCGAGGTCTTCGGTCTCGATCCGGCCACCAAGCAGGTCGTCCCGACCGATTCGTTCTCGTGCAGCGGCGACCTGCCGGGCTACGGCGTGAACTGCGTCGGCACCTACGGCGGCAACTGGGACATCGCGGTCGGGCAGTTCTCGATCGACGAGAAGCTCTGCGCCGAGCCGCGGGTCGACCCGCTGCTCACGGTCGTGTACGCGTCGGCGGACTCCACCGGGAAGGTCACGCAGGCCATCGCCGGCCCGTTCGACCTCGGCCGCCCGCGCGGGTGCCCGAAGTCCGCGAGCAACGGCAAGTGGCGGATCCCGCAGTCGAAGGACGTGAGCACGATCGCGCCCGCTCCGACGAGCTGAGCCCTCCGCGTACGCCCCCGCGACGGTGCGGGGGCGTACGCCGGGCCTCAGCGGCCCGGAGCGCTCACCGCTCGCCCGGCGCAGCGAGGTCGGCCACCAGCGCCGACCAGCCGAAGTCGCGCGCGGCGAGCCCGCGCCCCGTGCGCGGCTCGTAGTACTCCCGCAGGCCGTGCGCCCGCGCGGCGCGGGCCAGCGACAGCCGGACCCGCGCGGCCTCCGCCTCGTAGCCCAGGTCGTGCATCGGCCCCGCGAGCAGCCACGTCACGTTGGTCCAGGACGGCCCGCGCCAGGTGCGCCACAGGTCGAAGCCCGGGCGGAACGACGGCTCGTCCATCGCCACCGACGGGATCCCGCAGGCGGCGCGGTAGCGCCGGGGGTCCAGCAGGTGCTCCTCGACCAGCCGCCGGCGGACCGCGTTCGGCAGGCCCTCCAGCAGCAGCGGCGTCAGCGCCGACCAGGTCGAGACCCGCACCGGCGTCTCTGCCCGCCCGGCGAGGTCGAGGAAGAGCCCGGTGCCCGGGTCCAGGCAGCGCTCGAGCAGTGCGGCCTCGGTCCGGGCCGCGCGGGCGCTCCAGCGGTCGTCCCCCGAGAGCCGGCGCATCGCCCGCAGCGACAGCGCATAGCAGACGTTCACCCACACATCCTCGAGGTGCTCGTCGTGGGCGGCGGTGACGCGGTCGGCCCGCCAGCCCAGCCGGCGACAGCGCTGCACGAGGCGCGCGTAACCGGGGCGGTGGTGGGCCAGGCCGCCGAAGACCGGGTCGTACTTCGGGCTGTCGTCGAGGCCCGACTCGTCGGGCAGCAGGATGGTCAGGAGACCGTCGCCGTCGGGGTCGCGCTCGCGGGCGAGCCAGTCGAGGTGGGCGGTGAGGTCGCCGAGCGCCTCGCGCGCGAAGCCCGGCTCGCCGGGCGACGCTGCGGCCACGCGCTCCCACGCCCAGGCCAGCAGCGGCGGCCCGATCGACTCGGTCGCGCGATCGCCGCGCATCCGCAGCGTGGCGTACAGCGGGGCGCGGCGCCAGCGGGCGGGGCGATCCCAGAACACGGTGTGCGGGAGGAAGCCGTCGCCGCGGCCGGAGCGCAGGATCGTGCGGAGCTCCGCCCGCGCGCGGGCGGCGTCGAACCGCGCCCAGGCGACCGCGTTGAAGCACGAGTCCCAGTGCCACTGGTGGCGGTAGCGCGGCGCGCCCGGGCAGGTGAAGGCGTAGGGCGTGCCGTCGGCGTACGCGCCCTCGCGCCAGTTGC
>JAOPZW010000239.1 GCA_025963905.1 Solirubrobacterales bacterium | reverse complement strand
GGCGCCGGCCCCGGCCCCGGCGCCGGCACCGGCCCCGGCGCCGGCCGCAAAGGTCACCCCGTCCCCGGCGCCGGTGCATCGCAGTGCCAGTCGTGCTCGTCCCCACCCTGCCCAGGCGCTGGTCCGGCCCAAGGCGCCGCCGCGGGCCGCCGTGACGCCAGTGCCCGTCGTCGCCGCTCGCCATGCGGTGGTCAAGGCGCCGACCGCCACCCGATCTCGGCCGGCTCGGCATGCCACCCGCCACCAGGCCACGCCGGCGAGGGCGCAGCCCGGCTCACCGCTGACGCGGAGCGTCGTGCGGGTCCTCGAGGTGATCCCCAGCCGCGTGCTCATCGCGCTCGCCGCCCTCGCCGCCGTGGGGCTCGCCCTCGCGGCCGCCGCCCTGACCCAGACCCGCCGCGCCCGCCGGCTGCGTCGCCACAGCCGCCGGCTGGCCGCCGACGTCGGCGTGCTGCAGTCCGCGCTCCTGCCCGACCTGCCGCGCAGGATCGGCGGCGCGCGCGTCTCGGTCGCGTACCGGCCGGCGGAGGGGCTTGCCGCCGGTGGCGACTTCTATGACGCCTTCGAGCTGCCCGGCGGCCGGACCGCGGTGCTCGTGGGCGACGTGGCCGGCCATGGACGCGAGGTCGTGCCGATCACCGCGCTCGTGCGCTATAGCGTCCGGGCCTATCTCGAGGCCGGACTGGCGCCGCGGACGGCTCTGCGGATCGCCTCCGACGTGCTCGACGCCCAGCTCGGCGGGCGCATGGTCACGGTCGGGGTGGCGATCTTCGATCCGGGGACCGGCCGGCTGACGTTCGCCTGCGCCGGCCACTGGCCCCCGGTGCTCCTCGGGATCGCGAACACGCCCGTCACCGTCTCCTCGTCGCCGCCGATCGGCGCCGGGGCACCCACGGGCCGGCGTCAGACGACGATCGGACTGCCGCCCGGCGCCGCCGCGTGCTTCCACACCGACGGGCTCGCGGACGTGATGCTCGGCTCGGCACGCCTCGGACCCGACGGCGTTGCCCGGGAGCTGGGGGCGGTCGGCGCGCAGGGCGAGGCGCGCGATCTGCTGGCGAGGATCGTCCGGGGCAGCGACCACCACCCCGACGACATGGCGGCGTGCCTGCTCGCGCCCTTGCCCGGCGCCGCCGACGGCGGGCCCCTCCAGATGGAGGAGCTCGAGGTCGACGCCGCCATGGTCGGCGACGGCCGCGCGCGGCGGTTCCTGGTCGCCTGCGGCGCCCGCCAGGCGGACATCGAGCGGGCGCTGGGCGAGGCCCGCCAGGTCACCGCGCGCGCGGGCACCGCGGTCCTCGAGGTCCACGTCGGCGAGGCGCTCGCCGAGGTCCGCGTCGGCACACCGGCCGCCGTGACGTTGCCGGCGACCGGCGCTCCCCGCGCAGCGGCGGTCGCCTCAGCCGCCGGCTGACAACCGGCGTCCGACGGCGTACCCTGAGTGTCATGGCTGAAGCCCACGGCATGTCCGGGGCCAGCGTCCTCATCGTGGCCCATCGCACCGCGGCGACACCCCGCCTGCTGGATGCCGTGGCCGAGCGCGCGAAGCAGGGGCCATGCCGGTTCACGCTGCTGGTTCCGCGCGACTACTGGGAGCCCGAGACCGAGCGGGCGGCGATCGTCATCGAGCTCGCCGTGCCGCTGCTCGAGCGGGCGTGCGGAGACCATGTCGAGGCGAAGATCGGCGACGTCGACCCGTTCATCGCGGTCCGCGACGCGGTGGCGTCCGGCGACTTCGACGAGGTGATCATCTCGACGTTGCCCGAGCGGGTCTCGCACTGGCTGCGCCGCGATCTGCCGCGACGGGTGCACGCCCTCGGCCTCCCGCTGACCGTCGTCGTGGCCGAAGGGCGCCGCGTCCCGGTCGGCGCCGCCCACTGGTGACGCCCCGGGGTGGGATACTCAACGGATGCGACGACCTCTCGATCAGTCCAAGGTGCTCAAGGAACTGGCAGGCGTTGCGGACAAGCTCGCCGATGACGGCCTGACGCGTGAGAAGCGCCTGGCGCTTCTGCGCCGCCAGGCCCGGCTCGGCGACCTACGCGACGCCATCGCCGAGCGGGCGCGGCGCGCGTTGCCGTAAGCGCCTGCCGGGCCCGCCCTCGCGCCCCGCCGCCGGGCGTGACCGCCGGACTTGCATCCGGTGTGCTGTCGCGGTTAGATCGCGCGATGTCCGACGTCGCCATACCCGCCCCGCAGGCCGCGCCCGGCGCTGCCCCGGCAGCGATCCAGCGCCCCGAGTTCGAGATCGTCCCGCGCAAGGGGCTGCCGATCGTCGCGGTCGCGCTCGTGGCGCTGATCGTCGCGATCGCCGTCAACAAGCTCTGGCCGCTGGACTTCCTGCACGTCGTGTTCGGCTCGGCGTGGACCATCATCGACCTGTTCCTCGGACTCGTGCTCGGGCCGATCATGGGGAAGATGTCGGTCCCCGCGCGCGTGGAGTTCACGACGCGGCTGATGCCCAAGATGGTGCTGATCATGCCGACCGTGGTGACGATCACGCTCGCGGCCGGCTGGCAGCTGGGAAGCCGCCTCGGGACCGTGGACAGCTCGTACGTCAATCACGGCTGGATCGTCGCGAGCTACATCGTCGTCGGCTGCATGGCGGTGATCGCGCTGGGCCTGCTCGAGCCCGCGAACATCGCGGTGCTGGTGGAGCTCAAGAAGCCGCGCCCGAACCCGGCGGTGATCGAGCAGCTCATGAAGCGCTTCATCTACACCGCAGGGGTGCTCGGCGTGATGCAGGTGGCGACGTTCGTGATCATGACCAAGGTTGCGACGGGATGACCGAGCGCAGGCTGCCCCCGGTCACGCAGGTCGGCATGGCCTCGCTGGCCCTGATCGTCGCCGCAGGCATCTACCTCTCGGCGCACCTGCCCCAGCACGTCGCGCTCGGGCCCGCGGTCGCGCTGCTGGTCGCCTCGGCGCTGCTGCTCGCCGGCAACCTCTTCGCGCTGAGCCGGGTCGAGGGCTTCGCCTGGGGGCGCTTCTTCGAGGTCGCGAAGTGGGCGCTGCTGGCCTACGCGACCGTCGCGGGGATGATCGAGTACGCCTTCCTGCGCGACCACCTCAGCGGCGGCCCGCTCGTGGTGCTGACGCTCTCGCTCGTCGTCTTCGCCGTGCACGTCCCGATGCTCATCGGGTTCACCGTCGCGCGCTACGCCGAGCCGGCCGGCTGACGGACCGTCAGCCTGCCGGCAGCTGCGCGTCCAGCACGACCTCGACCGAGTCCCGCACCTTGAGCGCGCCCATCAGCCCCCGGTAGGGCTTGATGCCCCACTCGCTCTGCGTCAGCGGGATGGTTCCGGTGACGTGGCCGTCGGGCGACAGGGCGAGCCGGGCGCTGACGGCCCGGGTGGCGCCGGCCATCGTCAGGTCCCCGCGCGCCGAGAGGCCGTCGCCCGCGAGCTCCACGGCGTCCGAGCGAAAGCCGATCGGGCGATCGCCCAGCACCTTGGCGTCGATGTTCCGGCGGATCTCGGCGCGGTCCTTGTCGGTCAGCGGCTTGACGCCGCGCACCCCCTCGCGAACCTGGAGCGAGCGCGGGTCCGCGCTCAGCTCCACCGCGGACTGCGCCGGGTCTTCGCCGACCGTGAGCGTCGCCTCCCACCGCGTGACGTCGATGACGAGATCGTGGCCGGCCTTGGACGCGATCCCCTCGCGGAACGTCCTCACCCGCAGGGTCGCGTTATCGGGCCCGAGCCGGTGGGT
>JAOPZW010000214.1 GCA_025963905.1 Solirubrobacterales bacterium | reverse complement strand
CCGGCCGCCTCGGCCGCCTGGCGGGTCATGCGCCGGATGGCGCCCGCGTAGGGCCGCAGCGCGGCGATGCGCTGCTCGGCCCGGCGCAGGCGCGCCGCGGCGACCATCTCCATCGCGCGGGTGATCTTGCGGATGTTCTTGATCGAGTCGATCCGCCGCTTGACGTCACGCTGTGAGGCCATGGGATGTCCGCGGCGCCGCTAGGCGGTGGCCGCGGCCTCCTGCTCTTCCTGCTGCTCGGCGCGCTCCGTCGGCGCCGCCTCGCCCTCGCCCTCGTCACCGGTGTCGCGACGGCGCATCCCCTCCTGCTCGCGCGTCGTCCCACCGACCTCGTCGGTCAGCGGCTGGCCCTCCTCGTCGAGGTCGTAGCCGAAGTCGTCCGCGAAGCCGCCGACGGCGTTGCGCAGCGCCTCCTGGATCTCGTCGGACCATTCGCCGTTGCGGATCTTCTCGAGCAGGTCCGCCGCCTCGGCGTGCATGCGCTCGGTCAGCTGGCGCAGGAACTCGGGCACCCGGTCGGTGGTGATGCGGTCGACGAACCCGTTCGTGGCGGCGAAGACCTGGACGACCTGGTCCTCGACCGGCAGCGGCTGGCGCTCACCCTGGTTCAGCGTCCGCACGAGGCGCTCGCCGCGGGCCAGCGTGCGCTGGGTGTCGGCGTCGAGGTCCGAGCAGAACTGGGCGAAGGCCTCGAGGTCGCCGTATTGCGACAGCTCGAGCTTCAGGCGGCCGGCCACCTTACTCATCGGGTTGATCTGCGCGGCGCCACCGACGCGCGACACCGAGATACCGACGTTGATGGCCGGGCGCACGCCCGAGAAGAACAGGCTGGGCTCCAGGAAGATCTGGCCGTCGGTGATCGAGATGACGTTCGTCGGGATGTAGGCCGAGACGTCGCCGGCCTGCGTCTCGATGATCGGCAGCGCGGTGA
This sequence comes from Solirubrobacterales bacterium, assembly GCA_025963905.1. Classification (GTDB taxonomy): domain Bacteria; phylum Actinomycetota; class Thermoleophilia; order Solirubrobacterales; family Solirubrobacteraceae; genus JAOPZW01. The sequence continues at coordinate 1,910 of JAOPZW010000214.1, read as the reverse complement.
GCGAGCCGCCGCCGAGGTCGTCGTTGAGCTTCACCGCGCGCTCGAGCAGGCGGCTGTGGAGGTAGAAGACGTCGCCCGGGTAGGCCTCGCGGCCCGGCGGGCGGCGCAGCAGCAGCGACATCTGGCGGTAGGCGTAGGCGTGCTTGGTGAGGTCGTCGTAGACGCAGAGGGCGTGGCCGCCCTTGTAGAGGAAGTACTCCGCCATCGCGCAGCCCGCGTACGGGGCCATGTACTTGATCGGCGCGGCCTCGTTGGCAGCGGCGGCCACGATGATCGTGTTGTCCAGTGCCCCGTTCTCGGCGAGCGTCTCCGCCAGCGCCACCACGGTGGCCATGCGCTGGCCGATGGCGACGTACACGGAGACGATGCCCGCGTCCTTGTTGTTGATGATCGTGTCGATCGCGATCGTCGTCTTGCCGGTCTGGCGGTCGCCGATGATGAGCTCACGCTGGCCGCGGCCGATCGGGATCATCGAGTCGATCGCCTTGATGCCCGTCTGCATCGGCTCCTTGACCGGCTGGCGCTGCACGACGCCGGGCGCCTTGAACTCGGCCGGCCGCGTCTCGGTGGTGTTGACGTCGCCCTTGCCGTCGAGCGGGTTGCCCAGCGGGTCGACGATGCGCCCGAGCAGCTCCTCGCCGACGGGGATGTCCAGCAGGTGGTTGGTCCGCTTGACCGTGTCGCCCTCGACGACCTTCGGCCAGTCGCCGAACAGCACCGCGCCGACGTTGTCGGACTCGAGGTTGAGGGCCAGGCCGGTGACGCCGTGGGGCAGCTCGAGCATCTCGAAGGCCATGGCGTTCTCCAGGCCGTGGACGCGCGCGATGCCGTCGGCGACCGAGAGGACGGTGCCCACCTCGGTCAGCTCGGCGCTGCCGGCGTCGAGGCCCTCGATGCGGCTCTTGAGGATGCTGGTGATCTCGTCGGGCTTGATCTGCATGAGTTCAGTGTGCTCCTAGAAGGGGGTCAGCCCTTGGCGACTTGCTTTCGAAGGGTCTCGAGTCGGTTGCGGATCGAGGCGTCGAGGATCGAGTTCCCGACGCGCAGCACGATGCCGCCGATGACATCCGGGTCAACGGTGCTCGTGAGCTGGACCTGCTTGCCGGTCTGGCGCCCGATCTCGTCGCCGATGCGCCGGCTGACGGACTCGTCGAGCGCCACCGCGCTGGTGATCTGGACGGGGAGCAGGTCGTTGGCCTCTTCCCACAGGCGGTCGAACTCGCGCCGGACGCGGAACACGACCGGCATGCGGTGGTTCTCCAGCAGGAGCTCGAGGAAGTTGTTGAGCGTCTCGTCCGCGCCCTCGACGGTGCGATGCAGCCCGTCCTTCTTCTCCTCCGTCGAGAAGTACGGGGAGAAGAAGAACACCTCCAGCTCATGGCTGCCCGCGAGCGCGTCGGCGAACTCGCCGAGCTGCTCGCGGATGACCTCGAGCTTGTCCTGCTCGCGCGCCACGTCGAACAGCGAGCGCGCGTAGACCCGGGCGATCTCTTCCATCAGCGGGCGTGCTCTCCGCTCAGCGACGAGAAGTCGAGCTCGCCGATGGCCTCTTCGACCAGGCGCCTCTGATCGGCCTCGTCGAGGGTCTTGCGGGTGACCTTCTCCGTGGCGAGGATCGTCAGGTCGGCGACCTCGTTGCGGATCTCCTGGATCGCGCGCCGCGTCTCGGCCTCGATATCGCGCCGCGTCTGCGCCATGAGCTCCTCGCGCTTGACCCTGGCCTCGTCGATCGTCTCGCGCTCGTGGACCTCGGCGGCCTTGCGCGCGCGCACGACGATCTCGTCCGCCTGCGCGCGGGCCTCCTTGAGGCGCTCGCGGTACTCGGCGAGCAGCTGCTCGGCCTCGGCCTTGGTGCGCTCGGCGACCTCGATCGACTCCTCGATCGCGTGCTGGCGCTTGTCCAGCGCGGC
>JAOPZW010000203.1 GCA_025963905.1 Solirubrobacterales bacterium | reverse complement strand
GGCGGCGACCTCGCCTGCTCCGCCACCCGCGCCGCCGGCTCCGGCAGCTCCGCACGCCGGCCCTCGCGCCCCGCACGCGGCGTCGGCCGTTGCGGTCGCCGACCCCGAGCCGGCGCGCTCCATGGCCACGGTCGCCCTGGCCGAACCCACCATCGACGCCTTCCAGGGCCTCTGGCCGGCGGTCCTCGAGACCGTGCGCGCCGAGAACCAGCTCCTGGGCGCTCTGCTGTCGGAAGCACGCCCGGTCGAGCTGCGGGGCGGCGAGGTCGTCATCGCCTTCTCCGAGCACGAGGCGTTCAAGCGCAAGATGGCCGACGGGCGCCAGAACCGCACCACGCTCGAGGAGGCGATCCGCTCCCTGGCCGGCAGCGGCCTGCGCGTCTGCTTCGAGCTGCGCGCGGCCGAGGAGGTCGCGCCCGGCGGAGTCGCCGCGCCGCCGCCGTCCGAGGACGAACTTGTCGCGCGGTTCGTGGCAGAGTTCGATGCCGAGGAGATCGTCCCCGAGCCCGACGTCAGCGACGAGGAAGGCGGCACCTGATGCCCCAGCCGAACATGAACCAGATGCTCAAGCAGGTCCAGAAGATGCAGGCGGACATGATGGCGGCGCAGGAGCAGCTCAAGGACGAGGAGGTCGAGGCCTCGGCCGGCGGCGGGATGGTCAAGGTCAAGATCTCCGGCGACCTGATCGTCAAGGCCATCACCATCGCCCCCGACGCGATCGACCCCGACGACCCCGAGCTCCTGCAGGACATGGTGCTCGCGGCCACCAACGAGGCGATCCGCGCCGCGCAGGAGCTCGCCGCCTCCAAGATGGGCGGTCTGGCGGGCGGCCTGGGCGACATGGGCCTGCCCGGCTTCTAGCCGGCGGGCGCCACACGAGCTTGTACGCCCCGTCCGTCCAGCGCCTGATCACCGAGCTGGGCAAGCTGCCCGGCATCGGGCAGCGCACGGCCCAGCGGCTGGCCTTCCACATCCTGCGCGCTGATCCCGAGGACGCCAACGGGCTCGCCGACGCGATCCGAGAGGTCAAGGAGCGCATCCGCCCGTGCGAGGTGTGCTTCAACCTCGCCGACGAGCCGCGCTGCCGCATCTGCCAGGACGAGCGGCGCGACGCAGGGGTCATCTGCGTGGTCGAGGAGCCCGGCGACGTCATCCCGATCGAGCGCACCCACGAGTACCGCGGGCGCTATCACGTGCTCGGCGGTGCGCTGTCTCCCATCGACGGCATCGATCCGGAGGATCTCAGGATCGCCGAGCTCTACGCGCGCGTCGCGGCCGGCGAGATCCGCGAGGTGCTGCTGGCGACCAATCCGACGACCACGGGCGAGGCGACCGCGCTGCACATCGCGGTCGCTCTGCGCGAGCGCGCCCCGGACGTGACGATCACGCGTCTGGCCTCGGGCCTGCCCGTCGGCTCGGACCTCGAGTACGCCGACGAGGTCACGCTGGGCAAGGCGCTCGTCGGGCGCCGCACGCTGTAACGCGGGGCGGGCGATCACCTCCGCCTAGCCGTCAGGCGTCGCGCATGTGTACGCGCACGACGTTGCCGGCGCACAGCGATCGCATCTGGACGAGGTCGCAGAGCTGGTTGACCAGCCACACGCCGAAACCCCCGGCACGGTCGGTCGACGGGCAGCGGCGCCCGACGAGGGGCTGGTCGATGCGCCCGTGGTCGCGCACCTCGCAGATCAGCGCGCTGCCGTCGTGCCACACGCTCAGAACGCCCCGTCCGCCGCCGTGGCGCACGCTGTTGGTCGCCAGCTCGTCGACGGCGAGGATCAGGTCGCCGGTCCGGTCGGTGCTCATCCCGACGGCGGCTGCGTGGCGCGACACCATCCGCCGCACCGCGCGCAGGGTGTCGATGTCGAAGGCCAGCTCGGACGGCGCGACGGGAGGCTCGGGCAACGGCTTGTCAAAGGGGGCGGCGACCGCCGGGAGCCCGCGGTAGTCGGTGCTCTCGCGCTCCGTCCTGTCCTCGACGAGGATCGGATGGCTGCAGCGGGCCTCTTCGATGACGGCCGGGCCGAGCGCCCGCGTGTCGTACGGGCACAGCAGCCGGAACGCCGGGGTGTCGGCGAAGGCGAGGTTGAGCAGCTCTTCGTGGCGCTGGCACTCGACGAGCTCGGCGGCCGTGCGCCCGGCCCAGATCGGCTCGCCGATGCCGCGGATCGGCCAGTCGGGGGCCGGGCGCCCGCCGACGAAGTCGTGCCAGGCGGGGATGATGCGGGCGGGGTTGCTCCCGATCTCCGCCATGTCGGCGAAGCGGACCCGGCCGGCGTCCGCGCCGAGCTCGGCCCGCAACCGGGCGATCTTGGGCGCTGACAGGGCCACCATGACGGGCTCGCCCTGCGTGAGCCCCTCCCGGATGAACCCCAGCGTTCCCTCGAGGAACTCGCGGTCGCCCGCGTAGAAGAACGCCTCGTGGCGGAACGTCTGCCCGGTGGGGCGGTGCACGGGGGAGACGGGCGCGGACATACGCGCCCGGAGCGTACCCCCGGGACCCCGATGACAAGCGGCCGGCATCCGGTGGGGGCCGCGGCGCGGCGGACAACACAGTCCCAACACGGCCGGGACCGGACGCGAATGTGCGCTTCGTGATGGGCTGAGCCACGACCGAGAAGGTGCGGTACATGTCTGGCGAAGCGACGACTCCGCGCGTCGTCGCGCTTCCTCCCCATCGCCGGGACGAGTTCGCGCACGCGGCGCTGGGATTCAGCGCGCGCGCCGCGTGCGCGGTCGCGCTCGCAGCGTCCACCGCGGTGTCGCTCGTGATCGTCCTCGCGGCCGCCGAGCGGCCGTCGTTCATGTCGGGGCCCGCGCACCACGGATTCCCGGGGTGGATGGTCGGCCCGCTCGCCCGCCTGTCGCCCTGGCTCAAGGCCGACCGCGTGACGCTGGAGGCGCGCTTCGTCGGGGCGCTGGTGATCCTGTTCGTGTGCTGGCTCGTGGCGATGGCGCTGGCGCCGCGCGTGCGGGTGGCGTGGATCGCCGCGACGCTCGTGGCGCTCCACGTCATCTACCTCCTCAGCCCGCCGCTGTCGCTCACCGACCTCTTCAACTACCTGCATTACGGGCGGGCGGGCGCGAACGCCGGCCTCAACCCGTACGTCGTCCTGCCGATCGCCACCCGGCACGACGCCGCCTACATCTATTCGAACTGGCACCACCTGCCCAGCCCCTACGGCCCGCTCTTCACGCTCGTGACCTACGCGCTGGCCCCGCTGCCGCTGCCGACCGCGTACTGGGTGTTCAAGGTGATCATCCTGCTGGCGTCGCTGGGCTGCCTGGCGATCGTCTGGTGGCTGGCGCGCCGCCTGGGGCGCTCGCCGCAGCGGGCGCTGGCCATCGCCGGGCTCAACCCGCTCGTCCTGGTCTACGGGCTCGGCGGGGCGCACAACGACGCGCTCATGATGCTCTGCGCGCTGGGCGCGGTGGCGCTCGTGGTCGCCGGCCGCGACGCCGCCGGCGGTGCCGCCTCGGTGGCCGCCGTGGCGCTCAAGGTCTCCACCGCGCCGCTCGTGGCGCTTGTGGTGCTCGCCGCCCGGCGGCGCACCGCCGGCCTCGCGGGAGCCACGGTCGCCGCCGTCGGCGCGGGCGTGATCGTGCTCGCCGTCTTCGCCGGGCACCTGCCCGCGGTCGGACTCCAGGACCGGCTCGCGACGCCGCTCAGCATTCCCAGCGTCGTGTCCGTGGCGGCGGGCCTGGGGGGCGTGACGCCCGCCGTGCTGACGATCAGCCACGTGCTGCTGGCGCTCGCTGCGGCGGCGTGCTGCATCGCGGTGGCGCGGCGCCGCGACGCCCTCGTCGGCGCATGCGGCGCCCTCATGCTGGCCACCGTGGTCACGCTCGCCTGGGCGATGCCCTGGTACGTGGGCTGGATCCTCCCGTTCGCCGCACTGGCCCGGCGGCGCTGGCTCGCGGGCGCGTGCGTCGTGCTGACCGTCTGGCTCGCCCTCGGCGCCATCCCGCAGATGCCGAAGCTCGTGCACTCGATCGGCTACTACCCGACGCGCTCGGCGGTCGGCAAGGCCAACCACGTCTACACCGAGCACCTCCTCAAGTGAGCCCGCCGACCGCGCAGTTCGCGCGCTTCGCCGTCGTCGGCGCCACGAACACGGCGATCACGCTCGTCACGTACGGCGTGCTGGTCAGCGCCGGGACACCGCCGGTGGCGGCCTCGGCCGTGGCGTTCGCGCTCGGCGCGCTCAACGGCTACCGGCTGAACCGCGGCTGGACGTTCCGCAGTTCCCGGCACGGCACGGCGGCAGGGGCGCGCTACGTCGCCGTCCAGCTGGCGGGGCTGGGACTGAACGCAGCGGGCGTCGCCATCGCGGTCGGGTGGGTAGCCGTACCGCGTCTGGCCGGTGAGATCGCCATCCTTCCGGTGGTGACCACGATGACCTTCCTGCTCAGCCGCAACTGGGTCTTCCGGCCCACCGCGCGCTGAGTGGCCTGAGCCAGAGCACTGCTCGGCATGACCCGACTCCGCCTCGCGGCGCTCGCCGCGCTGCTTGTCGTCCTCGGCCTGCTCGCCGTCCCGGCCGCCAACGACGCCGCGCCTGAGAGCGGCGCCTGTCCGGCGCTCAGCCCCGGCGACCACGCCATCAACGTCGTCCAGGACGGCGTGACCCGCGTCGTCTACCTGCACGTCCCCAAGGGCGGCAACACCTCGCCGCTCGCGCTCGTCCTCGCACTCGGCGGCGCCGGGCAGACCGGCCTGGACTTCGCCGAGGACTCCGGCTACAGCCGCCTGGCGGACCGCGCGCGGTTCCTCGTCGCCTATCCGTCGGCGCTCGGGCCGCGGCCGTTCTGGAACATGAACGGCGAGGTGCCCGGCAAGCCCGACGACGTCGAGTTCCTGGGCATGGCGCTCGACAGCATCGAGGCGACCGCGTGTGTCGATCGCGGTCGCGTGTACGCCACCGGCGTCTCCAACGGCGGAGGGATGACGGCCCGGCTCGGGTGCGACCTCGCCAACCGCCTGACGGCCATCGCCCCGGTCGCCGGTGGCTACGGCACGCTGCCCGCCTGCCACCCGGCGCGGGCGCTGCCGATCCTGGAGATCCACGGGATGGCCGACCAGGTGGTCCCGTACGCAGGCAAGGGACCACAGCACATCGGCAACGCCTGGAACTACGTGGGCATGTGGCGGCACATCGACGGCTGCCAGGCCGCTTCCCGGCGCTCCGCGCCCTCACCCGGTGTCACGGAGTTTGCCTGGCAGAGCTGCGCCGGGGGAAGCGAGGTCGTGCACGTGCGCATCGACCGCGAGCCGCATAGCTGGCCCGGCTGGGCGCATACGCTCCCGTCGCCGCCCGGGCCGTTCTCGGCTACCTTGCGGACGTGGAACTTCTTCGCGGCGCATGCCGCGATACCGCCGCCGCGGTGAGGCGGTACACGAGCGCCGCGTGGGGCTGACCGGCCTGCGCGCTCACGTCGATGCCGTGGGCGCGGATCCAACGCGCGGCCGCTGAGCAGCCCGTGAGCCGATCGCCGGAGCTCTGCGTGCAGGTGGCGCCGACCAGGGCATAGCGCACCTGGCCGCGGCGAACCGCGCGCGCCAGCTGCGACACCGGCACGATCGGACGCCCGTAATAGGCCTGCATGACGAGCGCCGGGCGCCCGTCGTGGGCGATGAACAGCGCGGCCTTGGCGGGCGCGAGCGAGGCGAACTCGTAATGCGCCGAGCCCTGGTGGTCGCGGAGGTACCGGCTGAGCACCGCGACACGCGTGGTTGTGATCCAGCCGGGCCGGCCGGAATCCGACACGCCGCCGTGGACGGCGTTCACCGCGGTGATCGCAGAGGCCGTCAGGACGCCGGCGAGGGCCACCGCTGCGACCACCCCGGTCGCGCGCCCACGCCGCCAGGCCAGCGCGACACCCACCCCGAGGCAGCCGGCCACCGCCGGCGCCAGCACCTCGAGGTAGCGCGGATGCAGCCCGCGCATCGCGCTGAACAGCACCAGGCCGCCGACCAGCCAGGCACCGAGCGCGAGCAGCCCCGCCCGCCGGACCCGGTCGAGACGCCGCGCGGCGCCGAAGGCCAGCACCAACGCGAGCGCGGCGAGCGCGGCGGCTGCTTCCAGGCCGAAGCGCTCGCCCAGACGGGCGCGGCCGGAGAGCAGCCGCAGCGGGCCCTGCGGCGCCGGAGCGGCGGCGAGCGCCTGCTGGTGCGCCTGGACCAGGCGGGCCTGCGCCGCGGCACGCTGCCGGCGGGTGGGCGCGGTGGGAGGGCGCGGGTCCCGCGGGGCCGGGGGCACGCGCACGGCCGGCTGCCCCCGCACGCGGTCCACGCCGTTGTAGACGAACATCGAGCTCCACACCGAGCCGTCCGTCGATCCCAGCGCCCAGGGGTGCGGGCCGGGGGCGACCGTCACAGCCAGCGGCCAGGCGAGCGCCACGGCGAGCAGCGCCGCCCCGGCGGCCCCGGCCGCCCGCAGGCGGGCCCGGCGCGAGCCGCCGGCGCCGAGCCACCACAGCAGCGCGATGGGCGGCGCCGCGACGAGCGCCTCGAAGAGCTTGACGTCGAACGCCAGGCCCATCAGCGCACCGGCCGCCATGAGCAGCCGCGGGCGATCGTGACGGATCGCTCGTGCGACGAGTGCGCCCGCGCCGATCACCAGCGCGGTCATCACGGCATCCATGGTGTCGCTGCGAGCGGTGATGACCGACAGGGGAAGCACCGCGAGCGCCAGCGCCCCGGCCAGGCCCGCGCGGCGCCCGAACAGCGTCCGCAGCAGGTCGAACAGCAGCAGGACCGAGAGCGTCCCGGCGAGCGCCTCGGGCACCAGCAGGGCGGGGGTCGTGAACCCCAGGAGCTTCGTGCTCGCGACCTGCAGCCACAGATCCACGGGCGGCTTGTCGATCGCCACGCGAGAGCCCGGGTCCAGCGCGCCGAAGAAGAACGCCCGCCACGATTGGGACATGCTGCGCACGGCCGCGTCGTAGAACGGATTGGGCGTGATCCGGTCCAGCGCGATCAGCCGCAGCGCCGCGGCGAGGCCGACGATCGCGACGGGCAGCGCGGCGGGCGGAAGACGCCTGAGCGCCGCCGCCCGACCGCGCGCCGCACCGGGGAGGGTGGTTGCGGTGCCCGCCACGCTTGTCGGCGGCTCTAGGTCCGGACCGGCCGCGTCTGCGGCGCGGGGACCGGAGCGGGAGCCGGCGCAGGTGTTCTCGCCAGCTCGCCGTGGAGCTCGCGCAGCTCGCGCATCGCGCGAGCGACGACCCGGGGGTTGGCTCCGGACTGCTGTCCGGCGACCCGGGGCCGGTGATGCACGCCGAGCTCGCAGATCCGCGCGCCGGCGTGGTCGGCCTTGGCGACCAGCTCGGGGCTGATCGTCGCGCCCTCGGCGGTGAGCGTCAGCTGCTCCACGAGGTCGCGCCGGATGAGCTTGAACGCGCAGTCGACGTCGCCGACCGGCACGTGGAGCGTCCGGCGCACGAGCCAGTTCCAGGCACGAGCGTTGACGCGGCGGTGCCAGGGGTCGCGCCGCCGCATGCGGAAGCCCATCAGCAGGTCGTGCGACGTCGTCAGCGGGACGAAGAGGCGCAGGTCGCGCAGGTCGAACTGCAGGTCCGAGTCGGTCAGGAAGATCCACTCGTACCGGGCGGCCCCCATCCCGCTGCGCAGCGCGGCGCCGTAGCCGCGGTTGACCTCGTGGACCACGACCTGGACGCGCGGGTCCAGCACGGCCTCGGCCAGCGCCGCATCGAGCGTGCCGTCGCTGCTGCCGTCGTCCACGACGATGACCTCGTGCGCGTCAGCGACCAGCTCGGCGGCGGCGGTCGCCTCGCGCACGGCGGTCGCGACGTTCTCCTGCTCGTTGAAGCACGGCAGGACGATGGAGAGACCACTCAGTTTCGAGGGGCTGGGACGGCGGAGTTCGGGCACGGGGTCTCGGTGCATGGGCCGGAGTCCTTTCGTGGACGGGCCCGGAGCTTCGACTCAGCGGCTGAGTCGGTCGCGAAGGCATCCTTGGAGACCCGTGGCCCGCGTGTTGGGATGGCGTTGGGATGGCGTGCTCCGCCCGTGGCGATCCTGAGGTCGGTACCCTGGGATGCGGCTGCGATGCAGACCGTGGACGACATCCGTGCCGCTTCAGGTTCCGTCCGCGCCGGCCGGGTGCTGGTCGTCGAGGACGACGACGACCTGCGTGAGGTGATGGCGGGCGCACTGCTGGCCGACGGCCACCGCGTCGACGACGCCGCCGATGGTCGCGCGGCGCTCGACGCGCTGGCCGAGCGCCCCTACGACCTGCTCCTGCTGGACATCGGCCTCGGGCCCGGCCCGGACGGCGTGGAGGTCTGCCGCCGGCTGCGCGCCGCGGGGTTCGACGACCTCCACGTTCTGGTCCTCACCGCTCGTGACGCCGAGGCCGACGTCGTGCTCGCGCTCGAGGCGGGCGCCGACGACTACGTCACCAAGCCGATCGGCGTCGCCGAGCTGCGCAGCCGGGTCCGGGCGGTCCTCCGGCGCCTCAGCCCCACGGCCACTCCCCGCGCGGTGCTGCAGCACGGCGCCCTGACGCTCGACGCCGACGCCCGTCGTGCGTCCGTCGGCGACGTGGACCTGCATCTGACCTACTCGGAGTTCGAGGTGCTCCGCGCGCTGCTCCAGGCGGACGGCCGGATGCTCTCACGCCAGGACCTGCTGCGCGCGATCTTCGGCGACGATGCGTTCCGCGATCCCCGGGCGATCGACGTCCACGTGCACCACCTGCGGGAGAAGCTCAACGCGGCAGGGGGCGCCACGGAGCCGATCGTCACGGTTCGGGGCGCCGGCTACCGGCTCGGGCACTGAGCCATGCGCTGGGCGAGTCTGCTCAGCCTGCGCTGGAAGGTCGTCCTCGCGCTCCTCCTGACCAGCGCCGCCAGCATCACCGGGACGGTCGTCGCGCTGGTCCCGCCGCTCGAGCACAGGATCACCGACGACCGCATCCACGCGTTGCGCCAGCTCGCGCGCACGTCACGCTTCGCGCTGGCCGGGCTGGCCGCCGAGGACCTGAAGCCCGGCTCCCCGCGCCTCCGCGTGATCGCCCACGACCTGGCGCGCCGCACCGGGGGGCGGGTGGCCATCTACGACAGCCAGGGCCGCCCGCTGGTGGACACCGACCCTGAGCGCCTCGACCCTGCCTCCGGTCAGCTGGAGCGCCTGGAGGAAGCGGGCCTCGCGCTTGCCGGCGATGTCCGCGAGGGCGTGGACGGGAAGGAGGCGATCGTCGTCACCGGCGCGCTCACCCAGGAGGGGCACCTCACGCTCGTGCTGCGCAAGCCGCTCAACGACAGTCACGCGGCGTCGTCGGTCGTCCGGCGCGCGCTGCCGCTCGCGGTGATCATCGGCCTCGCCGCCGCGATCCTCCTCGGCGCGCTGATGACCGTGCCGCTCCTGCGCCGTGTGGAGCGCCTGCATCGTGGCGCCCGGCGGCTCGGGGACGGCGCCATCGGCATGCCCCTCCCGGTCGACGCCACGCGCGACGAGGTCGGCGACCTCTCGCGCGCGCTGGAGGCGATGCGCGCTCGGCTGGAGGCGGAGGAGAGCGCCCGCCAGGCCTTCCTCAGTACCGCCTCCCACGAGCTGCGCACCCCCGTCGCCTCGCTGCAGGGCCTGCTGGAGCTGCTCGAGGAGGAGCTTGGCTCGCCGCGCGCCGACGTCAAGGGCGCGCGCCGCAGGGCGACCGCCGCCCTGCGCCAGTCGCGCCGCCTGGCGCAGCTCACCACCGATCTGCTCGATCTCAGCCGGCTCGACGGGGACGTCACGCTCCAGCGCGAGCCCGTCGACCTCGGCGAGCTGACCACCTCGGTGCTGTCGGAGTTCGCGACGACTGCAGATGCCGCCGGCGTGGAGCTCGGGCTCGAGCGCGGGCACGGCACCGGCTGGGCGCTGGCCGATGCGCCCGCCGTGGCGCGGATCATGCGGGTCCTGCTGGACAACGCCCTGCGCTATGGCGCCGACGGCGGTGCGGTCGGCGTGGTCCTCGGCGGCGACGACCGGGTGGCCGTCGTGCACGTGGTCGACCGCGGCCCGGGGCTTGCGGAAGGGGAGGAGGAGCGGGTCTTCGGCCGGTTCGCCCGGGGCGAGGGCGGCGAGCGCGCGCACGGGTTCGGCCTCGGGCTGCCGATCGGGCGCGGCCTGGCGCGCCGGATGGGTGGCGACCTGGCGGCCGAGCACCGCCCCACGCCCGGCGCCGCGTTCGTGCTGACGCTGCCCGCCTGCCCCGAGCCGGCCGGTCGCCGGGACGCTGCGCCGGCCGATCACGTCGCCGCCGGCTGACGCCCGGGTGGCGGCGCGCGCCAGGCGCTACGGGCCGGCGAACTCGCGGCGCAGCACGTCGGCATGCAGGAGCGCGTCGCGCACGCGGGCGGCGCTGACGTCGCCACGGCGGATCGCGGTCGCGACGGCGGCACGCGCTGCCTCCTGGTCGGCAGCGTCGCCGGGGACGTAGAGCAGGTCGCAGCCGGCCTTGAGCGCCTCGACGGCGGCCTGGGCGGCGCTGCCGCCGGTCACGGCGGTGACGGCGTTGAGGTCCGCGCTCACGACCGCGCCGCCGAAGCCCTGGCGGCGCAGGAGCGCCACCGCCTCGGGCAGCAGCGTGGCCGGGGTGACGCCGTCCCACGCCGCGTACATCGCGCCCGACATCTGCACGGCGGGCACGGTGTGCGCCACCGCCGCGAACGGCTTGAGATCAGCGGCGCGCAGCTCGTCGAGCGACAGCCCGACGGTCGCCGGCCCGACGCCCGGGTCACCGGACGCGCCGCCCTCGCCGGGGAAGTGCCCGACCGCGGCGGCGATGCCCGCATGCCGGTAGGCGTCGACCGCGGCGCGCACGTCGCCGGCCACGGTGGCCGCCTGATCGGAGAACCCGCGCCCTTCCCAGGCCCCGCCGCCCGACGCGAGGTCGGCGGCCGGAGCGAACGTCAGTCGCACGCCGGCGACGGCGAGCCGGCGTCCGGCGGCCGCGGCCTGCGCACCGGCGTCGGCGGCATCCCTCGTCGCGGGCTCGGGGTTGGGTCCCAGATCGGGAAAGGCGGAGTCCTCGCCGCCGAGCTGCACGGCGCCGATCAACGGCGCCCCATGGCCGGCCTGCCGGGCGACCCGGCGCACGCCGGCGGTGAGCGCGGTCAGCTGCCGAGCGCCGAGGTAGTTGGCGCGCTCGAGCACGACGCCGCCCCAATCGCTGCGGCGCAGGCGGGCGAAGAACGGCGCCCGGGCGTCCGTGCCGGCGAAGCCGACGAGCATCAGGCGAGCGGCCGCCTGGTCGAGGTCGGCGGGCAGGCCGTCGCGCGCGGCGGCCGCGGTCGCGGTGGCACCGGGAAGGCCGCCGCCATGGCCCTTGCCGTCCTGCGGTCCTTGCGGTCCGTCGGCCGCCAGGGCCACAAGGGCGGCGACCAGCAGGGCGGCGAGCCCGAGCGCGACGAGCCTCCGGCGCCAGAACCTCACGCCGTATCCTTCCCGCTTCCGATGAGCAACGGCACGGTGGTCATGAAGTTCGGCGGCACGTCGGTCGCGGACGCCGAGCGCCTCAAGCGCGCGGCGCGGCGCATCGTCGCCAAGCGCGAGGCGGGCAATCGCGTGCTCGCCGTGCTCAGCGCGCGCGGCAAGGAGACCGATCGCCTCATCGCCGATGCGCGGGAGGTCTCGCCGCATCCCGACCCGCGCGAGATGGACATGCTGCTCTCGACCGGAGAGCGCGTCTCGTGCGCGCTGTGCGCGATGGCGATCCACGACCTCGGGCACCGTGCGATCTCTCTCACGGGGTCACAGGCGGGGATCGTCACTGACACGTCTCATACGAAGGCTCGAATCCTCGACGTCCGTGCCGACCGGATCCTGCGGGCGCTGGACGAGGATTCGATCGTCCTCGTCGCCGGCTTCCAGGGGGTGTCGACCGCGAAGGACGTGACCACGCTCGGGCGGGGAGGCTCTGACACCACCGCCGTTGCGCTCGCGGCCGCCGTCGGCGCGGACGTATGCGAGATCTACACCGATGTACCCGGAGTGTTCACGGCTGACCCGCGAATCGTTCCGGACGCGCGCAAGCTCGCGGTCGTCTCCTTCGAGGAGATGCTCGAGATGGCCGCCTCCGGCGCGGGGGTGCTGCAGCTGCGCAGCGTCGAGTACGCCCGCACGCACGGGGTGCGCATCCATTGCCGATCGAGCTTCGACGATGCGCCGGGTACCGTTGTCGTCTCGGAGCAGGAGACCATGGAACAACCTCTCATCACCGCCGTCACGCACTCGACCGGCGAGGCCCGCGTCACCCTCATGGGCGTTCCCGACACTCCCGGCGCGGCCGGCCTGATCGCGACCGCGCTGGCGGTCGCCAACGTCAACGTCGACATGATCATCCAGAACGAGCCCGTCGGCCACGGCTCGCGGGCCGACATGTCCTTCACCGTCCCGCGCGACGACCTGCACGACGCGCAGGTCGCGCTGGAGCCACTGGCCGCCCAGCTGGGCATCGAGCGCATCGCCACGGACGAGGCGATGGGGAAGGTCTCCATCGTCGGCGCGGGAATGAAGTCCCATCCCGGCGTCGCCGCCAAGGTCTTCACCGTCCTGGGCGAGCAGTCGATCAACATCGAGATGATCTCCACCTCCCCGATCAAGATCTCGTGCGTCATCCAGGCCGATCGCGTCCCCGACGCGGTGCGCGCCCTGCACGCGGCGTTCGAGCTCCAGGGCGAGGACACGATCCGTCCCGAGCAGCCCTTCGGAGCGTTCTCGTGAGCACCGGCTATCGCGTCGCCGTCGTCGGCGCCACCGGTCAGGTCGGCTCGGTCATGCTCGACCTCCTGCGCCGCCGTGGCTTCCCCACGCGCGAGATCGTGCCCTTCGCCTCCGAGCGCTCGGCCGGCCGCGAGCTCGAGGGCGGCCTCGTCGTCCGGCCGCTGACCGACGAGACGATCGAGGGCTTCGACCTGGCGATCTTCTCCGCCGGCGGCTCGACGTCGGGCGAGTGGGCCCCGCGCTTCGTCGAGGCCGGCGCCGTCGTCGTGGACAACTCCTCGCGGTGGCGCATGCACGACGACGTCCCGCTCGTCGTCAGCGAGGTGAACCCGGAGGCGCTCGACGACCACCGGGGGATCATCGCCAACCCCAACTGCTCGACCATGCAGATGGTCGTCGCGCTCAAGCCCCTGCACGACGAGGCGGGGATCGAGCGCCTGGTCGTCTCGACCTACCAGGCGGTGTCGGGAACCGGCAAGGCCGCGGTCGACGAGCTGCTGGCGGAGTCGCGGGCCGTGCTCGCGGGCGACGAGATCCCCGCCCCGCGTTCCTATAAGCACCGCATCGCCTTCAACGCGCTGCCCCACGCGGGCAACTTCGCCGACGGCGACGATCACACCGACGAGGAGCGCAAGCTGATGAACGAGACGCGCAAGATCCTCGGCGACTCCGCCATCCGCGTGAGCGCCACCTGCGTGCGCGTCCCGGTCGTCACCGGCCACTCCGAGTCGGTCAACGTCGAGACGCGATCGCCGCTCACCCCCGAGCGCGCACGCGAGCTGCTGCGGGCGGCCCCCGGCGTGACCGTGGTCGACGATCCGGCCGCCGCCGCCTACCCGCTGGCGATCGACGCCGCCGGCAAGGACGACGTCTTCGTCGGCCGCATCCGCCGCGACCCCAGCCACGTCTCGGCCCTGGACCTCTGGATCGTCTCGGACAACCTGCGCAAGGGCGCGGCGACCAATGCGGTCCAGCTCGCCGAGCGCCTGCACGAGCGCGGGCTGATCGGCGCGCGCATCGCCTGACGAGACGACGCGCGCGCCCGATCGGCCGCGCCCCCCGGCGGCTCTCAGTGGTGCACGCGCCGGCCGGGCCGCGTGACCGCGTCATCGCCGGTCTCGCGGGTGAAGCGACCGCCCACGTCACGGTCGCCGGCGGGGCGGCCACCGGCGCGGTCGCGGTCGCGGCCTCCGCGTGAGACCAGCCCCGTGGCGATGCCGAGCGCGCTGAGGGCGATGTGCAAGACGTTGTCGGCCGCGTTGACAGGGATCAGCCCGACCACGTCGCTGCCGTCGACGAGGCCGACGATCGCGACGGCGCCATAGACCACGCCGAACCCGAGCGCCACCGCCTTGGCCAGGCTGCGGCGGCGAAACGAGGCCAGCAGCAGCAGGCCCGACAGCACGTGCACGACGTTGTGCCATCCGTTGACCTCGAAGCCCAGGAACCCGTGGCCGTTCAGCGCGCCGCCGACGTCGAACGTCGAGTCGGAGATGAAGCCGAAGGCGCCTGCCAGGAGCAGCACCAGGCCGCCCGCCAGGCAGTACCACTGCGCCGGGGTCCTCCGGGCGCGGTGCGATCCGCGCTCCTGGAGCTCATCGTGGGGGCCGCGCCGGGTTTGCACCGGACGCGCTTTGCTCTCGCTCATGGCGTGCCTCTTCCTGAGAGAGGATGGGATTGGACGCGTCCGAGCTACCCGTCCGCCCGAGGCGGGGTGCGGGGCCGCTCACGTAATGGCGCCCGACCGCTTGCCGGCGGGCGGCGGCCGCGGTCGTCGCGGCGCGGACACCGATGGCACCGCGAGCGCGTCAAAGTGCCGTCGTGGCGCGCCTACTTCGCCGTCGAGGGCGTCGACGCAAGCCTCGACGCCGTCCGCGCCCTGGGCGGCCGGGTCCTCGTCGATCCGATCACCGTGCCGGCTGGGCGCTTCGCGGCGGTCGCGGATCCCCAGGGCGCGCTGTTCTGCCTCTTCGAGGGCGAGTTCGACGACTGACGGGTTGGCGCTCGCAAGCTACTGATCGCGGTCGGCCACCGGCGGGATCGCGGCGCGCAGCCGCGTCCGGGCCTGGTCCACGCGCGCCGCGAACGGCTCGTCCTCGCCCGGACGGTCCGGCGCGCCCGCGTCGGCGACCGGGACGATCGTGCGCGGCGCTCCGGCCCGCGGAACTCGGCGCCGCCGCGCGCGGTCCCACCGCGGAGCGGCGATGCGCGGCAGCTTCACCAGCCGCCGTTGCCCTCGCCGCCGGCGCCCGCACCGGCGCCCACGCCCGCGACCACCGACGTCGACCAGTCGATCACCGAGGTCGGCTTGACGACGTGGCGCTGGAGCCCGAGCTCCTTGGGCTGCAGGCCGAGCGCGAGGCCGACGAGCTGGGGGAGGTGGAGGACCGGCATGTCGAGGTCGCGCCCCACCACGCCCTCGGCCAGCGGCTGCTGGAGGTCGAGGTTGAGGTGGCACAGCGGGCACGGCGTGACCAGGCAGTCGGCGTCGGCGTCGACCGCGTCGCCCAGGTGGCGTCCGGCCTGCTTGAGCGACGCCTCCTTGTTCATGGTGATGATCGGGAAGCCGCAGCACTTGTGCATCCCGGCGTACTCGATCACCGTGCCGCCCAGCGCCTCGATGACCAGCGACATGTACGTGTCGCGCGGCCGGGCGGCGTCGATTCCGAGCCG
>JAOPZW010000167.1 GCA_025963905.1 Solirubrobacterales bacterium | reverse complement strand
GGCACGTACTCGTTGCGCGCGTCCAGGCGCTGCTTGAGCTCCGCGTAGCCGATGGCCGACGCGATCGAGTCCGTGTCCGGATTGCGATGGCCGGTGACGTAGATC
Source organism: Solirubrobacterales bacterium (assembly GCA_025963905.1). Taxonomy (GTDB): domain Bacteria; phylum Actinomycetota; class Thermoleophilia; order Solirubrobacterales; family Solirubrobacteraceae; genus JAOPZW01. The sequence goes on along the minus strand of JAOPZW010000167.1, from coordinate 9,389 downwards.
TGGGGCACCGGCGTCATCATCGCGCGTTCGGCGCTGCGGCACCGGAAACCGGGCGCCCTAGTGCAGCGCCGCCGCCACCACGTCGAGCCCGAGCGCGTCACGCAGGCCCGCACGGCCCCGGGGGGTGACGGCGACGGCTCGGCCCTGCGGGCGCCGCACGACCCACGAGGACGCGAGCAGCGCCTGCAGCAGCGCGGCACCGAGCCCGCCGGCCAGGTGTGGGCGGCGCTCGCTCCAGTCGAGGCACGAGCGCGTGAGCGGGCGGCGAGCGCCCGCGAGCGCGCCGACGTCCACCCCGAGCGCCGCGAACGGCGAAGCGTCTCGGAGGCTGAGGTCGTCGCGATCGAGCGCCCCGCTCTCGCAGAGCCGGTCGGCGAGCGCGACCGCGACCGCCCCCGCGAGGTGGTCGTAGCAGGAGCGCGCGGCGCGCTCGGCGGTGCTCTGGTTGGCCTCCCGCAGCGAGCGGACCCGACGGGACGGAGCGAGCGCCGACAGGCCCTCGATGACCTGCGCCACGCGCTCGTCGGCGAGCCGGTGGTAGCGGTAACGGCCATGGCGCTCCACGGCGACGAGGCCGGAGAGCGTGAGTCGAGCGAGGTGCGCGCTGGCGGTCGATGGTGAGACCTGCGCGACCCGCGCGAGCTCGCTCGCCGGCAGTGCCCGCCCGCCGGCCATGGCGGTGAGCATGCGTCCCCGGGCGGGGTTGCCGATCACGGCGGCCACGCTCGCGATGTCCGCATCACCGTCCATGGCTCGCATTCTGACGCGGGAACGCTTCGCCGGGAGGCGAAGCGTTGCGGCCGTAGGCTCGGGTCATGGCCGACCACGCGACCCCTCGCCCGACCGCGGCGCCGCCCCGGCTCGCGCTGGCCGCCGCGTTGGTCACGGTCGTCCTCTGGGCGTCGGCGTTCGTCGGCATCCGCGCTGCCGGAGAGCAGATCTCCGCCGGTCCGCTCTCGCTGGCTCGGCTGCTCGTAGGAAGCGCGGTCCTCGGGCTCGTGGTCGCCGTCCGCCGCGAGCCGCTGCCGCCGCGGGCCGACGTCCCCCGGCTCGTGCTCTGTGGCCTGCTGTGGTTTGCCGCATACAACGTCATGCTCAACGCCGCCGAGCAGCGCGTCGACGCCGGAACCGCCGCGATGCTCGTCAACGTCGGGCCCATCCTCATCGCCCTGCTCGCGGGCGTGCTGCTGCGCGAAGGCTGCCCGCGGACGCTGCTGGCGGGCTGCGCGGTCGCCTTCGCCGGCGCGGTCGTCATCGGACTCGCCACCTCGGGGCGCGGCGTCGGCGCCGGCTGGGGCGCCGCGCTCTGTCTCGCCGCCGCCGCCGCCTATGCGGGCGGCGTCGTGGCCCAGAAGCCGCTGCTCGAACGCACGTCGGCCCTGCAGGTCACCTTCCTGGCCTGTGCCATCGGGGCCGTCGCCTGCCTGCCGTACGCGCCGGCGCTGATCGGCGAGCTCGGGCGGGCGAAGAGCTCCGCGGTGGGGTGGACGGTGTACCTCGGCGCCTTCCCGACCGCCCTGGGCTTCACGACCTGGGCCTACGCGCTCAAGCGCACGACCGCGGGCCGGATGGGCGCGACGACGTATCTCGTCCCGCCGCTCACCATCGCGATGGGCTGGCTTTCCCTGAACGAGACGCCTCCCGCGCTCGCCCTGGTCGGGGGGACGCTGTGCCTCGCGGGCGTCTTCGTCGCCCGCGGCGCGCGCCGGCCGCGCCTGCGGGCGAGCACATCCTTGGCCGCGTGAGGACGGGCCCGAAGGTCAGCTGCCCATGAAACCGGCGGACCGGATCATCCGACGCGGCGGGCACCAGCGAGGCAAGGAGCAGGTATGAGCATCGGACGCAAGCTCGGGGTCGAGTTCATCGGGACGTTCTTCCTGGTGTTCACCGTCGGCATGGCGGCTGCCACGGCCGGTCGCCTTGCGCCGCTGGCGATCGGTGCGGTCCTCATGGTCATGGTGTTCGCCGGCGGGCACGTCTCCGGTGGCCACTACAACCCCGCGGTCAGCACCGCGGTCTTCCTGCGCGGGAAGCTGGCGCCGAGCGACTACGCCCCCTACATGGTCACGCAGGTGCTGGCGGGGGTCGCCGCTGCCGTCGTCGTGGTCATCCTCGGGTACGACCCCGCGACGCCGATGGCGGTGGCGGGGGCCGGCAAGATGCTCATCGTCGAGTTCCTGTTCACCTTCGCGCTGGCCTACGTGGTGTTGAACGTCGCGACCGCCGCGGCGACGGAGGGCAATTCGTTCTTCGGACTCGCGATCGGCTTCACGGTGGCCGCCGGGGCGTTCGCCGTGGGCTCGGTCTCCGGAGGCGCCTTCAACCCCGCCGTCGCCATCGGTGCGATGGTGATGGGTCTCTTCTCCTGGAGCCATATCTGGATCTACCTCCTGGCGAACTTCGCCGGAGGGGTCGCCGCGGCGTACGCCTTCCGCCTCACAGAGCCCTGGGAGACGCTCGCCGTCGAGCGCCGCGTCGCGCCGGACGCCGTGCGCGACCGCCCACAGCCCGGCTCGTTCACCACGCCCCGGACGCAGTAGCGGGCGAGTAGGCGAGGCCGGGGCAGCCCTCCAGTCCCATCGCCGTCGAGGACAAGCGCCGCCGCACCCGGCTGATGCGGCGGCGCTTAGCCACCGCGGGCTACGAACCTCGTCCGGGCGGCTGCTCGGACTTGAATCAGGTGCAAGGATGCCCCATCGTGCCTGCCTCTCCCGGTCCGCCCGAGCCGCCGACCGTGGCCGCCGCGCTGCTCGAGCTGCTCAAGCTCGAGGGCGTCGAACGCCTGTTCGGCATCCCCGGCGGCGCCCTGATCGCGATGTTGTCGGCGCTGAAGGCCGATGGCGAGCTGACCTACCACCTGTGCCGCCAGGAGAGCGGAGCGGCGTACATGGCCGACGGCTATGCGCGCGTCAATGGTGGTCTCGCGGTGGTGCTCGTGACGTCGGGCCCCGGGGCCACCAACGCGCTGACGGGTGCGGTCAACGCCGATGCGTCGCATGTCCCCATGCTCGTGCTCACCGGCGAGGTCAAGGAGCAGCTGTTCGGACGGGGCTACCTGCAGGAGGGGGCCGGGGGCACGCTCGACGTCGTCGACGTCTTCCGCAGCGCGGTCGGCTACAGCGAGCTGATCGCGTCGCCCGCCAACGTCCAGGAGCTCTTCGCCTCCGCGATGCGCCGCGCCTGGGACGCGCCGCGCCGGGCGACCCACCTGAGCCTGCCCGGCGACGTCGCCGCCAGCCCCGCGGCGGGCTTCGTGCTGCCACCGAGCCCCGCCGCCTACCGGGCCACGAGCGCGCCGGTCGACGCCGAGGGCGTGATCGCGGCGGTCACGGCGCTCGCGGCGGCCGAGCGGCCGGCGCTGCTGCTCGGCAGCCGCTGCCTCGGCCCGCTGCGCGACCCCGCCCTGCTCGCCGACCTCGTCGCCGCGGTCGAGCACCTCGCGCTGCCCGTGATGACGACGCCCCAGGCCAAGGGCGTCTTTCCCGAGAGCCACGCGCTGTCGCTGCGCAACTACGGCCTCGCCGCCTGCCGGTGGCCCGAGCGCTACCTCGCCGAGCCGGCGCCCTACGACGCCCTCGTGGTGATCGGCTCGACACTCGGCGGGCTGGCGACCGGCAACTGGGCGCCCGCGCTCGTGCCCGACGGGCCGTTCATCCAGATCGACGAGGACCCCGACGTGCTGGGGCGTGCGTTCCCGATCACCCGCGGGGTGGTCGGAGAGACGGGCGCGGTGCTGCGCCGGTTCGTGACGGCGGCGCTGGCGGCCACCGTCGACCCGCGGGTCGCGGCCCGGCGGCTCCAGCAGATCACCGCGATCAAGAACGACACCTCGCCGTTCGCCGACCCCGACGAGCGCGTGTCCGACGCCTGCCCGGTCACGCCGCAGGCGCTGGCGCGCATCGTCAGCGAGACGGTGGAGCCGGGCAGCCACATCGTGGTCGACGCCGGCAACTGCGTGGGGTGGGCGCTGCACGAGATGGTGATCGACCCGCCGACGCGGGTGCACTCGTCGCTGACGATGGGCCCGATGGGCTTCGCCACCGCCGCCGTGGTCGGCGTCAAGCTCGCCGCCCCCGAGCAGACGTGCGTCGCGTTCGTCGGCGACGGCGGCTTCCTCATGCAGGTCGCCGAGGTCGCCACCGCCGCGCAGTACGGCGTGGGCGCCATCTGGGTGGTCCTCGCCGACCATGACCTCACGATGGTCAGCCAGGGCATGGAGGCCGTCACCGGCGACGCCGGCTACGACGACTACTACCGGATCGGCTGGAACGACCTGGGCACCGTCGCCCAGGGCCTGGGCGCCGCCGCGTACCACGCGCAGACCCCCCACGAGGCGCAGGACGCGCTCGACCGGGCGATCGCCGGCGCCCGCACCGGCGTGCCACAGGTGGTCGTGGTCGAGATCGATCCTGCGCAAGCGCCGCCCTACGACTATCCGGCGCCGCCGGCCCCCGGGTCGCCATGACCGACGTCCCGGCGCTGCTGAGCTTCGTGCCCGCCGTCCTGCGCGGGCGTGTGCGCGGCGGCGAGCTCCCGATCGCCCGCGTCGAGAACCTCGACGGGATCGTGCTCGCCTCCGACGTCAGCGGCTTCAGCACCCTGGCCCTGTCGCTGCGGGACACGGCGGGCGGCGTCGAGGAGCTCAACGCGATCATCAACGGGAGCTTCGCGCACCTCATCGACGTCATCGTCGAGGCCGGCGGCGACGTGCTCGGCTTCGGGGGCGACGCGCTGACCGCGTTCTGGCCGGCCGGTCCCAGCGCCGCCCTCGCCGCGGGCTGGGCCGCCCTGGAGGCCCAGCGACGCCTCGCGGACGACGCCCGCGTGAAGGTTCGCATCGGCGTGGCGGCCGGCCCGCTGGCGCTGTGGACGGTGGGCGGCGAGGACGACCGCTGGTTCGTGACGCTCAGCGGCGACGCGCCGGCGACCGCCGCGGCGCTCCAGGCCGGGGCGCCGCTGGGCGAGGTCGCCGTCTCGGACGGGTTCATCGCCGCGGCCGGCGGTCGCGCGCGCACCACCCCCGCAGGTCCGGGTGCTCACCGTCTGGACGCGATCGACCATCCCGGGGCGCCGCCGGGGCGGCCGGCGGCCGGCGGCACGACCGTGGACGACTCGACGGTGGCCGCGCTGCGGCGCTACGTGCCCGGCGGTGTCGTCGACCGGGTCCTCGCCGGGCAGCACCGCTTCCTCTCGGAGCTGCGCACCGTGACGATCCTCATGCTCCGGGCACCGGGGCGCGACACGCCGTCCGAGCTGACCGAGCTGCAGGACGTCATGCTCACCGTCCAGCGCACCGCCCACCGCTACGAAGGGACGGTCGAGCTCGGGGTCGACGACAAGGGCATCACGTTCCTGGTGACGTTCGGGATGCCGCCGCACAGCCACGAGGACGATGTCGACCGGGCGCTCGCCGCGGCCCGCGCCATCGACGAGCAGCTGACCGCCGACGGCATCGAACACGGGATCGGGGTGGCGACGGGCCTCGCCTACTGCGGCACGATCGGCAACGACGCCCGCCGCGAGTACACCGTGCTCAGCGACGTCGCCTGCACCTCGGCGCGGCTGGCGGCCGCGGCGTGCCGGCCCGAGCACGCGGCGATCATCTACGACCGATCCACCGCCGAGGCGGCACGCGCCCGCTGGACGTTCGACGCCCCACTGAGCCTGCGGCTGAAGGACCGCGCCGACCTCGCGACCGTCTACTCGCGGGCGGGCCGCGTGGCGCGGTCGGGCCTCACCGCCGGGGCGATCGTCGGCCGCGGCGCGGAGCTCGCCCGGATCCTCGAGCTCGCGGCCGCGCCGCCGGAGCATCCGGGGGGCCGGCTCGTGCTCGTCGAGGGCGCGCTCGGTGCCGGCAAGTCGAGCCTGCTCGGCGCCGTGCAGGAGTCGCTGATCGATCGCGGAGCGCATGTCCGGGTCGGCTTCGCCGACGCGCTCGAGCACAGCGCGCCACTGCACGCGTGGACGTCCGTCTTCGCCGGGCTCCTCGGCATCGACGGCCTCGAGCGCGCCGACGCCGCGGCCCGGCTCGCCGAGCGGGTGGGCCCGCTGGCCCCGCTGCTCGGGACGGTCCTGCGGCTCGATCTCCCCGACACCGAGGCGTGCGCCGCGCTCCCGCCCGAGCAGCGGGTGGTGGCCACGCGCTCGCTGCTGGTCGAGCTCCTCGCCGCCGACCGCGACGTCCATCGCGGTCTCGTGGTCTTCCTGGAGGACGCGCACTGGTTCGACTCGGCGTCCTGGGGCCTCCTCGTCGACGTCCTCGCGCTGCCCGGCGTGACCGTCATCGCGACGTCGCGCCCCGCCGGGGACGACACCGCCGCCGAGCTGGCGCGCGTAGCTGACGCGACCACGACGATCCGGCTGCACCCGCTGGCTCCCGACGAGATCGCCGAGCTGGCTCGCGCGCGGCTCGGCGTCGAGGAGATCGACGACGCGGTGCGTGACCTGCTTGTGAAGGGCTGCCGCGGCAACCCGTTCTTCACCGTGGAAGTCGTCCAGACCCTGCTCCAGCGCGAGGCGATCAGGGTGGCCGGCGGCCGCGCGCGGCTGACCGACGACGGCGCGCTTCAGGTCCCGATGACGATCCAGGCGGCGATCACCGCTCGCGTCGACGCCCTGTCCGCCGACGAGCAGCTGACGCTCAAGGTGGCCAGCGTCATCGGCTCCCTGTTCACGGATCCGGTGCTCGCGGAGATCCATCCCACCGCGCGTCCACGGCCGGCGCTCGTGCAGGATCTCGGCGGCCTCATCGACCGCGAGCTCGTCGATCCCGACACCGCCGACTCGCACGCGTACAGCTTCCACCACGCGTTGACGCGGGAGGTCGCGTACGGCCTCATGGTCCGCAACCAGCGGCGGGCCCTGCACCGGGCGGTGGCCGAGTTCTACGAGTCCGTCGAGGGTGACCTCGACCACCTCTACCCGGTGCTCGCCCACCACTGGCGCCACGCGGAGGACGACGCCAAGGCGGTGCAGTATCTCGCGCGGGCCGCGGTCAGCAGCCTTGCCAACGGCATGCCCCGCGAGTCCGTTATGCAGGGGGTGCAGGCCGCCCGGATCCTCGGCATCGAGCTCGAGACCGATCCCGCGCGGATCGTCGCGCTGCTGCCCGCCGAGCTCACGGCGATCGACGAGCTGATGGCGGGCCGGCGTCCGGGCGACCTGGCCGCGCTGCCCGAGCTGATGGACCCGGATGTCGCGACGGGCATCGGGATCGTGCTGCAGTCCATGCCGTCGGCTCATCAGAGCCTGCAGACGGAGCTGTTCGCGCTCATGGCGGTCCGCAACCTGAACCTGACGCTGCGCTTCGGCGCGGGTCCGCTGGCGGCCTGCGTCTATGCGATGTACTCGATCGTGTTGCGCGGCCTGGGCGCCGATCGCGAGCTGGCCTACGAGTTCTCAGCGCTTGCGCGGGACGTCGATGCCGCCGCGGGCGCCCCCAACGCGGGCGTGGTCAACTTCGTGCACGTCTGGTTCAACAGCCACTGGCGCCACCCGTACTCGGCCGGCGTGCCGGTCGCGCTGGCCGGCGCCGAGGCCGGGCTGGCGGGCGGCGACCCGCTGTACGGGTCGTTCAACCTGGCCGCCGCCACGACGCTGACCGCCCACAGCGGCGCGCCGCTGGACGAGGTCGTCGCGATGGCCGAGCGCCACCTCGGGCGGATCGGCCCGCGGAGCTCGACGGCGTCCTTCCACAACACGCTGGAGATGCAGGTGGCGCGCGCGCTCGCGGGGCGCACGGGCGCACTGGAGTCCCTGACCGGCGAGGGCGTCGACGAGCAGGAGCTCGCCGCCATGACGCAGACCGAGAACTTCAACCAGGTCGGCTTCTACCACGTGGCCAAGCTGCGGCTGCTGTACCTGTCCGGCCGGCCTGCCGAGGCACTGGAGTTCGCCGCTCTGGCCGAGCGCCTGCTGCCGTCCTTCCTCGGGCAGGTGGGACAGATCGACCTGACGGTGTACGGCGCGCTGGCCCGCCTCGCGGTCGCACCCGGCGAACCGGTCGCGCAGGCGCTGTCCGAGCTCGAGCTGTGGGCCGCCGCGTGCCCGGAGAACTTCGCCGACAAGGTGGCGCTCGTCCGCGGCGAGTCCCGCGCGGTCGCCGGCGAGTTCACGGAAGCGGACGCTCTCTTCGCCGAGGCCGATGCCCGCGCGACGGCCAACGGCCTCGTGCAGTGGGCCGCACTGGCCTGCGAACGCCGGGGCCACGCAGCGCGCGCCGCGGGCTCGGCCACCGCCGCCGGCCATTTCGCCGCGGCCGCCGAGCACTACGGCTCCTGGGGCGCGGCCGCCAAGGCGGCCGAGCTCGCCGCGCTCGCCGGGTGAGGGCCCGCTTCGGGGTGAAGCGAAGGTCTCAGTCGCCGGCGGCGCCGAACCAGCCTGGCGCATCGACGCCCAGCGACAGGCCCGGCGTGACCCGCCGCAGGTCGTCTTCGAGGGCGCGCAGCCGCGTCTCGCCGAGGACGTCCGCCCACCGGCCGCGCAGCTCGTCGAAGATCCGCGCCGAGCGCACCAGGCAGTCGCTGCCACGGGGGGTGAGCGCCACCACCTTGCGCCGGCCGTCGGCGGGGTCGTCGCGGCGCTGCACGTAGCCCATCCGCTCGAGCGCGTCGATGGTCTTCCCGGCCGCCTGCTTGGAGACCCCGAGCCGGCGGCCCAGCTCGACCGCGGTCGAGCCCGCGGGCCCGATCGCCTGCAGGGCGAAGCCGTGCACCGGGCGTACCTCGGGATGGCCCTCGCGCGCGAGCTGGGCGTTCAGCTCGTCGACGAGCGTGCGGAAGCCCAGCAGCAGGCGCAGGGGCAGCTCGAATCCCGGGCGGTCAGTTGCGGTCATCGACAATCACGTTTACTATCTCGTCAATCACGTTGCCGATTGTAGGAGCCCAAGGCGATGACCGTCATCCACTGCACCCAGACGCGCACGACCCAGACGCCGAACGCGACCATGACCACGCTGGCCTCGCCCACGCTCGGGGCCGCCACGCAGGCGCTGTGGCGCGTGGACATGCGGCCGGGGCAGTCCGGGCCCGCCCACACGTTCGACGCCGAGCAGCTGTGGACCGTGATCGAAGGCGCCGCGACGATCGAGCTGGGCGGGGCCCATCACCCGATCGCCGCCGGCGACACCGTGGTGATGCTCGCGGGGGTGCCGCGGCGGGTGATCGCCGACCCCGAGGCGGGCCTGGTCGCCATCGTCACGGCAACCGCCGGGGCGCGCGCCATCCTGCCCGACGGCACCGACAGGGGCGTGCCGGCGTGGATCGCCTAGATGGTCGATTCCGAATTCTCGCGGCCGGGCTGACGCGCCTCGCCGCTCTGGATCGCCGTCCGGCGGACTTGCCAATGGCGCTGCCATGGGCTGCGCCACCGGACGCCGCCCAGAACGACGA
>JAOPZW010000116.1 GCA_025963905.1 Solirubrobacterales bacterium | reverse complement strand
CGAGCTCGTGCGCGAGGGGCTGCTGCTGCGCCGCCACGGCTCGGGCACGTACGTCGCCGAGCCGAAGATCGCGCTGCCACTGACGATCACGTCGTTCTCGGAGGACATGCGCCAGCGCGGGATGCGCCCGGCCAGCCGCGTGCTCTCGTTCGAGGAGCAGAGCGCCGGGGCCAAGCTCGGGGCACGCCTGCGCGTCTCGCCCGCCGACCGCGTCTGGGTCATCCGCCGCCTGCGGCTGGCCGACAGCGAGACGATGGCGATCGAGCGCCTGCAGGTGCCGCAGCGCATCGCGCCCGACCTCAAGCAGCGCGACCTCGAGGAGCACTCCTTCTACGACCTTCTGGCCCAGCGCTACGGCACCGTCGTGGTGGCCGGGACGCAGACGATCGAGCCGACCGTGACCAACGAGGAGGAGGCCGAGGTCCTGGGTGTGCCGGTGCACGCGCCAGCCTTCCTCTTCGAGCGGACCAGCACGTGTGAACAGGGAAAGGTGGTGGAGTTCGTCCGTTCGATCTATCGCGGTGACCGTTATCGGCTCGTGACGGAGCTCCGGCCCGCGCTGGGCGCGCGCTAGAGCTGACAAGTAGGAAGGTCGTCGTGTCGGGGACGGCCTCACGCCATCTGTGCATCGTCGCCTGGGAGCGGCGAGCAACGAGGAGGAGCAAACAGTGAGGACACACAAGGTGTTACTCGCGGCGCTGGCCGCTGCGAGCGTCGCGGTGGCCGCATGCGGCGGCAGCAGCGACAACAAGAGCGCATCGGCGTCGGGGAAGCTGTCCGGCTCGATCGACGTCTGGATCATGGATCCGGGCTCGCCGGCGGTCCAGAGCGTCGTCAAGGGCTACGGGACGTCATTCCAGGCCGCCCACCCCGGCACGAAGATCAACATCGAGTTCGTCCCGTGGGCACAGGCGCACGACAAGTTCACGACGGCGATCGCCGGCGGCAAGACGCCCGACGTGGCCGAGATGGGCACGACGTGGACGCCGGAGTTCGCGGACCAGGGCGCCTTCGAGGAGGTCGCCAAGCCTGCCCCGGGCAAGTACGTCTCCAGCCTGATCGCCGCCGCGACGCTCAACGGCAAGGTCTGGGGCAAGCCGTGGTACGCCGGCTCGCGCGCGCTGCTCTACCGCAAGGACGTGCTGAAGAAGGCGGGCGTGCAGCCGCCGAAGACGTGGGACGAGCTCATGGCGGCGGCGAAGGCCATCAAGGCCAAGGTGCCGGGGATCTACCCCACCGGCTACACGGGCCTGACCGAGCACATGTACCTGCCGACGATCTGGCAGGCGGGCGGCCAGATCGCCACGCAGAGCGGCAAGTCCTGGACGTCGGATCTGAACACGCCGCAGGCCGTGCAGGCGATCCAGTACTACGCCAACATCTACAAGCAGGGCCTGACGCCGAAGGCGGCCATCGGCTGGGAGGAGCCCGACGCCCAGACCGCGTTCATCAACGGTGACATCGCCATGCTCGTCGCCGGGGGCTGGGGCTACAACGCGATCATCGCCGCCAAGCCCGGGATGAAGAGCAAGATCGGCGTCGAGCTCGAGCCGGCCGGGCCGAGCGGGAAGGACACCGCCTTCGCGGGCGGTAGCCACCTCGTCGTGTTCAAGGGCTCGAAGGACACGACCCTGGCGAACGCGTTCGTCGACTACATGCTGGAGCCGGCGAACCTCAACAAGTTCACCAGCGGGGTCGGGTTCCTGCCCGGCACGGTGGACGGCATCAAGGCGTCGGGCTACCTGACCGACCCGGTCCGCAAGCCGTTCGCTGACCAGCTCCTCGACCACTCCCAGGTCTACCCTCCGTCGCCGCGGTGGGGCGCGCTGGAGGGGGCGCAGATCTTCGACGGTGAGATCCAGAAGGTCATGCGCGGCCAGCAGACCGCCCAGCAGGCCGCACAGAACCTCGCCAAGAAGATGAACCAGGAGTTCGCCGGGTGACGACCACGCCCGGTCAGGCGGTGGCCGCGGGGCGCGTGAGCGCTCCGCGGCCCAGCGCCGCGCAGCGGCTGGCCCGCGCGGCGTCGAAGCTGACGCTGCCGGTGATCCTGCTGCTGCCCGCGATGACGATCATCGTCGGCCTCGTCGGCTACCCGCTGGTCAGGACGATCTGGATGTCGTTCACCGACACCCGCCTCGGCGACCTCATCAACGGCACGAGCACGTGGGTCGGCCTGGACAACTACAAGCAGGTCTTCACCGACCCGCAACTGCGCTCGTCGCTCGTCAACACCGTCGTCTTCGGCTCCGCCTGCGTCGTCGGCACGATGGCGCTGGGCATGGCCGTGGCGCTGCTGCTCAACCAGCGCCTGCGCTTCAACTGGTTCTTCTCACTGGCCGTCCTGCTGCCGTGGGCGATGCCCGCGCTGGCCGCCAGCTCGATCTTCAAGTGGCTGTTCGACGACCGCTACGGCTTCGTCAACTGGGCTCTCGTCAAGCTCGGCTTCCACCACTTCCAGGACTACGCCTGGTTCGCCGATCGCAACAGCGCGTACGTGGCGATGTTCGTCGTGGTGGTCTGGCAGTCGTTCCCGTTCATCGCCCTGAGCCTGCTCGCCGGCCTCCAGACCATCCCGAGGGACACGCTCGACGCCGCCGCGGTCGACGGCGCCGGCGCCCTCCAGCGCTTCTGGCTCGTGACCCTGCCGCTGCTGCGCCCGGTCCTCGCCGTGCTCGTGATCTTCTCGACGATCTGGGACTTCAGGATCTTCGACCAGGTCTACGTCCTTGCGCAGGGCGTCCCGGACAGGGCGGCCGACACGGCCGCGGTCACCGGCTACCGCGAGTCCTTCGCGCTCGGCCACTTCGGCACCGGCGCCGCGATCGCGGTCGTGCTGTTCTGCGTGCTGCTGCTCCTCTCGATCGCCTGCGTGCGCCTCGTCGGCAGGGAGGCGCGCACATGAGGTGGATGCTGCGCCGCGGCTGGATGTACGTGTGTGCGCTGGCCGTCTCGGCCTTCGCGCTGTTCCCGATCTACTACGTGGTCATCACGTCGCTGAAGACGCGCAGCGAGATCTACACGCGCACGCCCGACCTGTGGCCCAACCACCCGCAGTGGGGGCAGTACACGCGCGTCTTCGGCGCGGGACACGTCGGCCGGGCGCTGGCGAACTCGCTGATCATCGCGATCCCGACGACGCTGATCTGCGTCCTGGTCGCGGGAATGGCGGCCTACGCGCTCGCGCGCCTGGAGATCCCGCTCAAGCGCACGCTGCTGATGCTGATCCTGACGACGCAGATGTTCCCGTTGGTCGTGCTGATCATCCCGCTGTTCGTGCTGATGCGAAACGCGAACCTCATCGGCACCTACGAGGGCCTGGTCATCGCCTACCTGGCCTTCAGCGTGCCGCTGGCCATCTGGATCATGCGCGGCTTCATCGTCACGATCCCCGAGGAGCTCGAGCACGCCGCGATGACCGACGGCGCCACGCGCGTCGGGGCGATGTTCCGGGTCATCCTGCCGATCGCCGGCCCGGGCCTCGTGGCCACCGCGTCGCTGTCGTTCATCGCCGCATGGAACGAGTTCATGCTCGCGCTGACCTTCATGAACACCGAGGAGCGGAAGACGCTGCCGCTCGTCCTGCAGTCATTCGTCGGGCGCGGCGACACCGATTGGGGTGCAGTGATGGCAACGAGCGTGATCTACGCGCTGCCCGTGATGATCTTCTTCCTGCTCTTGCGCAAGCGGCTCATGCTGGGCATGACGGCCGGGGCGGTGAAGGGTTGATGGGCGCCGGCGTCGCCTACTTCGGCAGCCGGATCCTGCGCCATGTCGTCGCCGACATGCAGGATCTCGCCGCGCGCGGCTTCACCGGCGTGCTGCACACGTTCAGCGAGAACGACCTCGCCTACTACCGCGAGACGATGGGGCAGATCGTCGCCGCGTCGCACGACTGCGGCCTCGAGGTCCAGATCGCGCCGTGGGGCGTGTGCCAGATGTTCGGCGGCGAGGCAGAGAGCCGCTTCACCTCGCACCACCGCGACGTCGGCCAGGTGCTCGACGACGGCACCCGCACGCCGAGCGGCTGCCCCAACGATCCGCGCGTGCGCGCCTTCGTGCACGAGTGGATCGACGCGGCGATCGACACCGGGGCGGACCGCATCTTCTGCGACGAGCCGCACTGGGTGCACCCCGAGCACTTCGGGATCTCGACCGAGCGGTGGGGCTGTCGCTGCGAGCACTGCCGCGAGCGCTTCGGCGCCGAGCTGCCGGACGCACTGACCCCCGAGATGGTCGCCTTCCGCCAGCGCTGCCTGGTCGACTTCGTCGGGGACTTCGTCGCGCACGTCGCGCGCCAGGGCGCCGGCCCCGCCGTCTGCCTCCTGCCGCTCACCGGCGGCGTGCACGGCATCGACGACTGGTCGAGCGTCGCGGCGTTGCCGGGCCTGCAGACGTTCGGCACCGATCCGTACTGGAAGGCGTTCGGCGAGGGCGCCGACGCGATGGTGGGCGAGTACGCGCGCCGCGTCGTCGGCCTCGCGCGCGAGTACGACGTGCGCCCGCAGCTCTGGATCCAGGGCTTTCGCCTGGAGCCCGAGGACGCCGACGACATTCGCTCGGCAGTGCGCGTCGCGCGGGAGGCGGGCATCGAGGACCTGTGGACGTGGGGCTTCGAAGCGTGCGGGCACATGAGCGCGCTGGGCGGCAGCGACCCCGCCGCCGTGTGGGACGTGCTGTGCGAAGCGCTGCTGACGGAGGTCCGCGCGTGAGCACAGAGGGCCACGACGCGGGCCTTCACGACCTCGACCTGCGCGCCTCTGCCGACGTCGTGCGCGCGCTGAACGACGCAAACGCGGTCCTCCTCGAGGCGCTGCGCGACACCGAGGCCGACCTCGTCGCGCTCGTCGACGCCGCGGCGGAGCGCGGCGGGCGCGTGATCTACGCCGGCGCCGGCTCGGCCGGGCAGATGGCCGCCGCCGACGCGGCCGAGTGGGGCCCGACGTTCTCGGTTCCCGACGACGCGGTCGTCGCCCTCGTCGCGGGGGCGACGCTCCCGCCCGGGCCGCTGCGCGAGGCGGCCGAGGACGACGCGGACGCCGGCGCCGCCGAGCTGCGCGCGCTGGCGCCCGTGCCCGACGACGTCGTCGTCGCCGTCTCGGCCTCCGGGAGCACGCCGTACGCGCTCGGCGCGCTGTGTGCCGCGTACGACGCGGGCGCGCTGACCGCCGCGATCGTGTGTGCTCCCGGCTCGCCGCTGGCCGAGCTGGCCGACCACGCCGTCGTGCTCGCGGTCGGCGCCGAGGTCATCGCCGGCTCGACGCGCCTGAAGGCCGGCACGGCGCAGAAGCTCGCGCTCAACGCGTTCTCGACCGCGCTCATGGTCCGCCGTGGGCGCACCTACGGCAACCTCATGAGCTCGATGCGCGTGGCCAACGCGAAGCTGCGCGAGCGCGCCGTGCGCATCTGCTGCGCGGGCGCAGGGTGCGAGGACGGCGTGGCGCGCGCGACGCTCGCGGCGGCCGGCGACGAGCTCGAGGTCGCGCTCGTCATGCTCCTGATCGGCGTCGACGCCGGGACGGCGCGTGCACGCCTGGCCGCGGCGGGCAGCGTGCGGAAGGCGGCGCGATGAGGCTCGGCGTCGCCGCCGCGCTGGTCGACGGCACGCTGCTGCCCGGCGACGTCGCGATCGATGACGGCGTCGTCACCGCGCTGGGCGTCGGCGCGGGAGGCGGACACGGGATCGCGGCGCCCGGGTTCGTCGACCTCCAGGTCAACGGCTTCGCCGGCGTCGACTTCCAGGTCGCCGACGGCGACGCCTACCTGCGCGCCGGCGAGGCGCTGCTGGCCACGGGCGTCACCGCCTTCCAGCCGACCTTCATCACCGCGCCCGAGGTCGACCTCGCCACGGCGCTGCGTGCGATGCCCGTCGAGGGCTGCGGACCGCGCATCATCGGCGCCCACCTCGAGGGGCCATTCCTGTCGCCGCGGCGGCTCGGCGCCCACGACGCCGCGGGCTGCCGCGCCCCCGACCTGGCGCTCCTGCGGCGGCTGCTCGACGCCGGCCCCGTCACCGAGATGACCCTCGCGCCCGAGCTGCACGGCGCCTTCGAGCTGATCGACGAGCTGGTCGCGCGCGGCGTGACGGTATCGTGCGGGCACTCCGACGCGACCGCCGCCGAGGCGCACCTGGCCTTCGATCGCGGCGCGCGCACCGTGACGCACCTGTTCAACGCGATGCGGCCGAGCGCGCCGCGCGATCCGGGCATCGCCATGGCCGCGCTCGCGCGCAACGACGTCACCGTGCAGGTCATCGTCGACGGCCACCACCTCGCGGGCGAGACCGTGCTCGTCGCCTGGCAGGCGGCGCGCGGGCGCTTCGCCCTGGTCAGCGATGCCGTCGGCGCCGCCGGCATGGAGGACGGGCGCTACGCGCTCGGCGGCGCTGAGGTGACCGCCCAGGGCGGCGTCGTGCGCCGCGCCGACGGCACGCTCGCCGGCAGCGCCGTGCCGATGATCGAGGCGGTACGTCACCTGCACGCCCTGGGGGCGAAGCTCGAGGAGGCGCTGACGGCGGCGAGCGCCGTGCCCGCCCGCATCGCCGGCCGCCAGGACCTCGGGCGCCTCGCGGTCGGCGCGCCCGCCGACGTCGTCGTCCTCGACGACCGGCTCGACGTCCAGCGCACCCTCGTCGCCGGAGGTGAGCATGTCGCTCGCTAGGCAGGAGATCGCGCAGCAACCCGACGTGATCGCGCGCCTGCTCGAGCGCGAGCGTCCCGCCCTGCGGGCAGTGGCCGCCGAGCTGCGCCGCCGCCGCCCGCGCTACGCCGTCGTCGCGGCGCGCGGCTCCTCCGACAACGCGGCGCGCTACGCCCAGCACGTGCTCGGACGGATGCTGCAGCTGCCGGTCCTGCTCGCAACGCCGTCGCTGCATACCCTCTACCACGCGCCGCCGCGCTTCGTCGACGCGATCGTGATCGGCATCTCGCAGTCGGGCGCGTCACCGGACGTCGTCGGCGTGGTGGCCGAGGGCGCGTGGCAGGGCGCGATGACGGTCGCGATCACGAACGACCCGACCTCGCCGCTCGCCGCCGCGGCTGCCCACGTCGTCGACCTCGGTGCCGGCGAGGAGCGCTCGGTGGCGGCGACCAAGACCTATACGGCGTCGCTCGCGGCGATCGCGGCGCTGGCCGCGGAGGGCGACGGTGCGCTGTCGGACGACCTCGCGCGCCTACCCGCCGCCATCGCGGCGCAACTCGCGCTCACCGGCGCCGCCGAGGCGGCCGTCGAGGCGGCCGCGGACTGGGAGCGCCTGACCGTCGTCGGCCGCGGCGCGCATTACGCGACCGCATTCGAGGCGGCGCTCAAGCTCCGCGAGCTGGCCGGCATCGTGTCCGAGGCCTACTCGCCCGCGGACCTGCTGCATGGCCCGATCGCCACGATCGGCCCCGCCCAGCCGCTGCTGGCGATCGCGCCCGCGGGCCCGACCGAGGGCTCGATGCGCGAGCTGGTCGCCACCGCGCGCGAGCGCGGCGCGTCCGTGGCCGCGATCGGCCACGACGCTGCGCTCGGCGATCCGTTCCTCGAGCTCGTCGATGTCCCCGAATGGCTCGGTCCGGCCGTGGCGATCGTGCCGGCGCAGCTGCTGGCGGTCGGGCTCTCCGAGCGGCGGGGCATCGACGTCGACGCGCCGTTCGGCCTGTCGAAGATCACGATGACGAGGTGAGGAAATGGGCGGCATCCGCGTAACCGAACTGACCAAGGCCTTCCGGCACGGCCCGCGCGCGGTCGACGACGTGACGCTCGAGATCCACGACGGTGAGTTCATGGTCCTCGTGGGCCCGTCGGGCTGTGGCAAGTCGACGCTGCTGCGCCTGATGGCTGGCATCGAGGAGCCCACCTCCGGCAGCGTCCACATCGGCGAGCGCGACGTCACGCGACTCGAGCCGCGCAAGCGTGACATCGCGATGGTCTTCCAGAACTACGCGCTCTACCCGCACCTGACGGTGCGCGGCAACCTGGGCTTCGGCCTGCGGATGCGCCGAGTCGACAAGACGACGCGCAAGCACCGCGTCGCGGAGGTCGCCGCCGTGCTCGGCCTCGGCGACCTGCTCGACCGCCGGCCGGGCACGCTGTCGGGCGGTCAGCGCCAGCGCGTGGCGATGGGCCGAGCGATCGTGCGCGAGCCCGCCGCCTTCCTCATGGACGAGCCGCTGTCGAACCTCGACGCCAAGCTGCGCGTCTCGATGCGCGCGCAGCTCACCAAGCTGCACGAGCGTCTGGGCATCACGACGGTCTACGTCACCCATGACCAGGTCGAGGCGATGACGCTCGGCACCCGCGTGGCCGTCCTGCGCGACGGCGTGCTGCAGCAGAGCGACACGCCGCAGGCGCTGTTCCACCGCCCGGCCAACCTGTTCGTGGCCGCATTCATCGGCTCGCCGGCGATGAACCTCGTCGAGGCCGACGTCGCCGGCGACGAGGTCAGCTTCGGCGGCCACCGCATCGCGCTCCCGCCGGTGTCGCCGCTACGCGGCCTCGACCGGCGGGTGATCCTCGGCGTGCGGCCGACCGACTTCGAGGCGGCCGGCCCGGCCACCGACCCGGGGCTTCCGCGCCTCCGCGTGAAGGTCGATGTGGTCGAGAAGCTCGGCTCGGAGAGCCATGTGATCTTCGCCGTCGACGCCCCGCGGATCTCGGCCGAGGCGGTGCGAGCGGCCCATGACTCCGAGGACGTCGACGACGGCGTGCTGCTGGCCGACGAGGCCGGCTCGCAGTTCACCGCGCGCGTCGACGGGCGCTTCCGGGTGAATCCGGGTGACGAGGTGACGCTGGCGCTCGACGCGGCGGCGCTCCACGCGTTCGACTGCGAGACGGGCGTGGCGCTGCGCGGCCGGGCGGCGGCGCAGCCGGCGGTGGCGGTCGCGTAGCGGCGGAGCCGGCGGCCAGGGGCGGGTCTCCCGACAGGCCCGTCCCTGGCGGCCGGCTCCGCCGCAACCACGGTCGTCGGTTCGGGCACACTCCGGACACCGGGACAGCTGAAACGGGCGGCACCGCGAGTGATGGTGTCAGGCGCCGGCGCGCCCGCGCGCGGACTTGACCAGGAGCAACCTGTTGGCACGCACGATCTCGGACCTCATCGTCGAGACGCTGAGGAACGCGGGTGTCAGCCGCGTGTACGGGCTGCCGGGCGACTCGCTGAACGGCTTCACCGACGCGCTGCGCCGCGACGGCACGCTGTCCTGGCAGCACGTCCGGCACGAGGAGACCGCCGCGTTCGCCGCTGCCGGCGAGGCGGCGGTGACCGGCGAGCTGGCCGTCTGCGCAGGCAGCTGCGGCCCGGGCAACCTGCATCTGATCAACGGGTTGTTCGACGCCAACCGCAGCCGCGTGCCGGTGCTTGCGATCGCCGCCCACATCCCGAGCGCCGAGATCGGCGGCAACTACTTCCAGGAGACCCACCCGCAGGAGCTGTTCCGCGAGTGCAGCGTCTACTGCGAGCTGGCCGGCAGCCCGGCGCAGTTCCCCTACGTCCTCGACATCGCGGTCCGCAGCGCCGTCGAGCGGCGAGGTGTCGCCGTGCTGGTCGTGCCAGGTGACGTGCTTCTCCAGCCCGCCGGCGACGGGACGGCCGCCGTGATCCGCCCCGGGCGCCCGGTCGCGCGTCCGGGCGACGCCGAGCTCGACGCCGCAGCCGACGCGCTGAACGGGGCCGGACGCGTCACGATCCTCGCCGGCGCCGGGTGCGCGGGCGCCCACGAGGAGGTCATCGCCATCGCGGCGGCGGTGCAGGCGCCGGTCGTTCACGCGCTGCGCGGCAAGGAGTTCGTCGAGTACGACAATCCCTACGACGTCGGCATGACCGGGCTGCTCGGGTTCAGCTCCGGCTACCAGGCGATGGAGCAGTGCGAGGCGCTGCTGATGCTCGGCACCGACTTTCCCTATCGCCAGTTCTACCCGGAGGCCGCCACGGTGCTGCAGGTCGACACGCGGGGCGAGCAGATCGGGCGGCGCACCCGCGTCGACGTGTCGCTCGTCGGGACGGTCAAGGACACGATCACGGCGCTCCTGCCGCGGCTGGCGGCCAAGACCGCCACCGAGCACCTGGACCGGATGCGCGCGCACTACCGGAAGGCCCGTGCGCGGCTCGACGACCTCGCGGTCAACGACCGCAACCGCACGCCGATGCATCCGCAGTTCGTCGCAAAGACGATCGATGAGGTCGCGGCCGACGACGCCGTGTTCCTCCCCGACGTCGGCACACCGGTCATCTGGGCCGCCCGCTACCTCCACATGAACGGACGGCGGCGCCTGGTCGGCTCGTTCAACCACGGCACGATGGCCAACGCCGTCCCGCAGGCGATCGGCGTGCAAGCCGCCCAGCCCGGGCGGCAGGTGATCACGCTCTCGGGTGACGGCGGGATCGCCATGCTGCTCGGCGACCTGATCACCCTGCGCCAGCAGAAGCTGCCGGTCAAGATCGTCGTCTTCACCAACGGCGCGCTCGCCTTCGTCGAGCTCGAGATGAAGGCCGCGGGCTTCGTCAACTACGGCACGCAGCTCGAGAACCCCGACTTCGCCGCCGTCGCCCAGGCACTCGGGATGCACGGCCGGCGCGTCGAGCGCCCCGACGACCTCGAGGCCGCGCTGCGGACGGCGTTCGACCACGACGGGCCGGCGCTGGTCGAGGTGATGGTCGCCCGGCAGGAGCTCTCGATACCCCCGGCGATCACCTACGAGCAGATCAAGGGCTTCACGCTCTACGCGACACGGACCATCCTCTCCGGTCGCGGGGACGAGCTGATCGACCTCGCCGGCACCAACATCCGCCGCCGGGCCTTCGCCTGAGGCCGCCCCGTGCGCCCGCCGGACGAGATCATCTTGGCCCTGGCGCATGCGGTGGTCTCCTCGAGATGCCTGCATGTCATCGCCGCGCTCGGGGTCGCGGACGAGATCGGCGATGACCCCGTCTCAACGCCCGAGTTGGCGTCGCGATGCGGCGCCGATGCCGACGCGCTCGGGCGAATGCTGCGTCTGCTGGCCGCGCATGGGATCTTCGAGAGCGACGGCGCCGGCTTCCGTCACACGCCGGCGTCGCGCCTGCTCCGCAGCGATGATCCGATGTCGATGCGCGCCTTCGCGCAGATGATGGGCCTTCCCGTCTTCGCCGCGGCGTTCGACCACCTCGAGCATTCGGCTCGGACCGGGGCCCCCGCCATCGAGTCCGTCGAGCCGGAGGGACTCTGGGCCTATCTCCAAGGCCACCCGGACGAGGAGCGGACGTTCGATCGCGCGATGACCGCCAAGGCCGCGGCGGACGCCGGCGCGGTGCTCGGCGCGTATGACTTCAGTCGCTTCGCGACCATCGCGGACATCGGCGGCGGCCGTGGTCACCTGTTGAGGGCGATCCTCGAGGCCGCGCCGGCCGCCCGCGGTGTCCTGTTCGACCGGCCGCAGGTCATCGAAGCCCTCGACGTCGAACACGATCGCCTGACGCCTCGGGCCGGCGACTTCTTGGCCGATCCGTTGCCCGCCGCCGACGCGTACGTGCTCATGGAGGTGATCCATGACTGGCCCGACGCCGAGGCCGTCGTGATCCTGCGCGCGATCCGGGCGGCCGCCCCCGCGGGCGCGAAGGTCCTCGTCATCGAGAACCTCCGGCGGGAGGACGGGCCCGATCTACGCGGGCAGGAGCTCGACATCGTCGTGCTGGCGATGGTGGGCGGGCGCGAACGGACGGCAGGGCGCTTGAGCGAGCTCTTGACGAGCTGCGGGTTCGGCGACACGAGGGTCATCCCAACCAAGGGACGGCTGCGCATCGTCGAGGCGACGGCGGTCTGACCGGCGAGGTCAGCGTCGGGTCAGCCGGCGGGTGCGAGGTAGGCCAATTCGAAGCGCGTCGCGTAGGCGGCGACCACGGCGCAGGTCCCCT
>JAOPZW010000134.1 GCA_025963905.1 Solirubrobacterales bacterium | reverse complement strand
CGCCGCATCGGGCGCGTGATGGGCATCGTCGGCGTCCCCATGCTGATGGGGCCGATCATCGGCCCGGTGCTCGGCGGCTGGCTGGTCGACGACGTCTCCTGGCGCTGGATCTTCTACGTCAACCTGCCGATCGGCGCGGTCGCGCTGGCGGCGGCGTTGCGGCTGCTGCCGCGCGACGAGCCGGCCCACGACGAGCGCCTGGACTGGTTCGGCCTCGCGTTGCTGTCGCCGGGCCTCGCGGCGTTCGTGTACGGGTTGGCCGAGACGTCGTCGTCCGGCGGCGTGGGCTCGGCGCAGGCGCTGGTGCCGATGCTCGCCGGCCTGGCCCTCATCGTCGCGTTCGTCGCGCACGTCCTGCGCAGCGCCTGGCCGCTGATCGACCTGAAGCTCTTCCGGAACACCACCATGTCCGCCGCGTCGGCGTCGACGTTCGCGTTCGCGGCGGCGATGTTCAGCGCGATGTTCCTGCTGCCGTTGTACTACCAGGTCGTCCGCGGGCAGTCGGCGCTGGACGCCGGCCTGCTGCTGGCTCCGCAGGGCCTCGGCGCGGCGATCATGATGCCCATCGCCGGCAAGCTCACCGACCAGACCGGTCCGGGCAAGGTCGTGCTCGGCGGCCTGGGGTTCCTGCTGCTCGGCATGGCCGGCTTCACCCAGGTCGGCGCCCACACGTCCTTCTGGCTGCTGGGCGGCTGTCAGTTCCTGATGGGGTTGGGCATGGGCGCATCGATGATGCCGGCCATGACCGCGGCCTACCAGACGATCGAGCGCCCGCAGATGGCCCGCGCGACGACGGCACTGAACATCATCCAGCGCGTCGGCGGCTCGATCGGCGTCGCGCTCCTGTCGGTCGTGCTGACCCACCAGCTCAGCAGCCGGGTGCCGGGCAGCAGCGGCAGCGAGGGCGCCCTCGGCGCCGCGCAGGCGGCATCGGCCCGCGCCCGCGACCAGGTCGCTCCGCGGATCGCCGAGGCCTTCGGCCACACGTTCTGGTGGGGCCTGGGAATCATCGTGCTCGCGGTGATCCCGGCGCTGTTGCTGCCGCGGCGCAAGCCGCCGGTGCACGAGGCCGACGCGGTGCCCGCCGAGGCCCAGGCCGAAGCGGTCGCCGCCGCCTGACCATCCTCGAGCGCTGACCCGGTGCACGTGGGAGCAACACCGAGGCACCTGACCTTGGACGGGCACGAGGGGGGTCTCGCCGACGGCATGACACGGGAACGCCCGAATGGCCCGTAGAACCATGTCATGTACATGCGAAAGACCCGAAAGACCCGCTATAGCGGGTCTTTCGTAGCCAAGCCCTCCATCGGACTCGAACCGATGACCCCTTCCTTACCATGGATCACCGGATGTCCGCGGGCGCCCCGCAGCGTGCGATGGTAGCGGGCGATTCAGACGACTGGAGACGACGCGGCCGCAACGGTCGCGCCACGGTTTTGTCCGTTTTGTCCGCGGGAACCTCGATCAGCTAGTCACAATCGGATGTCGTCTTCGTCTAGCCGTTTCCGCGGAGGAAGCTCGGCAGATCCTCGGGATGCACTCGACCGACAGCTACAGGTCGTCGCCAAGGCCATGGCGATGTGCCGCGGTGCACCGTTAGATCCATCTGGGCGACTGCCTGCAACGCGACCCACACGAGGTTCGTCCGCGTCGACGCCGGCAGCAGCGAGGTGAAGGAGACACCGTTAGCCCAGGCGCCGACGGCCGCGCCCATCGGCGCGGCCGTCCGACCTCAGGCACCTATCGAGCCCCCCAACTCGCGGGAACACTCGGAGGCAACCCAAGCCTATGGCAGGTCTTGCGTCACCGGCGAACCGTTGGGGGCGGTGAATTCGGCGCTCCCGTGGCTGAAGCCGGAGTCCCTGGTCTGCGCGTGGTAGAGATTGCGCGCGACGGCAGCGTTGCCACTGCGGCCGCGGATCTGCGTGGCGACCCTGTCGACACCGTCGGGGACGAGACCCGTGATGTCGTCGTAGGTGCGCAGCACGAGGCCGTGCCCCTCCACGGTTGCGGCGGCGTTGCATACGTACATGAGCGCGGGACGACCGAGTCCTCGCTGGCTCTCGAGGGCGTCGTACTGGCCAGCAGGCTGCTGAGCGAGACAGAGGCGACCGTCGGTCGTGGGGATGAGCCAGGTCTTACCCTGTGAGTCAGCGGTAAGGACGCGGGCGTGACTGACTTGCAGCGTGGCGTCGTGCTGCGCGGCGCCTTCGATGATCGAGTTGTCGCGGTCATCCGCGTTCGGCGCGCGGTCGAGTATCTGATAGCCGCCAGCCGAAGCCGCCAGCGCTCGGGAATGGCTGCGCTTCGCGGTCTTGGCGGACGCGTGGTCATGCGAAAGTAGGAGCACGGCCGCGAGAGCCAGGGCCAGGGTGGTGAGAGCGACGCCGAGTCGGACCGCCTTTGAAGTGACGAACACGTGTACTCCTAGAAGTCGTAGTGGGTCGAGGACAGGATGGTTTTGCTGCTTGCCGGGCCGCCGTAGATGACCGTCGCGTGGAAACAACAGACGGCGGTGTAGTAGGCGTTGGCGGTTCCGCCGGAGGAGTACATCTGACAGTCGGAGAAAAACGGTGCGTCGTAGTAGGAGCCTGTAGTCCCTTGCTCCTCGCCGACGCAGATGGTGTCGTTGTACGCGACGCCCTGGATGAAGGTGATGCTGTGGGCTGCGGTGCTTGCGAAGCCAAAGTCCTTCGCGAGGTCGCCGGCGTACCAGTGGTCGGTATAGGCGAGCGCCGACGGTGCAAACGCCGAAATGGCAAGTAGCGCGGCTGCCACCGCACAACCAATCCTGTTGCTCAATCTCCGCATCCGGCCTCCTGGCTGATAATGGGTTGATGGGGAGACGAAACCTAGGAGTGCTCCGACGGAGCGTCCAATACCGAAGCGGTAATGCTCGATACCCAACCGTGAGCGGCGAGACCAGGCACGAGGCGTCGCCCTATGCGCAGACTCATGAGCAATGACGAGTCACCGGCTGCCCGAGCTCTCGTTGAGCTCCGGATTGCTCACCAGCTCCTCGGCGACGCGCCAACAGGCGCTGGTGCCCGGCGAACTGTCCCCGTTGCGCCATACCAGACAGATAGGCACGTTCGGGAGGTCCAACCGCGGCAGGTACGTGACGTCCTCGCGCGAATGCCGTTCCGTGCATGACGCGAGCGTCAGAAAGTGGCCGCATCCAGCTGCGACGAAGTCAAGGGCTTCGTCGTAGCTGTCCACGAGCAGCGCCGGGAGAACATGCTCCTCCGGGGGCGCCGCCCAGTGGGCGGGCGCGTCGCGCAGCAGGACGCGCGCGGCCATTGGCCGGGACTCATAGGACGTCGCGTTGCGCGCGACGGCCGCCAGCACCGGGGTGGTCGTAAGCACCGTGCAGGCGATGCCGGCTGGCCAGGCAGCCGGTGACGCGAGCACCGCGACATCGGCGCTGCTGCGCTGCACCGCCGTGGCGTCAGCACCGACGCCGAGGTCGAGGAGGCGCACGCGCAGGTCGGGGCGCAGGACACGCAGCTTGCGCATCAGCGCAGCTGGGATGCGCCCCGCAGCGGCGCCGGAATATCCGAGTGTGAGCTCGTGCGCGGACGAACTCCTCAACGCCGCTACGGCTTCGATCAGGGTCGCGTGGGTCGCGAGGAGCTCGCGACTGTGCTTCAGAAGCAGCGCCCCGGCGTCTGTCAGCCTCACTCCGTCCGGCTCGCGGCTGAACAGGTCCAATCCAAGTCGGGCTTCCAAGGACTTGATGGCGCGGGTCAGTGGCGGCTGGGCCATGTGCAGCCGAGTTGCGGCCCGCCGGAAATGCAGCTCTTCGGCGACGGCGACAAAGTAGCCGAGCAACCGAAGGTCCACGCCGGAGTTGCCCTGAGGACCCTGCGA
Organism: Solirubrobacterales bacterium; assembly: GCA_025963905.1. GTDB lineage: Bacteria > Actinomycetota > Thermoleophilia > Solirubrobacterales > Solirubrobacteraceae > JAOPZW01. The sequence goes on along the minus strand of JAOPZW010000134.1, from coordinate 48,132 downwards.
TAGCCTGCCTTGGCCGCCGTTGCCGGTCTGAGGTAGGGGTAGTGCGAGCGGCATCTCGATGGCCAGGTACGTGCGAGCGCCGCAAGCGTGACCATCGGACTCGGAGGGCTCCAATACTTGGATCTTCCGGTCACAAGCTTGAGCGCTGCGCGTAGACCAAGACAGATGCACTTGGCCCCCGAGCCCACCGACGCCGAACTGCTGGCAGCGACCGCTGCCGACCCCGCCGCGTTCGGCGGGTTCTACCGGCGCTATGAGCGGCGCGTTCTCGCCTACATGCGACAGAGAATCCGCGACCCCGAACTGGTCGCCGACCTAACGGCAGAGGTCTTCGCGCGAGTGCTGGAGAGCACAGGCGACTTCGATGCGTCGAAGTCCAGCGACGACGCGGGCGGGTGGCTGTTCACCATCGCCCATAACACTCTCGTCACATCTGTCCGACGAGGCAAGGTCGCCGACGCGGCCCGGCACCGGATCGGGATGCTGACCCCGCTCGTACTCGACGAGGACGCCTTTGAGCGAATCGAAGCGCTAGACAGCCTCGGCGGTGAAGTCATCACGCTGCTCAATGGCCTCCCCGAAACGCAAAGAACGGCCATCGCCGCCCATGTCCTCGATGAGCGGGCATACGAGGACATTGCCGCCGAGATGCGCTGCTCACCGCTCGTGGTCCGAAAGCGAGTCAGCCGCGGGCTAGCGACGCTACGCGCCCGGATGGAGGAATCATCGTGACGAAATCTGACGACTCGACGGTGCTTGCCGACCTTGAACGGATGCTCCTCGACGCGGCCACAAGGCGCGCTGGCGACGTGGCCGACGCCGCGACCGACCACGGCACGGTGGGGCCGTGGGCCGACGCGTCGCCAGGTGGCGCCCACGCTCCGCGGCTGCGCAGCGGTGCGGCCCGCGTTGTTGACGGCGGGCGGCGCCGGCGCGTCAGGCGTCGCGGAAGCCTCATCGCCGTCGTCGTCGCGCTGACAACGGGCACAGCGCTCGCTGCCACCCGTCCGTGGCAGCCGTTGCTGGGCAACGACCGCCAAGGACATCCCACCACATCGGTCCAGCCCGTTGACGCTGGCGTGCTGGGTCTGCTTGCGGTGTTGCGGCGCGCGCAGACCGATGCCGACCGCGGGCCCGATGTGCAGTCGGCCTTGCAGGCCATCGGTGACCAAAACCATGGCGTGCGCGTGGCGTCCGTGCGGCTGGTCGGAGAAACGCCAGCCAGCCAGCCGGTCGTCCTCGTCCCCGTCGAGCGGTTTGGTGACGACGCCGCCGGACCCTCGGCTACGTCCGTCGCGAACGCGCTCTGCCTCTACTACCCCGTCACGCCCGCCGCCGGCCAGCCGGCCGCGACCGGTTACCCGTGCTGGACAACGCCGCAGCTGACCAGCGGTGACGCTGTGGGTCACGCGCAGGGCGCGGACGGACAGCACATCTTCGGTCTCGTGCCTGACGGGGTCCACACAGTCACGGTGTGGCTGACCGGCGGCACCCAGGTAACCGCGACCGTGGCTAACAACTACTTCGCGGCGACAGCGCCGGATTCGGCTCCACGCTTCGCCGGTATCGAATCGGTCGCCTGGAAGGATGCCAACCAGCGGCCGGTGGGTCCGCCGGTCCCAACCACTCCCCGAGTCGAATCGACGCGCTCCAACCGATGAGGTGAATGGTCCGACACCGCTTCGAGATGGAACGCGCGCGGGCCTTCGGCGGCCGGGCTGCGCAGTACGACTTCAAACCGGCACCACTTCTGCTTCGCGTGATCCGGCACGCAGGCCCGCCTAGCTAGCTACTTGCCCTGGATAAACCGGTTGGGGTGAGGGAACGAAAACGGCCGCGCCTTGGGGGCGCGGCCGCCTGCAAATCGGCTCCGGGTTGGATGCTTTCCGGTGCGGTCGGGATGCTGTCAGGCGGGCCGGATGGCGAGCGTGTCGAGGTTGTAGGTCAGGATCGACCAGCCGACCGACGTTCGTGCTCCGGGCTGGCCTCTGAGTCGGGTTCGGCGCATGCCGTAGCCGCGTTGAGGTGGCTGATGCGTCCTTCGGCGCCGACGCGGTAGCGGGCCAGGCGCCGGTCGGCGTGCGCGGTGCCGGCGCTCTGGCGCCCGGCGATGAAGACCTTGCTGGCGTCGGGCAGATACTCGGCGACGCGACCTGGTTGAAAGCCGCCGTCAAGCGCGACATCGCGCGGGTTCAGTCCGGCTCTTCGCAACTCGGCGGCGGTGTCGCCCAGCAGGTCGGACTCGTTGGGCGAGCCGATCCTGGTCGGGGCGGGGAGGATCAGGCCGCGCGCGCCGCGCCTGGTGTTCTCGGTGACTTCGGCGAGTTGGAAGACGTAGCCGAACTCGGTCGGCGCTCTGAGCCTGCCCTTGCGGATCGGGCGCGCGTCGGGATCGGCCATCGACACCAGGCGATCGCTGATCTTCGCGCCGGCCAGGCGCTGGCTGATCTGCCGCGCGATCTTCTCGGCGCGGTCGGCGAGCTCGTCGATGCGGGCGGCGGCGTGCTGCTTGGCCTTGGCGCCGCGCCCGCAGCCTCGCTGCGCAGCTGCGCAGCGAGGCTGCGGGCCTCGCGGACGGACCGCTGCACGAGCTGGCCGGCCTCACCGGTCAAGCGCAGCACGGTGCTCTTGGCCTCGCCGGTGCGCCGTGCGACGGTGCGGCTGATCGCGCGGAGCTTCTGGCCCGCCGACCGCGAGCGGTCACGGACCCCGCGCGCGCCCTTGCCGGCCAACGCCTTGACCCTCGCGGGCCTCGCGCGCGAGCACGCGTGTCGCGTCGGTCGCCAGTGCCGCGTCGTTGGGGTAGCGGATGTCGGACTCCACGACCGTGGAGTCGATCCGCACCGCACGCGCGGTGAAGCGCCGCCCGCGGGTCGCCTTGGCGATAACCGCGCGGGTGATCTCGTCGATGACATCCGGGCCCAGGCGGCGCGTGAGCTTGCGGACCGTCGACTCGTTCGGGACGCAATCGGTCAGCGCGAACCGGCAGAAGCGGCGGAGGTGAATTGAGTCGCTGACCTCCCGCACGAGCGTCTCATAGCCCCAGCCGGTGCGGGTCTTGATGACCATCAACCGTAGGTAGCGGTCCATCGGGATCGACGGGCGGCCCTCACGGCGCGCCGACAGCGCCCACGCCTCCCCGATCGGCGTCAGCAGCGCGCGATCGTCCAGCAACATGTCCAACGCCGCCAGATCGTCGGGCAGCTCGCGCACCTCGACGGGCAACCCGACATCAAACAGGCACTCCGCCTGCGGCCCCACAAGTCGCAGCATCCGTCCCCCAAACCGCCGATTTGCAGGCAAAACACTGTCAAACCGACCGGACGGAACCCCCGTCCACGTCAGGAGTTTTTCCGGGGGAAGTAGCTAGAGCGGGTGCGTCGTCTCAGCGTGGCGTGATAACGATCGACCGCGAGCGGGTGATTTTGTCATGCGGGTTGTAGGAGAAGGTGACGCTGAGGCGGGCGTGAAGCACCCGGCGCTCGCGTAGGAGCTTGCGCGCAGCTTTTCGCATCGGGGAGGTGCGCAATGCTGTCGCGGATGGAGCCGTGAGCGAGCACGGTGGCGCTGTGGCGTGCGTCGGGACGCGTCAGCATCGCGTCGTCGTCGCAAGCCAGCGGGAACGCCGAGCAGTCGACGGTGGCCACTAGCCGTGTGGTGTCGCGCGTCAGGCGTGGGGAGCGCGTGAGCGGCAGCTCGGGCGCTTGATCGTGTCGGGCGGGCTGGTGCGCTGGCGGACGACGACGGTGTCGTGCCCCCGAGCGAGGACAACGACACGACGCCAGCCACGCACGCGCGCTCGTTCGCCGCTCGCCGTTGCGACCGTCCACCCGGCCGCGGTGGGCAGCCGTTCGTCCTCCTACGACACCGAGGCCCGCGCGAAGGCGCGCTCGGTGCAGGCGAGCAGCTGGCGGTAGGCGTCGCAGAAGGGGAGTGCACACCTTCGCGCTTGAGCTGGGCGGTGAGGGCGGGAAGGTCGATGCCCGCATACTCGGGCGGCGGAGTGGTGCGCGAGGCTGTCCGTTTTTCTGTGTGTGAGGCCGGGGCGACTTGTTGGTGGTGTTAGTCGGGGAGTCGGTCTCCGAAGTGGATCTTGAGGCCTCTGAGGGCGCCGGTCCAGTTGTAGGCCTTCAGCCATTTGCGCTCGGCTCGCATGATCGCGAGGTAGATGAGCTTGGTGGCGGCCTGCTCGTCGGGGAAGTGCCCGCGGGTCTTGATGGCCTTGCGGATCTGGCGGTTGAGGTTCTCGATGCTGTTGGTCGTGTAGACGGCCTTGCGCAGGTCGGCGGGCAGCGCCAGGAACGGGATGATGTTCTCCCAGCGGTCGCGCCAGGACTGCGCGATCATCGGGTAGCTAGCGCCCCACCGCTCGTCAAAGGCGTTGAGCGCGTGCAGCGCGGCGTCGGCGTTGATCGCGCGGTAGACGGGCTTGAGGTCGGCGGCGACGCGCTTGCGGTCCTTGTAGGCGACGTAGCGCATGCTGTTGCGGATCTGGTGCACGATGCAGGTCTGCACCCAGGCCTGCGGGAAGACGGCCTCGATCGCCTCTGGGAAGCCGGTCAGGCCGTCGACGCAGGCGATCAGCACGTCCTGGGTGCCGCGCTGGTGCAGGTCGTTGAGGACGGCCAGCCAGAACTTCGCGCCCTCGGTTTCCTGCCACCAGATCCCGAGCACCTCGCGGTCGCCCTCGACGGTCACGCCGATCGCCAGGTAGCAGGCCCGGTCTCGGACCGAGCGGTCCTCACGGACCTTGACCATCAGCGCGTCGAAGTAGACGATCGGATAGACCGCCTCCAGTGGCCGGGTGCGCCACGCCGCGACGTCCTGCAGCACGGCGTCGGTGATCCGGCTGATGGTGTCGCGGCCGATCTCGGTGGCGTAGAGCTCAGACAGATGCGCCGAGATGTCTCTGACGCTCATGCCGCCCGCGTAGAGGCCGAGGATCTTGTCATCCAACCCGGCCAGCCGGGTCTGGCGCTTGGCCACCAGCTTGGGCTCAAAGCTGCCTCGGCGGTCGCGCGGCGGCGCACCTCCACGGGCCCCAGATCGGTGCTGACGGTCTTGGCGCTGGTCGTGCCGTTGCGAACGTTCGATGAGTTCGGCGTGCCGCCCGGCGGGTGGCCGAGATGCTCGGTCAGCTCGGTCTCCAGCGCGGTCTGGATGACGCGGCCGGCCAGCTGGGACAGCAGGCCGCCCGGGCCCGTGATGTCCTGGCCCTCAAGGCCCTTCAGGGCGTCCTGCAACGCCTCCTCGGGCAACAGCCCGGCCAGACGATCGGCGACCGCCTCAGGCTGCCGCTGGGAAGGCTCGACACCCCGGCCGGGGCGCCGCTCGGACTTCATGGTGCTCATGGTGATGGGTGGTCCCTTCTCGGGCCGCCCGCCGTGCCGGCCAAGACGCTCGCCCCTCCGGGGCTCCCGTCTCGGCCGGCACGACAGCCAGCTCGCGGTTGATCACCACGACCACACACACTTCACCGGACAGACCCGTCCCTGGGTCCTGGTGCGCTGACGGTAGCCATCAAAGCTCGGTGTCTACGACGCCTGCGCGCCAGCGGCCGTCGACGGCCTTGCCACCGCACGTTGAGCCGGTCGAACGGTGCCCGCAGAGAAGCGAACTCGTCCCGCAGCTCGTCAAGCTCGCGCACGAAGCCGATGCCGGTGACGAAGAGCCCGCGGTCGAAGCCATTCCTAGCCGTGAGCGCGCCGAAGGCGAAGAAGCCGATGATCAGCGGTGTTCCAGCGCGCCCCGTCACCGCCGCTCGTGCACGCCGCGCGGTGCGCGTCGTTAGCGGTCAGCGATCAGGTTTGGAGACGGTGGGACCTTTCGACTCGCGGCGACTTCGGCGCCGAATTCCGATAAGGCACAGCAAGAAGCCAGCCCCTCCGAGAACCAATCCGAACACCAGATAGATGGTCCGGATATTCGGCTCTCGGTAGCCTGCAGGCGCCGGAGTCAAGGCATCGGGAAGCGTGATGGCGACCAGCACCGCCACAAGCGCTACAGGCACCAGTAGAACAAGGGGACGTCCGTTGACGAAGCCAAGCGCCGCAGGGAGCACAAGGAACAGTAGGACCATCACAAACTCGACCACGGCAGCCAATGTAGCCGAACACGTATCGGCACGACAGGCCGTTTCGAGGACGCCGAAGCGGTCTTCTCTCTGCGAGTCCGGTCGGGAACACCGCATCGGGCACGCAACGTCCTCCGCCAGATGCAGGGCGCAGTGACCACAGAGTTGCGCCAACGGCCAGTGCGCCGCGACCACCCTCGACCCCGGGCGACCGAGTGTCGCGTACGTCGAAACGGTGGCTGACAGCCGGCGACGATGGCGCCAACACCGGCCGCACCACCACGAGCGGCACAGCGCGTTGTGCAGCGGACCACGAGCGCGCTCGCCGAGAGAGGGCACCCGGGAAACCGGAGCGCGCGTACTAACACTGCCGGTACGCCCGCCAGTCGGTACTAGCCGCGACAGCGCACGAGACGGCAAGCCGCTGGCCTTCGCACCCGCTCCAACGGGCCAGTGACGCAACCTGTCTAGTGCGCATCCGGTTGGCCAGGCTGCCTTGTGTGATCGGTGATCTGGGCGTAGGTCGTGGGGTCGTGTAGGGCGCTGAGCCCGAGCAGGGTCTGGAAGGCGGCCATCGGCGTGCCGCGGCGGTTGTGTCGGAAGACGTATTCGTCGAGGTAGACGGGCAGGTGCTCGGATGAGACGGCGCGGTGGGTTCCGTGCATCCAGGCCTTGAGGCCTGGAGATCGCGCGATGCACGCGCGGCAGGAGCTGCTCGTCGTCGGCGACGGTCGCGACCTTGCGCGGCCGGTGCTCGTAGCCGAGCTTTCGCAGGCCGTTGTAGGAGAACAGGCCGTCGGTGTGCGCGACTGCGCCGGTGGCGGTCGTCGCCTTCGTGAACGCTTCCAGCGTGACCGCGCGAGAGTTGCGCAGGACCTGCAGTCCTAGGCGTCCAGAGCCCTGGCCGCGGACCTCGATCGCGGCGCCGATCAGCGCCTTCTTGCCGTGCTGGCGGCCGCCTTTGAGCCCGTCTTCATGGCCTCCGAGGAAGAACTCGTCGATCTCGACCTCGCCGCTCAGCAAGCCGCGCTCGGGCGCGATCATCGCGCGCCTGAGCTTCTGCAAGATCAGCCACGCGGTCTCATAGCGCGACACAGCGAGCCGGCGCTGTAGCTGCTTGGCCGAGATCCCCGGATGATGCGTAGCAGCAGATAGGCCGCCCAGAACCACGTCCGCAACGGCGTGCGCGTGGCGTGCATCACCGTCCCGGCCGTCACCGACGTCTGCAGCGCACAACCCGCGCACTGCCACAGATGCCGGCGCTCCAGCACCCACGCCTGACGTCCGGCAGCCGGGGCACACGAACCCGTCAGGCCAGCGGCACGCCGCGAGGTACTCCAGGCACGCGGCCTCCGAAGCGAAACGGTCTTGGAACTCGATGATCGATCGCGGGGAGTCTGGCCGACCCATCGCCGCACCGTAGAGCCACGACCTGACCGAACCGGATACGCACTATCTGTCTAGGGCAGCAGCGTGCTACGCACCGCGCTCCGGTTCCCCGCCTTCCCAACGACCACGTACCTGAGCCGGACCGGCCCTTCTGACGCGGCTACCTGGCGAACCGTTCCGCTGTCATGACTGACGACGGTGCGGACGGTGCGGGGCGGCCCACCCTCGTATTTGCTTGGCACGCTGGTTAGGAGCAACCAAGGCGCCCGCCCACCCACACGAGGCGGGCGACCAAACTGATAATCGATCCTGACCACGCGTCCGGATCTCTCCACGCGCACTCGTGGCAGCGCCGGGCGACGGGGTGATGCCCCAAACCGGCGTTCGACACCGTCGCTCTGACGGCGCGACACCGATCGCGTCGGCGCGGGTGTCTGCCCCTCGGAACAGCCGTACCCTCCGCTCCAGCCGACTGGGTCATTCCATTTGCTCGTCTGGCCCGCCGGACCCGGCGGGCTGCTTGCGCTGCCACCCCAGACACCGGGCCAAAGGATGTAGTTCGGGGGGGTGGTGACGTTGTTCACGCCAGGCGATGACACGGCCGGGCCGTCCCCCCCCGAATTGTCGTTGTCGAACCCATTGAAGTGATAGCCCGAACTGAAGTAGTTTGCGTGCGACCCGTCGGCGACGTACGCGATCGGCTGTCCACCGACGGTGCGTTGCACATGCACCCAATCGCATCGTTCGCCGTGATCATGCTGAGAGTACGTCGCTCGAGTTGGCACCTGATCCGGATCGAGGTGGACCTGCACCATCTCCCAGTCACCCTCGTGAGCCCCGACCGTAAGATACGTCTTAGGGTTGTAGTAATAGAACAGCCAGTACTGCAAGACCTTCGACCCGTCCGGGTAACTGACCACTCGGCCTTCTACCTGGTTGGCGTAGGCGGTCTGGGAATGCATTCTCAAAGCGTCATCGACGTACTCAGTCGACGTCGTATTCGACTCGTCGATGAGATCAGTCTTGGCGCTGACACCACCACCAACATACGGCTGCCCGAGGTAGCCCAGGTTGAGGTCGGCAAATCGAAGTGCCGGGTCGGACGCCGCCAACGTCTTGCCCGCCGCGGTCTTGAGATAATTAGAATGCCCGGTCTTGCCCGGTACGTAGCTGTCGGTAATTATCCCTGGGCTGTCGGCGTAGAAGCTCTCGAATTTGTCGTACTTCAGGTACGGTCTGTGTTGTTTGAGCAGTTCGGCGTCTGGCAAGGGCGCCGTCACGCCGAAGGCTGGGTAATAGAATGCCGTCCCGCCCTGCTTGAGCACGACGGTTTCGCTGGTGCCTGACGCGAGGATTTCGTGGACCTCGGCCTCGTAGCTGCTGTAAGTGGGCCAAGAGCTGAACACGATTTGAGCCGTGTGGGACCAGTCCGGGTATCCCTCGTCTTGATTAGGGCTACGGGTCAGCTGCTGGTACTGCAAGCCGGTGGTCGATACGGTAAACAGATCCCAGTCAAATCGGTAGACTGGTGGCCACCCCGGAGGATTGTTGGGATCGTCAAGCTCTGGGTGGTGCTTCCAGTCTAACCGGCTATAAACGATGCTCTGCCCATCGGAGGAGAACGACGGGTCTCTTGCCGCCGCGTACTCCGGCTCACCGTTGGCGCCGGCGGGGTAGGGCCCCGGCGCGGTCGTCAGCTGGCGGGGAGCACTTCCATCCGCGCCGGCGAGCCAGACGGTCGGCGCATTCGTTGACGTCCCATCGGGAGCGCGGCCGGATACAAAGCTAATCTGAGACCCATCCGGGGAAACCGTTCCATCAGCCTGGTCGGGCCCTGCAAGGGCGTGAGTCGCGTCGACAGGGCCACCCCAAGCCACAATCTGATGCAGCCCCGTACCGTCTGCGTTGACGCGCCACAGGCTCTCTTCAGAGGTTCCGCTCGGGGCCCCCAGCGGCACCTCTCGCTTCGTGATGAGTAGGGACCCATCGGGAAAGCAGCTAGGTTGGTCCCACCAGATACTCGAAGGAACACCAGCGACCACGGTTCGTCTGTTGGTTCCGTCGATACGCGTGACCACGATGTCATTACCTGACTGAAACGCAACCTGTGAACCATTCGGCGACAGAGTCGGCTCTCCCACGTCTGGGAGCCCCAAGTCAACGCGATACCGGTTTTCGCCAAGCTCATCCGCGCGCCAGAGCTGCATCCCGTCGGACTGAGAGTAACTCACGTAAACCATGCTCACAGCTGCCGAGGCGATCGCTGGGATCGCGAAGGGCAGTAGAACCGCAGTCAAGACCCCCAGCCGTGCCGTCCGCTGGGCTAACGGGCGCGTCGGCCTACGTCGTGTACGCATGGTGTTGCTACTCCTCCCCAGGAGATTGCTTGGACCGAGTCGCGAGGACAAGCCAGCCTCGAGGCGACCCTATACGCTCGCCGCCGGTGCGTCTACCTGCAGCAGGCGCTGAGCCTCACGCTCGCGACCTCAAACCGGCACGCTCGACAAGCTCGGGAAGCTGGATCTATCCGATGCGCGGTTGGGCACGCAACGACATCCGGCCGCGAAGCGTGTGGATCGAAGACTTTGCGCCATCGCCGGAGCTTCACGCGAGCGTGGCCACCCCAGCATGTGCCCGCGATGCACGACTCAACGTTCTACGAGCTACTTCCGTGCCTGCAGATGAAGCGTGGGTGGGAGCGCCACGACGGGGCCGCCGTGACTGGCGACTAGATGGTTGATTCCGTATTCGGGCGAGGCAGGCTCGCGCGAGGGGACATAACGAGGGCGCCGAAGGAGGCGTTGCTTATCGCAACGTCGACCGTGGAGGCCTCGTGCACGCCGACCTCGACGCCCTCGTCAGCGCACTTTACGTGCGCGTGGACGATCTCCTGCCCAAGCGGCAAGGACCAGGGCGTCCACCTCAGATCACTGATGCCGAACTCATCGCTCTGGCCGTCGCCCAGATGTTTCTCGGTGTCCCCAACGACCGGAAGTTCCTCGCGTTCGCGCACTGGCGGCTGCGGCACCTGTTCCCGTACTTGCCCAAGCAGCCCGGCTACAACAAGCGGATGCGTGGGCTGGCGCCAACGATCGCCAGGGTGCTCTCCCATCTGGCCGCCAGCTCGCCGTCGTTCTGCGACGGACTCAGGCTGCTCGACAGCACCCCGGTGCCCTGCGGCCAGTCGCGCCAGACCGCGCGGCGCAGCGAGCTTGCCGGCCAGGCCGGCTATGGCTGGTGTGGGTCTCATAGCCGCCATTTCTGGGGGTTCCGGCTCTATCTGCTGTGTGCGCCGGACGGCATGCCGATCGCGTTCGAGTTGGCCGCCGCGAACATCGGCGAGCGTGTCGTCGCCGCCGAGATGCTCAGACGAGTCGATCTTGACGGCTACACCGTCATGGCCGACAAGGGCTTCGCCGGCGAAGAGTTCGAGCACATCATCAACGCCATGGGCGCACGCTTCCTGCGCCCCGACCGCAAGAACGAGCCGCGCCGCCACGGATCCCTCGGGGCCGTGCGCCAGTGGATCGAATCGGTGTTCTGGACCTGCAAAGGACAGCTCACCCTCGAAGCCCACGGCGGACGCACGATCGAGGGCCTCTGCACCCGCATCGCGCTCAGACTCCTGGCCCTCGCAGCAGGCCTCGTCCACAACCAACAAATCGGTGACCCCGGGCGGCACTTCGCCGCCTACGGCCACTGATTCGGAATCAACCATCTAGTGCTCCGTCTCGTATCGATCGACCGGAAAGTGCTGGCCGATGTCGAACCTGGACGCATCCCTGGCTTGGAGGTGTGGATGCGTCCGCCGTCGGTGTTCGTCAGGCCGCTGTCGCCCGAGGAGGGCAACCGGCTCAAGCGCCTGTCGCGCAAGGCCGCCTCGGAGGCCAAGCGCGAGCGCGCGCTGATCGTGTGGGCCTCGGCGACGCGGATGCCGGTTTCGCAGATCGCCACGCTCGTGGGGACCGACGAGTCGCATGTGCGCAAGGTCATCCACGCGTTCAACGAGCGGGGGTTCAGCTCGCTGGACCCTGAGCAGCGGGGCGGGCGGCCCCGCCGGATCACCGACGAGCAGCGCGCTCGGATCATCGCGGTGGCCGGCGCCCGTCCCGACACACTCGGCGTCCCGGCCACGCGCTGGTCGCTCAAGCGGCTGGCCAGGTATCTGCGCGAGAAGGAGATCGTTGAGATCTCGCCAGCGCACCTGGGGCGTGTCTTGGGCGCGGCCGGCCTGTCGTTTCAGCGCACCCGCACCTGGAAGGCCAGCCCCGATCCCGACTACGAGACCAAGGCCGCCCGCGTGATCGCGCTCTACCAGCAGGCCCCTGAGAACGGGGTCGTGATCAGCTTCGACCAGATGGGGCCGATCAGCCTGCGCCCGCACGCCGGCAGCGGCTGGGCCAAGCGCAAGCGGCCCGAGCGGCAGCGCGCGACGTTCAACCGCCGTCACGGCACCCGTTACGTCTTCGGCGCCTACGACGTTCACGCCGACCGGCTGCGCACCCGGCTCAAGGCCCGCCGACGCGGCAGCGACAACCTCGCCTTCCTGCGCCAGATCCGCGCCTGCTATCCCAAGCGGCTGCGCATCTATTGGATCCAGGACAACCTGTCCGCCAACTGGACCCCGGACATCCGCGCGTTCGCCGAGGCCCACAACATCGAGCTGGTCCCGACCCCGACCTACGCCAGCTACCTCAACCGTGTCGAGTGCCACTTCCTGCCGATCAGCGAGTTTGTCGTCAAGAACTCCGACTACCTGGACTGGGACGCCTTCAACCACGCGCTGGCGCGTCACATCACCGACCGCAACGGCGCCCACCGCGACCAACGGCTCGCCGACCTCGAACAGCGCCGCCAGATCGCCGCCTGACCGATGCAGTTCCAGGTGAGAACTTCCGAGACGGAGCACTAGGTGTTCTACCCTGGCGCGCTCGACGAACGCGGTGACCGTCGTGGCGCGCTCGTCGTCGAGCAGCTCGCCGTAGGCCAGGCGGCTGTGGTCGTCGACGACGGCGTGGAAGTAGCCGTGGCCGAGCGCGTTGCGCTTCTCGGCGGCGGTCTTGGTGCGATCGCCGGTGACCGCGTGCCCCGGGCGCGCGAAGCGCGGATAGCGCTTGACGTCCATGTGCAGCAGGTCGCCGGGGCAGGGCCACTCGTAGCGACAGAACGCCGCCTTGGGCGCCGCAGCGGCGCGGGAGAGGCCGTGGCGGCGCAGCACCGCATGCACGGTCGAATGGGGCACGCCGGTGGCGCCGGCGATCAATCGCGGCCCCCAGCCGGTGCGGCGGCGCTCGGCACAGACACGCTGCTCGGTCGCGGCATCGGTCTGCCGCGGCGAGCACCTGGGTCGGCTTCAGCGATCCAGCGCCCAGGCGCCCGACGCTCACTCCTGCTCGCTGGCGGTGGCAGTCAGACTCTGCGGCATGTTCGTTACCGAGCGCCTACCGGAACACGATGAGTTCCACTGACTGGCGCCAGCCCGCTGCGGCACTGCGCGCCCGACTCATTCCCGTCACTACCGAACAGCGCGCGTTTGCCCGCAAGGTTGGACTGACGCTCCGTGCCAGGACCCCCGCACTCGTCGCGGCCGCGCAACTACGCGACCACCTCGGAAAACTCATCGGCGATCCGACCTCCTTGCCCTCCGTCCAGCAGACTGAGTACCTCGCGGACCTTGCCGCCTGGTCGCGGCGCGACGATCCGACACCCGTGACTCGGGCCACGGCCAGCGCTTGGATCGACGTCCTGCTGGCTCGGCGCGCACTCGAGGCGCTCACGGCGTTCAAGCCAGCTGCCGGGGACATCGTGGTCGAGTGGCGATACGGCGATCAGCTGCGGCCACCCGACGAGCTACCGTCCGAGCGTCAGAGGATCATCGCCTCGGTGGGCGAGGACGGCACGGTCCACTTCCGTGGCGGGGGAGGGCGCCGCGCCCCGGCCTGTCGTATCGAGATGCTCTACCGCGCTGACGATAACTCGCCAGCTGCCCAGAAGGTCCGACGCTTGGCCGAGCAGGAAGCGACTGCCCGTGGCCGGGCCCTGCGCGGCAGTGAGACGCTCAGCGCGGTGAACTGGCGGCGGTTGCGTCGCTGGCGCGTCGCCGACCGCTGCCTGACCACCCACGACGTGGATCGGCTGCGCGGCGTGGTCGACACTGCGGAGGACGAGAAGCCAATCCAACTGTTCCTCCAAGACCACCCGTACGTCGTGGCATCGCTGCTCACCGGCGCGCAGGGGCGCTGGGTCCGCCCGCAGGTCAGGTTGGGAGCGCGCTACGTCGCGGACTTCTTCATGGCGGACGCTGACTCGAGCGGAATCCGCTGGCTACTGATCGAGCTCGAGAGCCCGCGGGTGCGCGCGGTCAAGCGCGACGGCGAGTGGGCCAAGGAGGCCCGCCACGCCCAGCACCAGATCCGCCAATGGCGCCACTACATCAGCGAGAATCCCGACGCCGCCCGCAAGGCGCCCGAGGACGAGGGCCTCGGGCTCGTCGACATCGAAGCCGGCGTGCCCGCACTGGTCCTCATCAGCCGACGCGATCTCGTGGCAAACGATCCAGTCTGGATGCGCCGCGACCTGCGCTTGAACTCTGGCGTTGAGATGCACACCTACGACTGGCTCATTGAGCGTGTCGAGCGCGTGGCCGGTCTGCGGCCCCAGCTGGGCTAGAAAGCACCGGGCGAAACAGCGAAGGCCACCGCGATGGGCGACGGCCCAAAGCGCCACCCATGGAAGCCTCCATACGCCCACTCGGCGTCAGCATCGGCCTCCGGAACTCCAACCTTCACTCCAACATCGGGCAGGACGGCGATCCAGGCCATGAGCTCTCCATCGAGCGGCCGAGCGCTTGCACCGGGTCCATGCCGCGACGGGGTCGCCATGAGCTCGGTGAGCGTGCCGGTACTGATGCTGCCGCGCTGCTGGCGATCCACGACGGCAGCTAGGTCGTGGACACTGACCACGTAGAGGCCTGATCGATCGGTCGGGGTGTTGGACGGCACGTGCGTCCGGTCAGCTTCGGGGCCAGCCAGGACGAAGCGGACGCTGTCTATCCATGGAGCCAGTGTCAGCCGGTCCCGGTAATCGGCCAGTTGCGCGCGCGACACCCAGGTCGACGGCCCACCGACGCGTAGCTCGGCCGGGGAGCACTGCAGAAGCAGCGAGTCAGCGAATGGGGCTCGAGCGGGCCGAACCCATCACGTGGGTGAAACGTAGGGGCCCACAGCGCCGCGCCCGGAACCGTGCGTTGCACGGCTGCACCGATCAGTGCTTCGCATAGTCGCTTGGGGAGCCTGTCGACGCGTATCTCGACCTCCTTCCAGCCTAGCTCGCGGCCAGCCGAAGCGCGTGCGCCCAGCGCAAAAGGTGCTCGTAGCTGCGTTCGGCCTGCGGTCGCAGGAACGGCGGGAGACCCAAGTTGGGCACCACGCGCTCCCACGCCGTGTGCTCGGTCTCGAGCAGCTCTGCGGCGGTGATGGGATCAAGCCGGCTCCACGCCTCGATCTCCTCGGCCCGCGCGCGAACCGAGTGCTTCATGAGTTCGTGGTAGTCCAGCGCGATGGGTGGCTGGCCGTTGCACTCGTCGCAGTTGCACTCCACGAGCGTCCGGTCGCGCATGTAGAGCTGGTAGGCCAACTCCTGGCTGACGTAACGGTGCACGCGACGCAGGTAGTACCGCGCCGGCGGCGGACCCGAAGTGGGCAGCTCGATCCACGACCGGTACTCGCCATAGCCGATGCCGTGCGAGGCGCCGCGAAGCCCGAGGCCGCCGAGCAAGACGTGGAAGAACCCCCCATAGAGGGCGAAGGTTTGTTGTCCCCGCTCTGCGGCGGCGCGGACCGTGCGGGCATAGGTGGCCAGCTGGTCGGCGGGGAGGACGAGCTCCTCCAGCCCAGAGACCCAGATAACTAGGTGCTCATCGTCAACTTGCTCGAGCAGCGCGTTGAGCTGCGTCGGCGTCTCGGTGGCGATCACGCGCAGACAGGACGGATCGAGCTGGCGGGCCTGGTCGAGCATCTGTGCCGAGACGCGCCACCAGTCATCGGCTGGCCCGGTGGAGATCGTGTATGGCACGAGGATGCGGTGTGGGCCGCGGATGTCTGCAGGCTCGACGGGCTCGCCGAGGCGCTCGGCATACTTATTGAACTTGCGCCGCACGTCGGTGCGGTAGCCACGGTTGAAGTCGACCCATGCGCTGACTATCCGCTGCGTGCGCTCGTGGGTGAACGCTGCGGGGCTGGGGGCGTATCCCGAGATGAGCGACGGGTCGTCGAGAAGTAGGGCGAGTGCCTCGTGGGATTTCTTGGGCGCCAGCAGCGCCTGTTGAAAGAGCGGAAAGCGCGAGTCGATCACGTACTCGGGCGCGGCGGCAGTGGCCGATAAGGTCAACACGAACCCGCCCGTTCCCTCACGCTGAAAGGCGGCGACGGTACCTGGGACGAGGAGTCCGTCATAACTGCCCAGCAGGTCACGTGCCGTCTGCTGATCGGTCGCGCCGTACGCCACGTAGTGCGAGTAGGCGTCAAACACCGCCGGCTGCCCGCAGCGAGGTGAACTTTGACAGCAGCCGAGTCCGCAGCTCCGGGGTTGGTGGCAGCGCCGGGGACTCCAGGATGCGGCGCACCTGTCGATCGCGAACCAGGATGACGCCGATGCCGTGCTCGGCCGCAAGTGCGAGGTTCTCCGGGCGCGGCATCGAGCTAGTCACCACATAGCTACGGTCGAACACCGAACGGTTGTAGGTGGCCTGCTCGAGAGCGCGACCGAGGCTGCCCAGCTTTAGCTCGTAGGCCGCGGCACGGCGCGTGCTCGTCAGGGTGGCTAGATCGACGCGGCGTCCGAGCCAGGGCAGCTCGAGCGCGATCCGCGTCTCGGCGTTGATCCTGCGGGACTCGACCAGCCAGCGCAACAGCGGCAAGAGCAGCCGGTTCTCACCGTCGCTGTCCGCTGTGGCGATCGCGTGCTGTTGTAGGGCTAGGGCGAGATCGGCGATCGACTCGTAGGACGGTGTCATGCGCTCTCCCCTGCCGAGAGCTCCTCGGCGCGCGCGAGCTGGGACTCGCACGTGGCGTAGACGATGAAGACGAGCACCCCGGCGAACACCGCGCTCCCGGCAACCGCTATTCCGGTGATGCCTACCCACGTCGGATAAACGACGTCGCTGTAGTGCAAGGTGGCGACGATCCACCCGAGCACGTAGACGGCGACGACGCCCAGCAGCAGGCGTCCGAGACGTCGGTGGCGGCGAAAGCGGGCATGGAGCTTGTCGCGCGCGCGCAGGATGTCGGCGCAGCGCTTGGCGCCGTCGACGAGCGGCACCGGGTCGGCAATGACTTCAGCCGGGGAGAAGCTCCGGCCGGGGCCTCCGAGGGCGTTAGCGATCTCGGCTTGGAGGTTCAGCAGCTCGTCCTTCGCTCGCTCGGTCAGCCCAGCGTGGGCGACGTCGACACGCTCGGCCCACTTCTGGAAGATGTCGCCGCGGAGCCCGGCGGCCTTCCATCCCGCGGGGAGGGCGGGGAGCAGGCAGGCTACCGCCAGGCCGAGCGTCCCAAGGTGATCGGGCTGAGCGGCCGTCGCGGGCACTACCCGAGGACGTCGTCCCGAATGATGGACTTGTCCGTGAAGTCTGGGTAGCGCTCGTAGACGTACCGGATGAGCTGGCGCAGCGGTAGCCCGGCGAAGCGGGCCTTGAACTCCTGAAGCTCGGTCGACACCGTGGGCGGCAATTCCTGCATGAGCGCGTCGTAGTAGCGGCGGCCGAGCTCGGTGAGCTCGAAGTTTCGCGTTGCATAGGGGTCTGAGGGCCGTTCGCCGATCACATGCTCCGTCTCCCAGGCGTCCTCCGTGGACTCGGCCAGCGACCCCGAGTCCTGCACCAGCCCAGCGGCGGCTAGCGTGTCGACTGCGGTGTAGATCTTGGCCGAAAACGGACCGAAGTTGTGAGAGATGAAATCGGCCTGCTCGGTCAACCAGGGGGGCCTGCGTTCCTTCTCGATGAGGAAGACGAGCTTCTCCAAGCGGGTCACGCCCTCGATGCGGCCCCGCTCTCCGCTAGGCCCCGGCGCTCCGAGCAGCAGGACGACGAGATCGTCGACTTCGATTTCGGGCCATTGTGATGACATCATGCGCTCTCCTGTGGATACGAACACACGTTCGCACCCGGGCCGGACGGGCTCGGCACCGCGAGTCTAAGCGCAGCGGGGTCGATTGGAGCGCCCGACTGGAAGCGGACTCAGGGGCGTCGGCCGACTACCGGCGGAAGACGGCTGACCCGAAGCGCTTCGCGCGAAGGCGAGTAGCGCGTCGGGACACGAGCAGCGAGTGCCGGACCGCGGATCCGGATAAGCGAACCCAGGCTCCCAGCCGAGGGCCATGAGACCTTTGGCCGACCGGACGACGGCGGCTACTAGCCCTCGACGCCGAGCTCCCCGGAGCTCGGACCGCCTGAGCTGGTCGATGTGATGCGCGGCTGAGCCACGGCCGGGACGGGCGCGGCCCTCCCTTGCGGCGCTATCGACTGCGGCGTGGGCGGCGGGCGGCGGGTGATCGCGGCAGCGCGGGAACCGCGATGCTTCTTGCGGTCGGGGTGCGGGGTGGGCGCGGCGGCGTCCGAGTAGCGCGCCAGGCGCGACGGGTTGCCGGTCAAGCGGGACCGCAGAAGCCGACGGGCCGAGGTGCTGATCGTTGCCACCGGGCGACGGGGGTGGTGGTCGTCGCGGGGTGCGATGGCGGCCGTGGCCGCGCCGCCTCCGGCAAGGACGATCGCGGCGACTGCAGCCTTCACGCCGGCCGAGCTGACCCCCGTCCCCGCGGCGGACGAGCCACCGCCCGCGGGGCGGGCGCTGGTCGACCAAGCCGCCCGGCCGCTCTTGCCTACGCTTACGGCGATGTGCAGCTTGGCCAGCGCCGTGGCCAGCGCACCCCGCCCGCGGGGCTGAGCGGCAGTGCGACGGGCGGAACGAGGGCCGCCAAGCGGCGCACCGAGCGCACGTACGCGCGGCAACCCACGCAATCCTCCAGGTGCGAGACCGCGAGTGGGTAGTGGTCGCCGTCTGGGTCAAGCACCCCGAAGGCACGGTTCAGCGGCCCAGACCATCGGGGCCGCTGCTGCTTCATGCACGATCCGGGTTAGGCGACGCAATGCTCTGTTGCTGCGTCACGTGGGACCGAAGAGTTCGCCGCAACGGCGACGCCGGCGGCGTTCGTAAACCCGACGGTCGTGGGGAGCGGGTCGCGCTTCGGGACGTCGATCACGAACGTGTTGCTACTGACCGGGATTGGCTGGACGGTGCCGTCTGTCAGATTCAGGTGAACATCGCTGGCTCCGTCGGGAACGATCCCCATGAGCTCGATTTGATCGTGCGGGAGTCCGGCCGCGCACGTCAGCGCGCCGACCGTCCGTCCAGCGAGCACATCTTCGGTGGAGCTACAACCGCGCTCGCGTCTGTCGGAGCTGGCGAGGCAGAGGCCGCCGGCGGCAGGAACGAGGTATACCGACGCTCCGTTGGGTGACGTCAGCGCTAGGCGCGCCGCGTCAGCGTTTGCGCCGTGGGCCTTCATCTGGGGGTCCAGCAACGTCGAGGACATGCCGCGACGGGCATTGGCCGCTCGAAACAGCGCGACGTGGTCCGTCACCCCTGCTTCGGCTCCGGAAACTCGCGGCACTGCGGACGCGGGTTCGTGGTAGATGGCATCGGGGTGATCGTCGCCTGCCTGAACGGCGGCGACGCCGGCCACGCCGAGGGCCGCAGCACCGCCCACCGCCAGCAGAAGCGTGAGACGTTTACGTGACAGCAACATTAGTAAAGCCCCTTCCCATCGACCGTGTGTTGGTTGCCGCTGTTGTTGCCGACGTACATGTCGAAATATCGAGAGACGCCGATCTGCCCGCCACTGCCAGCGACGTTGTCATGACAGAATCGACTCACGAGACCGTATTGGTCGTAAACCTTCTCGCAGACGCTGACGGTACCGGTACCAGGGTAGCTCGCTTCATTGTAGTTGTAGACGCCGCTCGTCGATGACGTGCACGGCGAATAGGGCGCGACCAGAATGCCGCAGTAGTTCACCTGTCCTGCCGAGGCGGTCGCGGCATGCAGCGCCAGGATAACCAGCGCGAGGCCTAAACCAAAGACAAGCGCGTGTCGAGCGCGCAATGCGGGACCGTTCGAGTCGCCCTCCCTGGGTCGTGCAGATCTGCCGTCACGGCTTGACGGCCGCAAGGATGTCGCAGTCGAGATGTCCATCGCGCTCCTCTACAGGTTGGGATGAGCTAGCTAAGCTCGGAATCCGCCCAGCGCACTCGTGTCAGTCAGCGCACTAAGCGACGCGCAGCCTCGCCCAGCGATCCCCAGCAGACAATCGAATAGTCGCCCGGCCGGCGAGACCCGACCTGCTACGGCTCGGCACCTGGCCGCCGTTTCACTGCGGGTCGCCTATCACGAGCACTGCGGCCTGGTCGAGTCGGCCGAGCTCGTGAAGCGCGAGCTGCCGGCCGGCGGCGGCTTCCACCCGCGTGACTGAATCAGGCTGACCGCACCCGGGCACCCGAGCGCCGTACCCTTCTTGTCGTCGAGCCAGCCGTGACGGCCGCGCTGCCGGCGTAGGCCGCCTTGAGCGTCCCCGTACGCCAGATGCGCACCTTGCCCGGGAGCTTCAGCGTGACAGTGAACCGGCCCGCCATAACGTTCACCGCCTTGGCGATCGTGGTCGTCTTTCCGCGCACGCGCACCTGGAAGGTCACCTTGATCTTGCCCGTGGCCTTGCTCGTGGTCGTGCCCGTGACCTTCATGCTGGCGAGCGTCCGCGAGAGGATCGGCAGCGACAGCCGGGCGCTGAGCGACACCTTGCCCGGCTGTGGGACGGGCCCCGGCCCGGCGCTTGGACCGAGACTAGGGCCGGGCGTCAGCGCCGGGATCGTGACGGTCGCGCTGTCCGCCCACGCGCCAAGGTTACCCAGCTTGTCGGTGGCGCGGGCGCGGAAGCGGTAGCTGTGACCCGCCTCACCGCTGTAGGCGCCCGAGGTCTGCTCCGTGCCCGCGAGCCACGCCGTGAACGCGCCGTTGTCCACGGACGCGTCGACATCGTAGGCGGCCACGCCCGACGGGTCAGTGGCGGGCCAGGACACACCGATTGGCCCCGCGGGTTGGGTGCCGGCCGGGACGGTGATCGACGCCTGCGGGCCCGTCCCGTCGACCGTCAGCGCGCCGGCGGCGCGGCCGACGATCGCGTCGCCGCACACACTCGTCGAGGCGGTGACGTCGAAGGTCCGCGGGCCGTCGCCCGTGGCGCGCACAACGAACTGGAAGGTCTGCTGGCTACCGGCGGCAAACGCGCTGCCACTGCCGTTGCCCGAGATGACCTCGAGGCCGCTGCCGGGCTGGAGGGCGACGTTGAGCTGGCCCCCGCCGAGATCGGCGGAGGGATTTACGGCTGTCACGGTCACCGTCGTCGTGGCGCCGCTCTTGATCGCCGGGTCGCCGACGTGGACGTCGAGCTCCGGCTGCGGGCTCGTCAGCGGGGTGATCTGACGCGTCGACGCGATCGCGAATGGTTCCGAATTCATGCCGTCGACAGCGCTGTCGGCTCGCACCTCGTAGAGCACGCTCGCGGCACCGGGCGAGCGGACCTGCTCGACGTTGTCGACCGTGCTCTCGCTCGAACTGCGCGTCGCACACGTCGCCCCGTCTCGCTCGAGCAGGTTGAGGTTCGTCAGCGGATGAGCGGCCTGCGCGCCAGGCGACGTCCCGGTGACGCGCCGGTTCCACACGAGCGTCGCGCGATCGCCAGCAGCCTGCGATGTCGCGGCGTAGAAGCGCGGAACGTCCTCATTTGCGCTGGCCGTGGCCAAGTGGGAACGCTCGGCGTATGCCTGCGTGAGGTTGAGCTCGCCCCAGCCCCAATCGGGCTGCCAGCCGGTCTGGGTGCCCATGGCTGACGTCGACGCGGCGCGACCCGGGCTCGCGGAGTCGATGAGCAACGCCTTGACCGCCGTCGGGTCCGTGATGCCCGACCCCTCGAGCAGCACTGCGGCGCCGGCCACCTGCGGGGAAGCAAGCGACGTGCCCTGCTGGAAGCGCCACAACGAGTTCGTGGTCTTCCAGTCCGCCCGTGTGGTGCTTGCATCGCCGACGGCGACTATGTCCGGCTTCTTGCGCCCGTCGGTCGTGGGACCGCGCGAGCTGTAGCCGTCCAGCAAGTCATCGGAGGCATCCCCAACGTTCTGGGCGTCGTAGGCGCCAACGCAGATCGCGTCGTACGCCGAACAGTCAATCGTCGAGACGCCCGGCCCGCCGTTGCCGGTCGCGTACACCTGCATCAACCCGTACGTGGCAGTCAGGCGATCGATGCTCTGTGCCCCCACATCATCGCCCGCGCTGGTGGCACCGTAGCTGCCGTTGAGCACTTCGGCGGGGTCACTGGCACCCGGCATCGTCCCGCTGGGACCGGCCTGGGGTATGCCGAGAGCCCAGGTAATCCCGCTGTAGGCAGAGTTCTGGTAGGAGCCCATGTCCCCGTCGTCGAGCACCTTGTCGACACCCGGGGCCGTGCCCTGATGGTTCGGGTCTACGTCGGCGGGATTGCACGCGTAGCCCGCCGCGGTCGGGCACGCTGCGACGCCCTTGGAGAGCGCCATGCCGGCCACCCACGTACCGTGCAAGCAGTTCAGACTCGCGATGTCGCACCCCGGCGCCGCGCCGGGGGGGGTCACGAATGAAACGCCGGCGAAGGCTGGATGGTCCTGAGTGATCTTGTCGGAGTCGATGAGCAAGTCGGTCGGGTTCACGTCCGACGCACCGCCGCCGCCCGTGAAGCCAGCGTTCCACCAAGTGAAGGCTCCGACGGCGTCCGCGGCACTGCTCAGGCCCATGTCGCGTCGCGACGGGGCAGGCTCGATACCCGTGACTTGGTGCAGGCGTCGAACGAACCCGGCCGCGCGCGCGTTGAGGCGGACCTCGAGCGTCCCCGCCAGCGGATTGACGCGGACGATGGTCCCGCCCGCTGAGCGAATCTCGTCGCTCGCCGCGCGCAGCCGGGTTGCCGCAGTACGGACAGCCGGCGTGAGGGCCCGGAGTGCCCGAGCGCGATCCTGCTGTCGGCGTCCAGCCAGATAAGCGCGGGCGATTGGCCCCACACGGCGATCGCGCAGCGTCTGGAGGTCGGCGATCGTCAGGCGGCCAAGCAAGTCAGCGGTTGCCGCCGGTACGAGAGCTGCCCCACCACGGACTCCGACTAGGTATGGCGCTTCGGGCGGACGCCTCAGCGGCAGCGCGCTTGCCGGGGCGGCGAAAGCGCCGACAAGCGCGGCGGTAAGGAACATGGTCGCAGCCTTCATCACACAGATCGTGCAGCGGCCGCTGGTCGATCAGCGCCCCTGCCACTCGCTAGGTCGGCATCTGGAACCGTAGCCTGAAGCGGATGGGCCGGCCGGGGTCGCATTTCGCGTTGCCCGAACCGGCCCTAACCGGCGCTGGTGTCGGCCGTGCCGCTAGGGCGTGACGCTCAGCTTCACGCTCTTGCTGTAGCCGCCGGCGAACGGGTAGTCCGACCGCGCGCTGATGCGCAGCCGGAACTTGTAGATCGTCGGGCGGTGCGTGGCGGTGAACTTGTAGGTCGCCTTCCAGCGGCCCTTGTCGTCAGCCTTCAGACCGGCGGTCTTCACTGGCACCCATTTGTGCTTTACGGGGTTGAAGCCCTGAAGCTCGACCTCCCTGCCGCCGGCGGGCAGGTAGCCGCCGGCGAGCCGGCCGCTAAACCGGGCGGTCTGCTGGTTGTGCAGGCGGCGCTTGTTGGCCTTGATCGTCGAGGTAGCCGCCACGGCAGTCTCGAGCGTTGCCGAGGTAGCGTCGGCGAGGTCCTCGGTGTGCCGGAAGACCAGCCGCACATATAGCGATGGGCTCTTGGGCACGCCGAACTGCACCTTGCCGTTGGCGTCGGTACGGGCCGTGGCGATCGTCTTCCATTGGCTGGTGGCGGTGTGCGGGCGCACCTGGATGTCGACCGCCTGGCCGGCGGCCGCGACGCCGTTCTCGGCGGTCAGCACACCCAGCACGGCGCCGGGCGTGGTGGCCGTCTTGCTGGTCTTCCCGCCCGGCTGCTTGGCGTTCTTCTTCTTGGTGTCTACCGTCGCGGCGGCAGCCGCGCGAGGCGCGGCCTGCTTGTTGCCCTTCGATCGGGCGCAGCGCTGGCCGGTCGCGCGCGCGTTGCGCTTGGCTGCTACAAGGCTGGCCTTCCTCGCCGCGGTCGTTCTGGCCTTCTTGGGCTTGACCTTCTTGAGCGCGCTGCAGGGCTTGAGGGCATCCTTGATAAACGACGCCATGAGCAGCATGCCCGCCCGCGCGTCCAGCCGCCCGACCGCGGACTGGCCGTCGTTCGGACCGCCATACTGCTTGTCTAGGATCGCCGGGTTGCCGGCGCAGTCGGTCACCAGGGCTCGGACCTCGAACGTGCCGCGCTGGTCGTAGATGTCTTGCGGAATCGTCGCGGTGATGTGATGGTCGCCGGTCGTGGTCTCGAGCGGGATCCACTCGCCGCCGGGCTGGCGCAGCTCGATCGACGCCGACTTGATGCACGCCTCGCTGACGTAGAAACTGATGAGTCGGGGGTTGTTGTGGTCCTGGAGCTCTAGGCCGCCGTTCGGGGGCGTCTTGTCCACGAACGATGTCGTGTGCCACTCGCTGGTGTTGCCGGCGGTGTCGATCGCCCTCGTGCGCAGCATGTGGTTGCCGTCGCTCGGGACGCTGACGGTGGTCGTGGCGCCGCTGATAGTCCGCACATCGGCGTCATCGAGCTGGTAGTCGACCGAACCATTGCTCATCCCAGAAACGTCGTCTGTCGCGGCGATCTTCACCGTGGCGGGGGTGTTGAGCAGGACGCCGTCCTGCGGAACGCCGGTCAGCGTCACCTGCGGCGCGCGGCGGTCGATATTCACGTTGACGGTCTTGCGCGTCCCGGCGTTTCCGGCCACGTCGGTCGCGTGGACGGTGACCAGGTGCGTCCCGTCGTCGGTGAGCGTGAGCGACCCGCTGCCGCCGCGGATGTGCTGTGCAGTGCCGCCGTCGACCTCGTAGGTGAGGTAGGCGCCGTTGGTGTACGGCTCGCCGCTTGGCGCGCCACCCATCCCCGACAGGCCGGCCTGGTCGGTGCCGCCCATCCCAACGGTCACGTCGCCGCGAGACCAGCCCGACCCGGTGTCCCCCGTCGCGTCGGCGACCGGGGGCTGATGGTCGATGTTAACGCGAACCGTCTTGGCTGCGCTGAGATTGCCCGCGAGGTCGGTTGCGTGGAGCACGACGACGTGGCTGCCGTCCTCGCTGAGGGTTATCGACCCGCTACCGCCGCGGATGTGCTGCGCGGACCCGCCGTCGACCTCGTAGGTGAGGTAGGCGCCGTCGCTGTACGGCTGACCAGCAGCGGCCGCCCCCATTCCCGACAGGGTCGGCTGATCCGACGCAGTCATTGTCAGAGTCACGTCTGCGTTTGACCACCCGGCCCCGGTTGATCCGCTGGCGTCGGGCGTTGGTGGCAGACGATCGATCTTGACGTCCTGCGACTCCACATTGGCGTTCGTGGCAGGCAGACCGGCACCGGAAATGGCGCGGGCCTTGATCGTGTTGACGCCGTTCGGCAGGCCCGAAAGGCTGACCGTTGCCGTCTCGGAGGTCGCGCCAGCCGGGTCTGTGATGGCGGCACCAGGCGTTGACCCATCCTTCGTGACGGCGTAGCCGGCGATACCCGAAGCCGGGTGTGCGAATTGCGCGGGATTGGGAGGCTGGATGGTGAACGTCTGCGCCTCGGCGTTGTTGATCCAACCGTTGAGATGCGGCTCGCGAGCCTGACCCGGGACGGTGTCGTCGAAGCGCAGCCGCGGCGACCAATCGCTCCACGCCCCCGTATAGAGCGCGTCGTGGACACGCACGCGCGCCTTGAACTCGCCGGTGGTGGGAACGCCGAACGTGTTGGTGCCTGACGGGGCGGCGCCGGATTGCGGCGTCATGCACTGGCTTTCGTCGGCGTTCCCGGTGACCGGATCGACCTTGCAGACCTGCACGTCGCTCGAGCTGTTGGGAGAGCCGCCGCCCGTGCCGGGATTGGCGTAGTTGACGGTGAAGCTGTTGGTCGTGCGCCACGTCGACGCCGCGGCGCCCGCGAGCGTGGGGGTCGACGGCTTGTCCGGCGCGTGGTTGTCGACCCGGAAGGTGTGCGAGAGCGCGTTGACGTTGTCGGCCGCGTCCTGGGCCTTGATCGTCACCGTGTGATAACCGTCGGACAGACCGGCGGTGTCGAGGTCCAGGATCGTGGGATAGTCGTCGCACGGCTTGCGCAGGTGGTAGTCACAGCCACCGACCCGCTCCTTGGCAAGGCCGCCGTCGATGTCGATCCACGCCCGCTTGATCCCCATGTTGTCGCCGGCGTCGAACCCGGCGCTGTGTACGCCGGACAGCCACTCGCTCGCGGCGTTCGTCGTCCACAGCTGCCCGCGGCCGTTGGTGAGATCCGGGACGCTGAAGTCGACGAGGTGCACGCGGATGTTGCGCATCGTCACGTACGCGTAGGGGTTGCCGCTCTTAGACGGACAGGAGGCCCACACGCACACCGCTGACAGCGCGAACTGCTGCAGCGAGCCGACGTTGTAGTCGAAGGGCACCCACTGGCCGTAGGAGCTGTAGACGCCGGAGGCGTTGCCCGGACCACCGTAGAACCAGTAGCCGCTCTCGTCCGTCAGGCCAGCGGTCCAGCCGCTCGCCCCGACCTGGTCGTCAACGATGTTGATGTCGCCGTGGATGTCGGTGATCGACGTGCCGAGGGGCGCGCGGAAGATCGCCGCGGCAGTCCAGTTGGCCACCGCGGCGGCGCCCGTCGTGCGGGACATCACTCCCTGGGTGGAGTAATTGGCCGGGCAGGCGTGGCCGGCGTAAACGCTGCCGCCGCTCCAGTCGGCGAAGTCAAACAGGTTTTCGGCGCCATCGCTGGCGCACGCGGTCAAGTCGACGCCACCCGCAAGAGCCCGATCGGTGCTGGCCCCCATGGAGAGGGCCAGGGCGGTGATCGCGGCGAGGAGGGCGATCATCGCCGGTCGTACACGGTGACCGACCGCGGCGGTGAAAGCGACGCGCTGGGGCATGGTGGCTGGGTGTCCTTCCTTGCTGGAGAGTTTGTCCTGCGCCCTGCTGGCGCCCGCGATCTCGCTGGCTTTCCTTGTTGTCGCGACCAGCGGGATTGCTCCCCCCCACGAGTTCGTGAGGACGGTCCCCGGTGCATCGGCGACGCCGTGAACGGCTCTGCTGGCGGCAAAGCAGCGACTTTGCGAGTTGCTGGTTCTGGCGCCGGCGGCGTCGGGACCGTCGGCAGAGCGGTCGAGCATCGAAGGTCTCTGTACTTGCTGGATCGTGGTGCGGGTACTGAGGCCGGGCGGGGGCGCCCGCAGGGGCCCGTGCCCGCCTGATGTGCGCGAAGGCCGGCTACCTGCCGAGGGTGTCTGGGCGCTCAGATCACGATTCCGCGCGTCGACCTATCGCTGGCTTAGCTTGAGCGAACGAGCCAGAGCACTCCACGGGTGTTCGATTAGAGCGCGGTCCAATCCGCCGTGGACGCGCGGTACCGCGCGAAGCTTCCGGCGAGACCGCGGGGGCCGGCGGCACGGCCGGGCGACAAATGGGCCGGTAAGGGCAGCACGAGGCGAGGCGTCGGTCCGGGCGGTAAGAATCGCCGGGTGGGCGGACATGGCGATGGCGTGCACGACCGAATCGCCTTCGAGCGGCTCTTCGCCGACAACGGCCCGGACGTCCTCGCCTACGCGCTGCGACGGGGCGACCGCGCGACGGCCGAGGAGGTGGTCGCCGAGGTCTTCGTCGTGGCGTGGCGGCGGCGGGATCGCATTCCCGAACGTGAGCCCGTGCTTCGGCTCTACGCGGTGGCGCGGCGGGTGCTGGCGAACGGGCGGCGCGCCGCTCGGCGGCGGGCCGCACTGACGGCGGCGATGTCTGTCCTGGCGCGCCAGCGCACGGCCGATTCTCGGGGCGCCGTCGCGGGCGGCGTCGAGAGCCTGCGTGACGCGCTTGCCGCGCTGCGGCCACTTGACCGCGAGGTCCTCATGCTCACCGCGTGGGAGGGCTCGACGGCGCGCGGGCCGCGGTCGTGCTTGGATGCAGCCCGCAGGCCGTGCACACGCGGCTGCACCGCGCCCGTGCCCGCCTGGCCGCGGAACTCGCGCGCCGTGGCCATCCGACCCCCGGCTCGCAACCGGCGACAACCTTCCCGCCGTGCACCGAGGTGAGCCCGTCATGACACCCGACCTGCTCGACGATCTGCGTCGCGCCGATCCCGTCGACCGCGATGGGCTGGACATCCCGGCGCCGCTCGCGGCGCGGGTGCTCGGCACCGCCGCACCGCGCCGCGCCGCGCCTACGGCGTCTCGCTCATCGACGAGACGGGCTGGCGCGTGCGCGGCGACCAGCGCGCGTTGTGGGGCATCTTCACCGACCGCCACGCCATCCTCCAGGTGGCGCCCGACCGCCACGAAGACCGCGCCAAGGACCTGCTCGCCGACAGCCAGGCGATCGTGACGTCGGATCGCTGGTGGGCCTACGGCCATCTGCCGGTCAGGCGACGACAGGTCTGCTGGTCGCACCTGCAGCGCGACTTCGCGTTCCACGCCGAGGGCGCCGGGATCGAGCACCAGATGGGCCAAGCCGGCCTGCGAGTCTGCGGCGAGCTGTTCTGGGCCTGGGAGATCGAGCGCCACGAGGCGTCTGTGAACCGTGCGGTGGTGAAAGGACACCGCGGTCGGCCTGTCGCAGCGTGCCGGTGCAAGCTGGGGGCAGCCTGAGCGTCGAGATGGGCGGGAGGGTGGCAAGCAGCCCCGACAACGACGGGACGGATCAGCACTGCCAGATGGTCTGGGCCCGGCAAGCAAGACGGGAAGGTGTACGTGAGAAACCAGTGGTCGAACGCTCCTCAAGAGAGACCCACCAGCTCGAATCTGGCAGATCTGGGTTGGGCAGCAGCGCGCATCCGGGCCTTTGGGCGCGGAGAACTCCCGGGCTGGTTGATGTCGTCGGCCGGGAGGCCACGGTGAAGGTCTGCGGCGTAGTCGTGGCGAGGCTGCAGGGGCAAAGCTGGGCGCCTCACCCGTCAAGCGGTTCCAGGTGAACGTGGGAACCATCCCGGTGGCCCCTCACCGCCCGGCAGCGTCCAGCTGCCCGGGTGGCGGGAAGGTCCATCGTCGGCTGATGTCGCCGGGGTGGGACGGAGGACCCGTAGTAGTCCGGGGCCGGGAGAGCCGGCCACATGGCGAAGGGGTCCAGCAGGTTCGCAGCGAGAATGCTGACCGGGGAGGCCGCTGGTGAATACCGGCGCTTCGTGGCCCGGCCTTGATGAGGCCGAGCGGCGGGTACTCGCGATGCAGACCAAGCTGCACCGGTGGGCGGCCGGGGATCCCGGCCGCCGGTTTGATGACCTCTACAACCTCGTCTATGACCCGGCGTTCCTCGTTGTGGCGTGGAACAGGGTCAAGACCAACAAGGGCGCACGCTCGGCCGGCGTCGACGGGCGCTCGCGCCCGCGGCCTCGCGCGCGCGTCGGACGGCCGCATCCCGGCACGCGCACCGGCCCGTGCCGGCGGCCTGGCGGCAGACCCAGTTCATCGCCGAGACGGCCGCCTCGCGCCGAGCGGCAGCGCCTCGGGCACGGAGTTCGGGCTCGAGTCCCCCTGACGAGGTCGCGAGCAGGCGCGTCGCGGCGGGCGGTAGCGCCCCGCCGCACCCGCGGACATCGGCGGCACGGTCTCTTGCCGGGCTCGTTCACGCGTGAAGACGGCCCATCTCACCGCAGGCTCCCGCGGCGTCCTACGTGGTAGGCGTGACGGTACCGGTGGACGGCGGCATCACGGCCATCTGTCCGCTATTTGTGACGAGAATTTCGCGGGCTGAACGTCGCCGAGCTCCCCGCCGCGCCCGATAGACCCACGGGAGCCGAGATCGACGATATCTGGAGTCCGTTAGCACACTTGCTCGAGCGCGAGCCCGACTAGCCGCTCCCGGCGGCGGGCGTCGGATCCCCGAGCCGCAAGTGCCGGACGAGGGCGTCTCCGAGCTCAACGAAGGCCAGCGGGTAGTCGGCGTCGGGGTCGTGGGGCGTTGGCTGGGCTGTGAGCATCGTCTGCGCGTAGGAGAGCAGCACGTTGACGCCTTCCTCCGGCACCTTGCCCAACGCGGCCGCCATCAGCAGTTCCGCCAGGAGCAATCGCCAGTCCTCCACGCTGCGGGAGAAGCGCCCGGCGAGCTCGTCGATCAGGCTCACGCACTCATTGGGCGAACCCCACCATGCGCGCGATGGTGCGACCCACCGGAGTAGCGACACATGCAGCAGCGCATCAAAGTACGAGCGGAACGCGTTCGGGAGGTCGACCTGTACCCACTCGGGAGCGCCGTCGCGATCGTGGCGGTCGATGCTCTGGCTCAACGCCGACCCCATTGCGGCGACGACCCGACGGTCATCGAGGTCGCCGTAGCGCGAGGTCCGTCTCAGCTTCATCGACACCGGCGACCACAGCGGGCTGGGGACAACCGGGGAGGCTTCTGTCTCAGGACGGTCTGGCCGTGTCCACGCCATTCGCTGCTCCCAGGCTGCCCTGGCGCCCAACCGCGTCTCGTCCAGCCAGGCATCCTGCACGGACATCAGCAACTGGTGCTCCTCGCCGAACGGCGACCGCGCGGGGAGGTATGTCAGCCAAAGGGCCAAGAGTGCCGATTTCTGACCGCCACCGAACGTGTTGCGGACGGAGCGCCATGAGGCGCTGTCGTGCGGATGAGCGTGCAAGACGAGCGCGCAGATGCGGGGTTCGGCCTGCGCGGCGTCTTGGATCTCGACCATCAAGTGCTGGAGCGTGACGCCGGTCTGGAGCCCCGCCACCAGCAGCGCGAAGGAGGTGTCGGCGCCCAAACGCGCTGCGAGGTCGTGAGCGCTGAGGTCGCGCTCGACGACGACGAGCCGCTCGATTGTCGAGCACACGGCCGTGGCCGCCTGGAGGAACCGCTCCTCGGCCAGGGCGGTGGCCTCCTCCATAGTGCGACGCTCCCCGCCCTTGACCGGCTCCAAGCGAATGGCCTCGGCGAGCGTCTTCACCTCTTCGTGGTCGCACATCACGACCGTGGGCCTGACCGCGCGGACACTCTGAAGCGCCGCCGCCACGGTCTCTCGTGCGGGATCTCGCTGGGGCAGTGCGGCCAGTTCGGCGAGGCGCTTCTCGACGCGGTCGGCCACACCGTCCTGGGCGAGCAGCGTGAGTGGCTCGAACCGCACGCGCTCGCGCTGCTCGCCACGGCGTAGCGGCTGAGCCCGCACACGCGACGTCTCGGTGGGAGCGAGAAGGATCGCCGGCGCGCCGGCGAACCGCTTGTCGTAGGCACCGAACAGGGAGGCGTTGCGCGCGGCCGAGACGATGTCCGGCATCTCGTGCCGGGGCTCGGGAAGGACCATGGCGCTGAACGTGCGCGGGTCGATCCGCACGACGCGCGCCCGCTCGCTGTCCCGACACAGGTCGCAGTCGCCGCCGCCATTCGTCCCGCCTCCGGCGACCGCGAGCCACGCATTCTGGCGTTCCGTCGCGTCGACGGGCGGCACGGCGTCGGCCTGGTCCGTGGCGTTCCGGCTCACCAGGCACTCGGCGCGCCAACGTCCGCCCGTCGTCTCGCTCAGGGAGTGCGCGAGCATGTCGTAGGTCTTGCCGGAGGAACTCACCGACAGCACCGCCAGGATCTCGACCTCGGAAATCTCGCGGAAACGACGCAGGTACTCGAAGCGGCTCCTCGGGTAGCGGTCCATCGTTTCCACGCCGGCCAAGCCGGGCGAGAGTGGCAGCTGCTCGGCCGCGCGTTCGAGCAGGATTGCCAGCTGGTCGATGAGAGGCACGAGCGTCCCCGTGTCGACGACGGCGACCGTCGAGTCGGTGGTGAAGCCGCGCAGCCAGCTCGCAAGGGCCGCGCTGGCGCGCCGGTCGTTGAAGACGTCGGCGATGCGGATGAAGGAGTCTGTGTGCTCGCCCGATGGCAGCCGGTAGTGGTAACTCGTCGGCTCCCAGATCGCGTTCGTGCGGCGCAAGAGCGCCTCCAGCTCAACGGCACGACAACGGGCGAGGATCTCGGGCGCCAGGTCGTCGGAGAGTGCCGCGGGGCCGTCGATGGGCAGCTCGAAGGCGTGGACCGGCCGCGGCGCTTGGCGGTTCTCGCGCATGACCTCAACGACACGATCCGCCAGCGCGTTGGCGTCGTTCGGCCAGTCATCGCCCGACGGTCGCAGCAGCACGCGGCGATCGTCCGTCGGACCGATGTCGGCAATGTTCCCGTCGAAGCGCACCACCGGGGAGCGCAAGACCATTCGCGAGCACATGCCGACGACGCTAGGCGGGATGGAGCGCCACGCGTCGCGCACGCGCTCGAACGTGTCCCTGGCGCCGAGCGCCATGTCGACAAACAGCAGCCCGCCCTCCTGCGGCGGCGCGAGCACGTCGACCGACCGGGCCGTCAGGCGCGCGTAACCCTCGCCACTACGCGTCCCGGCGTGCACCGTGGAGTCAGAGGCTCGGTAGCGCCAGAGCGAGGCCGCTACCCGGCAGCTCGAGCTGCTCGTAGCGGGCGGCGTCGTCGCGGCGGCTCGTGGCCTGGAGCGTGAGATGGATGAGCGTGCCGCGTGCTTCGGGGAGCTCGATCGCGTCGTCGCCCTCGAACACGGCCGGGTTGACGCCGTGCGAGCTTTTGCGGAGCGGTGTCCCAGCGACGTCGACAGTGACGACGTCGATCGCGCCGACCCATTGGCCGGCACGGACCTGCGCGACGTTGAGCCCCTGCCCGTTGTGCTTGGGGACGTGACGGTCGCCGAAGGCGTACCGCATGAGGTGCTCGACGAGGTCGGCGTCCGTCAATGAGGCCAGCGGCCCGGGGTGCTGGGAGGCCTCGTGCACGGCGCTGAGCGCCGCAATGTCGTCGCGCAGCGCGGCGGGGATCCCGGCGCCGGCATCGGCGACGATGACGTGCAGGCGGTTCCAACTTCCACGGGTCGTCGAGCCACGGGTTGTGGACACAACGGCCAGCGCGCTTCGTGCCCGGCTCCAACGGTGGACGTTGTCGATCAACTCGGTCAGGACGAGGTCGGCGTCGGCGAGGAAGCGTTGGTAGTCGTGACTGTCGATGGCGGCGGAGTTCAGTCCCAGGTTGGTCAGCCATGGGAACCGGTAGTCGTCGTCGTCCCGCGGGCGAATGGACCTCCGCGGATCCGCGAGATCGGGGATGATCCGCAGCCGGCCTTCGCCGAGCAGCTCGTCCAGGACAGCCCAATTGGCGCCGGGAAGCCGCGGCTGGCGACCCTGCCACGAGAGCGGCGCCGGGTTACCGGCGGGATCGACGGTCTCAACCGCACGGACCTGCGCAGCAGTGAGCAGCCCGGAACGTGCGAGCGGTAGGTGTGCGGGGCTGTTTCGCCCCGGAACCTTCAGCGTCCATCCCGATAGGTCGACCTCGGTGGACAGCAACCACCATGCGAGCACGGCAAGCCAACGCAGCTCGACGTGGCGGTAGCGATCATGGCCGACCGTCGACACGTCCAAGACGTTGTCATCGCGTGCACGCGCGACAAGCGCCTCGACCCGGTGCAGGTCGAAAAAGCCAGGATCGTGGCCAGCGCCCGGAACGGTAGGAGGTTCGGGGTTCGACGTAGAGACGGTCGGAGGGTAACGGACCGCGTGGTCGGACGGCTCCCCCCGTTCGAGGGGGATCAAGGGTGCCTATGTTCGGGGACGCGCCAGCACGGCACGTCCCCGATAGGTGAACTCGTCGATCTCCATGAACGGTGAGCCGACAGCGGTCCAGATGGTATGTCGAGACAATCGCGCGCGCGTCGAAGTTTTCGGCCAACGTCTCGGCCAAAGGAGGGGGTTGGACATTCTCGGCATCGAGGCCTCTCAACTCGAAGGGCCCGCCATGGAGGGCCTTCCAGGAGTCTCCGCCTCAGCGAGTCGAACGGCAGAGCGTCGCCATGCGGGGTGTTGATCCCGGTGCGGATACCTGCGTCGATGTCGTCGAGCGGATGCACGACGCAGATCAAGGTGCCGTTGGCGTCGAGAACCGGCCGGTCGGCGCCCGCTTCCAGGTCGACCAGGCGAAGTCCTTACAGACCTTCTGCACGGCGCTGGTCCGGACGGTCGCCCACCGCTCGAGTCTGGGCGCGCCGTGCAGCAGTACGTCGAGCAGATCGGCAGCCAGCCGCCAGTCGAGCAGAGGGTGGTAGGGGGTGTTCGACCAGTCGCGCAGGCAGCCGGGGCAACTCGAGCCGCAGGAGTGCTCGTCGGGTCCTCCCAAGTGCCGCTGATCAGCGTCTCGGTGTCCGCCAGCAGCGTCGCGAACGTAGTCTCGTCTGAAAGCGCGGTCGTGAACCCGGCGCCGTTCTCGATGGTGTCCGCCAGCAACACTTGCGGGACGTGAACCCCCATGCCCGGCACAGCGACGAGCCTGACTCCAGCCTCGAGCTCGCGGGGTTCGATGTTCAGGCTCACCGACGGCCTGAACGCGCGGCGCGAACGCGAGACTCGCCCACGCGGCGCGGCGCGCGGTGGTGATCAGCTCGGGCCGGCCGCCCTGTCCGCTGAAGCACAAGTGGCTGTGCTTACCGTCTGACGGCACGTCGGGGCGGGCGACGAGGACATCGGTCGCGTAGCGTGCGCCCAGGACGTAGCGGGCGGGCCCGCCGCCGAGTAGCTCGCGGGGACGAGGTTGGGGTCGAGCATGCCGCCGTCGGCCCGGGAGGACGGGGCGAGCTCGAACCCCGCGCCGCCGCGATCGTTGACCTGCCAGATCGGGGTGTGGGCGCCATGGACGAGCAGTCCGCCCGTGGAGCGGGTCGCCGCGCAGCGCGCGGAACCACCCTGGGCCCTGCACGCTCTCGAACAGGTAGACGAGGTGACGTTCGTCGCCGAGGCGCTGCTTCAGGAGCGCCACCTGCTGCGGCCCCGGCTGGGGATGGCCGACGAGGTCGTCCATCGCCGCCAGGCGCCCAGACATCGGGCCGAAGAGGTCTCGCAGGACCGTGGTGGTCTCGTCGTAGAGCGCCGCGACGTCGGCGGCCGGAGGGGGCGTCCGCGCGTGAAGCCAGGTGGCGGCGGTGTCGAGCGCCGCGATGAAACGCTCGATCAGGTCGGCGCTCGCCCGGGTCGGCGGGAGGCGGGCCAGATCGCTAAGGGCGCGCTCGAGGCGCTCGGCGTTGGGGCCCGGCCCTTTCAGCACCTCCGCGAGCCGGCGGATGCTGTCGGCCAGTTGCTCGGGGTCGGCGCCGGCGGCCTCGAAGCGGCGCACGACGTCCCGCGGCGCGTCCTTCATCCCGCGCGGCGGCGCGCCGCCTCACACGACGATCGCCATAAGCGCCTCGCGCAGCGCGTAGGCGGCGTGCTGGGTCCCACCGGGTCGGAGCCGGCGCCTCTGAGGTGCATGGCCGCGCTGTCGAGGAAGCTTTCGGCGCGGGCGCCGTGCTCGCCGAGGCGGCGCAGCGCGGTGCGAAGCGGCTCGTTGGGGGACGTGGCGCGCATCGGCGAGCATGGTGTCACCCGGCCGCGGCGGCGCTGACCGGCCCGATGCCGTCCGCGCCCTCCCTCCATCTACGACCGGCTGATCGCCGCGGAGCGGCGAGGCTGGCAGAAGTTCGAGCGGCTGGCCGCGATGACGTTCGCCGCCCTGGACGGGCGCACCACGCTGCACGACCTGCGCCTGCGCCGGCGCCAGCGCTTGCGCCATCAGATCGACATGAGCGTCGGCGACGACCGGCGGCGCCCGGCGGTCGATACGCAGAGCTCCCACCCGCGTCGGACCGCAACCTGGCAGCCCGAGCCCCGGCGTCCGCTTACTTGCTGGTCAGCGTTCCGTCGAGGCGTTGGGCGTCGGCGGGATCGCAGTCGCGGTCGCGGAGGTTGTCGCGGACCTGCTCGGTGGCCTGCCGCAGCGTCGTGGCCTTGAGGTCCGAGGGCGCTAGCTTGGCGTCCGGGTCGTAGCGGCGGAACAGCCGGATGAGCGTGTCGGTGTCCGCGGCCACGGCGCTGGTGTCGGCGGCGGCGTCAAAGCTCTTCTTGATGCACACGTCGAGCACGCCGGTCACGACGTCCTGGACTTCCTGCGCGGGCGGCGGCCCGGCGGGCTTCTGCTCGGCGTTCGAGCGGGTCCGCCCCGCCGCCACAGCCGGAGGTCATAAGCGCGGCGGCGAGCAGGCCGCCGAGCGCGGTGCCGCGCACCGGCTAGGACTTCTTGCTTCCGGGCTCGCCCTTGACCGACACGATGACGGTCTTGGCCTTACGGCTGCCCGACGACTTGCTGGACGTGTTGACGGTGACCCGGCGACCGCCGGGGAGCTTGATGTTCGCCATTGGTTGCCTTTCCGGTGCGGAGGCGCGCGGGCAGCCTACCGGCGGGCGATCACCCCGCGCAACCCGGCCCCGTGGCGCAGCTTGCGTCGTTGCGCCGCGCGGGGGCCTCCCGTCGCCGCGATGGGCGGCGAGGCCGGTGCGCCGCGGCGGCCTCCGGGGTACCGGTGCCCGGCCGGCGCCACGCCCCGGTCAGCGGAGCCCCGTATCGTCCTGGTCGGCTGACCGAGCTGCGAGAGCAACCGCTGTTTTGCTCGGCGAACTCCTGTCCGAAGGCTGCGGTGCGGCCGCCACACATCCGCCGCGTGCCGGTCGAGCCCGTCGGCACGCGCCAGACGTTGGCACCCTGCCCCGTGTACTGACTACCTTGGTCGAAGGGCCGCACCTTGCGCCTGCGCTGGGAGAGCCGTGTAAACGACAGCGAGGACCGGCGAGGACCCCGAGCGTCGCGGGCTCCTCGCCCGACGGCTCGTGGTCCCGAAGCAGGAGCCGTTCGGGACGACGGTAGAGTCGCCTCATGGCACCGCTTGATCAGGAAGCCCTCGCGCGTTGGTTGGCACAGCGGATCGAGGACGAGAAGTCTCACTGGAATACGTCGGGCGCAGCCGGCCGGGTCAACGCGTTCGGAACCTTCCTGGCACGGATGAAGAGGGGCGACCTTCCTGAGATTGACGACGTCGACGATGCTGTAGACGGATTTCCTCGGGTCCCCGAGGGCCTCGAAGGCAGTCCCTTCCGACAAGGCCAAGACGACGCGAAGGCGGAGATCCTCCGCAAGATTCGCGCGCTCACCGGCGAGCAGTAGTTCTGCGCGACTGGGCGGATCGGGGCTCTCCAGGTAGCGTCGGCACGCCGGGGCGCGCCGATAGCGCGTTCGATCGAGATCAACACGACCCGCGCCCGTGCCCGCTACTGCGAGGGTCTGGCGGAGGTCATGCCGTCCGACCCTAGGCCAGGTCGTCCGGTCTGACGGTGCGCTGCGACGCCCAGCGGCTCGCCGAGGTCGACCAGCGTCGCGCGGACGGCACGCTGGAAGCTGCGTTCGTTGAGCCGTGCGCAAGCCTCCGACGTTGTGGGTTCGCCTGGTCCGACATGCGCGCGGCGATGTCGGGCAGAGCCTCGACCAAGAACTCAGGGGCGGTCATCGCGAGCAGGCTCCCTAGTCAAGGCTCGTCTGGCTCGGTGAGCGCCAGCGTCGTCGCGATGATCCCCTTGGGCCAGCGGTGCGAGGGCCGGAGCTGGTGCTCGTAGGCGCGGAGGGCTCGCAGGAGGCTGTCGGGTGGCGGTGAGCGGCGCAGATCGCCGCCGGCGAGACTGGTGGCGTGCTCGCGTGACACGCCGGCGAGGAAGTCGCGCATTTGGGTCGCCGGTAGGACCCGGCGCGATGCGACAGAGCCTCGCGCCAAGTCTTCGCGCCCGGTTGGTCTTTCAGCCGACGGGGTGAGGGAGCTCGCTTCGTACCTGCTCGAGTGAGCGAATCAGCTGCTGCTCGAGGTGCTGTTGTGAGCGGTAGCGCAGCAGCAGCGCGCTACGGTGATCCGCCAACATGCCCTCGATGAAGCGAGACAGGCGCTCGTCTTCGTGGCACAGCGCGATGACGGGTTGCCGTCCGATGTAGGCGAGGGCCAGCTCAGCGCCTACGCCGCTTGAAGGGGCGCCTACGACGGCGATGATGAGGTCGGCGGAGCGCAAGGCGTCCAAATCCGTCCGGAAGACCTCACCCGGGCTAACGTCTTGGTGCTTGTCGGGATCGGTTCGCTGGTGAGGCAGATACGGCTGGAAACCGCGATCGTCGCTGATCCGCGCGAGCCGCTCGTAGAGGCGTCTCGCCGACTGCAGGTCCTCGGCGGCCTGCAACGGACCGGAGATGTAGACCATCGGCCTTGCGTGCGTATCGTCCACGAAGGTCAGGGTACGCGCTCCCCGTCGATGAGCGAATGCTGTGCGCTGCTGTGTTTGAGGATCGCCCCCCATGGCTCATCGACGCGAGGGGCTAGTAGCAAGGCAACCTCGAACGGCGCTGGCGGCTCCTCGGGAGCAACGAAGCCGTCCAGCGGCTGAGGCATCGTTGCCGTGACGGCTCGCGCGGCGGGCAGGGAGACCGCGGCAGCCGACGCCTGGCGCGGCCACCGCTCGCCCAGGTCGAGCAGTGCACGCTCAGCCCATGCGTAGCCGCTGTGGCTGGCGGCCGTCACCACGTCCGGTCGGACATAGCGCGCGGTGATCCCCTCGGGAAGCCACGTCGCGCGGTCGCGGCTCGTGCGGGCTAGGCGGAGCGTCTCTCGCTCGCCGCCGTGGCGGCGGTACCGGCGCCAGGTCAGCAAGGAAACGGCGAACAGCTCCGTCACTCGTACGAGGAGCGGTTCCCAGGACACCAAGAAGCGGTCGTAGAGTGCACGAAGTCCGAGCGGAGCGATCCCCGTGACCCGTGTGCTCCGCACGAACGCTCCGCCTGGCATAAGCAGCTCAGCGGCAGCCTGGTTGCACAGCCGCTCAACGGCCGCCCAGTGCTCGGGGGCCTGAAGCGCGCGTACCTGTGCGGGCCGTCCAGCCAACGTCTCGTAGAGCAGGATGTGGCCGATCTCGTGCGCGATCGTAAAGCGTGCCCGCCGCCACGGCGTGCCCGCCCGCACGCAGATGCGCCAACCCTCGCTGTCGATCTCGAGCCGCCCCGGCGTAGGCAAGGCAAGGTCCTCGCGGCGGGCGCCCAAACGCTCCAGCAGCGGACGGAGGGCGACGGGCCCATGCTCCTGCCCGCTCTTACGCAGAAGCTCTCCGCATGCCCACCGCATCGCCTCATCTGGCATGGGGTAGCCGAGTTCGGCCGCGAAGGCCTCGAGCGGCGAACAGGCGCGGGTCGAGGCGCGCGTCACTGCGGCCCTGACGAATCGAACCCGAGTTCGCGCAGGACCCGCTCGACCTCCTCGAGGCTGAACAGAGAGCGGTCGCCGGAGCCGCCTCCGCCGTCTGATCGGGCCGCGGCGGACACCCGATCCAACAGAACGCGCTCAACCTCAAGGGATTGGTGGCGCGTGAGGGTGACACCGCGACG
The DNA here is from genome assembly GCA_025963905.1 of Solirubrobacterales bacterium. Taxonomy (GTDB): domain Bacteria; phylum Actinomycetota; class Thermoleophilia; order Solirubrobacterales; family Solirubrobacteraceae; genus JAOPZW01. Next base: position 9,222 of record JAOPZW010000134.1, on the reverse strand, counting down.
CTCGATCTCGTCGAGCAGCGCGTGCAGGTGCTCCCGCTCGCCCCGGAGTGCGCCGCCATCCTGCAGTGCGTCACGAACTTCGCTGGCGCGTGACGAACGGCCGGGCACGGCGAAGAGCCGGCCCTCCCCCACCGTCGGGTTCTCCGCCAGACGGTCGAGATGGGCGAGTGCACCCGCCCGGCACCATTGCGGCAGAACCTCCGCAAGCTCCCGTGCCGTATCAAGCCGCCCTACCGTCGCGGCTGCGTGGACGAGCAACACCTCAAGGAACGCCCGCCAGTAGTCGTCCAGCCCCTCGCCGCGATCACGCAGCTCGTCGACGCTGGCGGCGGCCACCGCAGCCAACTCGTGACGCATCTGCGCCTCGGCCTGAGCCAGCTGTCGAATCTGCTCGAGCGGCCCCGAGTCCGACTGGATGGGCGGCATCGGGTGAGCAGCCGTGCCGCCGGCCGCGTCGAGGACCTGGGTCGCGCGCACGTCGTCGGCGGTGTACAGGTGCATCGACATAGCGTCGAGCCGGAACGGGCCAGGTTCGATGCCTACCTCAGCCGCGATCACCTCGGCGAGCAGCGTGAACTCGAACAGGTTGAAGGGCATCAACGCCATCGCGTTGTTGGATCGCATCACAAGCTGCGTGACCAGTCGGCCGTCGCGGGGGAAGTAGAACGCGCCGAACGCACACGGGATGTCCTTGGAGGCACGAACAGCGTCCTCTGGACGCCAGATCACATTCGCGGCGCGGCGCAGGTCGCCATCGGGGCCCGCCATCTCCTCGTCGGCGCCCTTCAGACGCTCGATCGCGCCGCGGATCTGGTCGGTGCCAGCGGGGGACCTGCGTAGGCGCGAGCCGTAGTTGGAGCCAGGGACGGTCAGCCCGTCGTCGGTGAAGCGGGCGACGTTCGGTTCGTAGAAGCGAATATCGGCCAGACGGTCGTTGCCGGCCATCATCCACACGAACCGCGCCACCGCTGAGACCACCGGTAGCGGGCGGGCGCTGTTGGCAACGAGGCGCTGACGCACATCGTCGACAACGACGTCGAAGCCGAGGAGCTCACGCGACGGACGGCCAGCGGCGAGGGGCACGCCTCGATCGACGAGCTCGCGCAGCGTCAGGGTCCAGGCCTCCTCGCAGGAGGGAGTGCGACGCGATGTGGCAAACATGGGTCGGCCATGCTTCCAGGTCGGGCGATCGATAGCCAGCCGCGCAAGGCCTCGTCGCCGCTCGGTGCGCGAAGTTGATCCGCAGGCGGCGGGTCTTGCGACGATACAGGGATGCCCCCTCCACCGCTGATCGCGGTCGCCGGGCCGATCGGAGCCGGGAAGTCGACGGTCTGTGCGAGCCTCAAGGACGCTCGAGCACGGACCCAGGTGGACTGCGCCGTGATGCCGCAGCATCCTCCGCAGCGCCGAGCATGAAGGCGAGCTGTGAGTGCAGCGCCCAGGTTGAGGGGTCGGCCTGCGCGCGGAGGCCAGACGCCCGGCGCCCGCCCAGCACGGACGGGCGGCTGTCGTTGCGCGGTTCCTGTCGGCTGAAGCCTTTGACGTTTGGGCTCCAGCGGCCGGCGCGGGGCGCGAGCTGAGCCCGCTTGATCGCCTGTGCTGCCTCGGGCGCCCACTCCGAGCTCGCGCGGCGAGCTGGGTCGCGGTTCGAGCGGTCATGGCCGGTGAGACCGTGGAACGTGAAGACCAGCGGGCGCCAGGTGGGCCCCGACCACGACGACACGATCGTCCCTCCCTCCCCGGCCGCCAGGACCGAGCACACCACTGCGGCCGGCCGGATCGCCTCGACGAGCTCTCGCATCGGCACGAACTCGCTCTGGCACAACCGCGTGACCCGTGCCTCGGCCGCGCGCTGCCCATCCCCACGATCGATCGAGACCCGGCACTTCGCCAGGTTCGCCCACGCGATCTCCCCAAGCCCCATGCCGAGCAGATCCTCGATCAACGGGCGGAACACCCGCCGCCAGCGCCCCAAGCAGGCAGCGCATCCGCGTGCCCGCGAGATACCGCGCGTCCGCGGACGGCGAGCGGCCGGCGGAAAGCCACGCGCACGACACTGCGACGCGCTGCCGGTCGGTCCGCGCGAGCATTGGATCGCGGTCCTGCATGTCGGGAGTGCCCTCGCGGTGCACCGCCCCATTAGCGGGTCAGCGTTTGCGCAGGAGCCAGCCAAGAATGCGTCCTCTGGTGAAGCGCCCAGTTGCCCTGCTGTTGCCGAATTGTATCTTCGTACCCACATCGGTTGAGCCTCCGGTTGGCGGCGAACCAAAAAGGTAGATAGCCCCGATAAGGAGTACGACAACAGCAACACAAACACCCACCGTTATCACGGCTCAGTCCCGCCCGAATTCTCGCGCCCAAATCGACCGAGGCCGTGGAGCAGTTAGCGCCGAATAGAATACGAGCGGTGCGAACAGCAGGAGAGCAATGAGAACCCATCCTACGCGACCTTTGAGTACGCTCACAACCGCCGCTACTGCGAGCACGATATAGAAGACAATTGCCGCAACCGTCGGGAACGAGCCGACGGCTAGTATAAAGAGCATTAGGGTCGCCTGTTGTTCCACGCACAGTCTAGCAAGAGACCGATAAACGACCACCTGAGTGGTACCTCGACGAGCCCGCCACCGACCGGATTGAGACAGCGTCCCAGGTGAATTTGGCTACGGCAACTGTTAGGGAGTAGGGCGCCGACGTTGCGACACGTCCTACGAGCGGGGTACGCGCGAGGGGGATGCTCGCAGCCGGCACCATTCACTCCACACTCCCCTCTCAAGCCCGTGGGGTCAGTGCCGTTCAGGGGGTTGCTGTCCACGTATACGTACGGCTCCCGTGTCTCTCGCGTCAGAGGATCGCGAGTTACGAACACGGCGGTGGTGGGGTCATAGTAGCGCGCACGAAGATACTGGAACCCGGTTTCGGGGTTTGTGTACTCCCCCGCGTAGCCCAACGCGGCGTTCTGTGTTCCCGTGTGGCCCACCCGCTGGCCGAATGGATCAAAGGTGAAGCTTGCGGTAGCGCTGCCGCTGGCGTCAGTGAGCATGCGGGTGCTGCCCAGCTGGTCATGGTGATAGTAGGTCGGCGTGCCGACATGGTCGATCTGCTCGACGGGGAGTTGGTTGGGTCCGTAGAGGTAGCTGGTCTGGGCGTCGCCGATGAGCAGTGGCAGGGCGCCGACCGCGTCCCAGGTGTAACGCGTGGTCGTCGTGCCGGTGGTGTTGCTCATGCGTGTGCCGCGGCCGTCGTACCCATAGGTGGTGGCAGAGCCGGTTGGGGGCGTCACGCCCGTCAGTCGGCCGGCTTGGTCATAGCTGTAGTAGGTGGCGGCGCCACCGGTCGGGGTGGCGGTGATCCGCTGGCCGAGCTCGTCGTAGGTGAAGCTCGCGGTCGGTGTCGCGGTGAGCTGGTTGGCGGCATCGAAGCTGTTGGGTCCTGCGCTGGCCAGCGTGGTGGGGTTGTCGGCGTTGTCGTAGGCGTAGGTGTCTGAGTTATGCGTCGAGAGCTGGTCCAGCGGGGTGTAGGCGTAGCTGTCTGCGGTGTTGCCGGGGAGCCCGGTGTTGGTTTGCGCGGTGAGGAGTCCGGCGTTGTCGCGGGTGTAGCTCAGGCCGGCGAGAGAGCTAGATCCCTGGGTCATGTCGGTCGCGGTCTGCTGGTCGGCTCGGTTGTAGGTGTAGCTGTCGGTGTCGCCCGTGGTGGTCGGGAACGTCGTGGCCGCCGGCTGCGAGTCGCGGTTGAAGCTGAAGTTCGTCGTGCGCGAGAGCCAGTCCGTGAGGCTTGCCATACGGCCGGCGTCGTCGTACGTGTAGGTGGCGGTGTGGTTGCCGGGGTAGGTGATGGCGGTCTTGTGCCCGGCGAGGTCGTAGCTGTAGCTGACCGTGACGCCGTTGCCGTTGACGTGCTGGGTGACGCGGTGCAACGAGTCCCACGTCCAGCTCGACTGGCCCGAGCCGTCGGCCATCGAGGTGCGCTGATCATCGGCGTCGTAGCCCACTGTCACGCCCGGGGTTGCCCCGTCGGAGTACGTGATGGAGGTCAGGCGGTTGGCGTTGTCGTAGCCGTTGGTGGTGACTCGGCCCTTGGGATCGGTCGTGGTGGTGCGATTGCCCGCCTTGTCGTAGCCGTAGCTGGTCGTGCGGTTCAGCGGGTCGGTGACCGAGGCCTGGCGGTTTAGCGGATCGTAGGTGTAGCTGGTGGTGTGGTTGGCGGCGTCGGTCTGGGCGCTGAGGTTGCCGTCCGGGTCGTAGTCGCTTTTGAGAACAGTGTTGTCCGGGCGCGTGATCTGCGTCTGCTGATCGGCGGCGTCGTAGGCGTAGCTCGTGGTGTGGTTGTTGGGATCGGTGGTGGCGGCCACGTTCCCCGCCGCGTCGTAGGTCCAGCTGGTCTGATGGCCCAGCGGGTCGGTCTGGGCGGTCTTGTGCCCTGCCGCGTCGTAGGCGTAGCTGGTGGTGTAGTCGGCGGGCGGCGCGCCGGCAGCATTGCCCCGCGGACTGACCATCGAGGTGCGCTGACCGATCGAGTCATAGCCGTAGGTCGTCTGGTCACCGGCCGCGTTGGTGACGCTCGTCAGATCTCCGGCCGCGTCGTAGACGTTGTTCGTGACCTTGCCAACCGGGTCTTGGCCGGCGGTGACGTCGCCGGGGTGCGCTGCGTCGCCGTAGGTGTAGGTCCACGTCTCGGCCTGGGTCGTGCCGACCAGCGGCGTCTGTCGGGTGAGGAGGTTGCCGCGGGTGTCGTAGGTCAGGGTCGTCTTGACGTTGTTGGGGTCGGTCTTTGAGGTCTGGTCGTTGAGGGCGTCGTAGGTCATCGACGTCTTGTGCCCCAGCGGATCGGTGCTCGTCAGCTGGTTGCCCTTGGAGTCGAACGTCGCCGTCGACACGTGGCCATTGGGATCTGTCGTCGACGTCGTGCCCAGGGTCGTGGTGTCGTACGCGTAGGTGATGGTGGCGGCCTGCGGGGTGCCCGACGCCTTGACCTGCTTCCACAGCGCCCCGGACGAGTAGTAGTCGCGGGTGACGTTGCCGGCCGGGCTGGTCGTCTGGGTCATCCCCGTCTGATAGACGAACACGCGCTTGCGCCCCAGGCCATCGGCCTGGGTGAGCACGCGACCCGAGGCGTCGTAGGTGTTGGTGACGTCGGTATGGCCGTTCGGGTCCGTTCGCGTCAGCATCCGGTGGTTTGCGTCATAGGCGTAGGCCCATTGCCTAGCACGGACATCGGTGACCGTGGTGAGGTCTCCCGCGCCGCTATACCCGTAGGTGACCTGGCGGCCGGTCTGGTCGGCCACCGAGGTGACGCGGTTGCTGGCGTCGTAGGCCAGTGTGAGGGCGCGCCCCGCGGGGTCGGTGATCGTCAACAGGCGCCCGGACCCATCATAGGCCAGCGTCGTCGCGTAGCCATTGAGATCGAGTTGCTTGATCAGCCGGCCGCTGGCGTCAAAGACGAACTGCGAGCGCGCCCGGCGCGTCAGCGTGTAGCTGCCATCAGCGTTGGACACCAGCGTGGCCAGCTCACGCGTCGGACTGGTGAAGCCCCCGCTGCCGTTGGGGTAGAAGATCAGCTGCGACCCGTTCTCCTGGCGAATGATCACATTGTTGGAGATCGAGTCGAAGCTCAACGACATCGCATACGGACTGGTCCATCCGTAGCCCAGAGGCCCGTTGACGCCCGCGCTCAGCGACCCGTAGCTGCGCGTGAAGTCAAGCGCCACGCCGCGACCCGGAACCGAAATATCACTCTGACTCTCGGCGTACTGGCCAGTCGCCGTGTTGACCGAATCGTCATCGCAGACCTGAGCGCAGTTCTCCGCGGGGTTGTCGGCATTGTCCTCGCCCTCGACACCGGGGCCGACCGAGCTCGCGAACGAGGTGATGATGCTCGAGCCATCGACGCTTGAGCCATCGTCGGGCGCGATGATCATCCGCACCCGGCGGTTCTGGCTGTCGATGATCATGAGATCACCCCACGCATCTAGCGCCAGGTCCCGCGCCTGGTAGAAGTGCGCGTCGCTCGCCGGCCCGCCATCGCCGTAAAGCCACGCCCCGTTCCAGTAGGCGCCGGCGATCGTTGTGATGATCCCATTCGTGTCGACCTTGCGCACGACGTCTGTGTACGTCTGGATATCAGTCAGGTAGACGTTGCCCTGCGGATCGACCGCCAACCCGGCCACCTGTTTGAGCTGGGCCTGCGTCGCGGGGCCCCCGTCACCGCTGTAGCCCGCAACACCCGTCCCAGCGACCGTCGTCATCACACCCGTCCGGGAAAGCCGACGCACCTGGCTGTAATGATCGGCGAAATACAGGTTGCCCGCCGGATCGAACGTCATCTGACTACTGGAACGACCGGCGTACATCGCCACGATGACACCGGACACGATTCGCAGAATGCGGCCCGTACACACGTCGCCGACGTAGTAGTCCCCCGACAATGGATCGACCGCAACCCCTTGGACCGACACCGACACCTCCGTCGCGGTAGCGCCCACGCTCGCATATGTTCCGTTAAAGGAAGGCGAATTGCAGTTCTGAGTGTTACCGGCGATCCTGGTGATGACGTGCGGTGCCGACGCGTTCACCTTCCTGAGGGTCTCGTTGCCTCCGATCAGCAGGTTGCCCCCGCCGTCAACCGCCAGGTTGCCGATTTGGGTGAGCGTCGCCTGAACCGCAGGCCCTCCATCCCCGGAATACAGGCGACTCGCCCCACCCGCATAGACGCTCACAAGCCCCGTGGTCGTGTACCGCAGCACCCGACAACCACTTCCCCCACAGTCCCCAATAAACATGGTGCCCGTCGAAGGATCAGTCGCGACACCGACCGGACCGAGCTGATCTCCAGGGGCCGGCTGAGTCGACGCAGACACCGACGCCGCCCGCGCGACAAGCCGGCCAGAACGCCTGGCCGCCCCGCCGCGCTCGTGCTCCCCCTGCCGCGTCACTCTGCGCGCCGGTCGCCGGCGACCCGCGGATCCCCGGCGAACCGTGAACACCACACCGGCCGGATGACCAACCGCCGCACGCCTCAACCGAGGCGCCCGAACCACGCGGCCACGCACCGCCCTTGGCCGATGACTTGTTCTCGCGCGACGCGTGAGCCGCTTCCCAGCACGACGCGCAACCCGCCGAGCATGGTCAGCCGCCGTCAAGCCCGAGAACAGCCGCGTCGCACAACGCGCCGAGCCCCAGTCGGCGCCAGGAAGCTCACTCCACAAGACCTTGCCGCACCCCTGACCATTCACGGCCTGCGGAACACCACGCCGCGTCACGCCGGCCGACGCGACAGACGCGAACGTCAACATCGCGAGCAGCGCCATCACCACCGCCACTGGGCGCTCCGGCCTCGTCCAGACGACAAGCCCTGCACGACCGATCCACATGCGCTGCTCCCCTCCCGCCGTTCACCGAAGACGCCGGGCATCGCCGACGCGCTGGACCGCTCACGACGGCCGACCCAACAAGCCGCGCTAAGCGACACGCAGCCTCGCTCAGCGACTCTCGGCTGACAATCGAACGATGGTCCGAGGGCAAGGCCGCACCTGCTATGAGTAGAGAGCTCGCCGCCGAGGTGACCAAGGTGTCCTCTCCGCGCCTACAGGAGCCGAGCTGGCAGGCGGAACCCGCTGGGCGCATGGCGCCCCGCCGCGATGCAAAGGATGCTCACGCATGTGTCATCAGTACGAAGCCGATGAGGGTCGCCTCTACCTGTGCGACCCCAGCGGCACAGCACTCAGCGAGCTGAAGCCGGGAGGGCAGGCGTTGAAGTTCGACTTCACGGCGTTAGGACGGGTTTGCTGCTGACGCCGCGCTCGACTTGGCGGAGCCCAGCGTCGGACCAACGGCTGACGCGATTGAAGGCCGCGCGAGCGTCTGCGCGAGCTTCGGGCGTCGGCGCCCCGCTGGCCCGGTCCGGGAGGCCGCGTTCACCACGCCGTGAGCCGCCCCGCCGGCCGCTACGCAACCGCCTCGTGGACGCGGGGATCCGCCGGACTCGCGCGTAGCCTCACCCGGCATGGACAGCGCCGTCACGACCGGGCCTTCACCCTCGGGGGCGTACTCGTCGGCGGCCTCCTCAATGGCGGCGTGAGCTACCTCCTCGAGGGCCGCCGCGCGGACGCGAACGTCCGCGCGTCGGCGCGGCTCACGGTCGCGAGCCTGCACCGCACGTCCCTCGCCCTGGACCACGCGCTCGCCGTGGCCTGGTGGGGCGCGCTGCCGTTCGAGGAGATCGAGCTGGACGACTGGGAGGTGCATCGCGCCGTATTCGCGGAGAGCCCGTCGTTCGATGCCTGGATGGAGGTGTGGCACGGCTTCCGCACCCTCGAGCACGTCCGCACCATCGCCGCCGACCGCGACGAGAAAGCCCGCATCACGCACGACGAGACCGGCCTGATACACGAGGCCAGGCGGCCGGCGGGTGGGGCACGATCCGTAGCCGCCGGCGGCCGGGCCCGCGGCACCCTCAAGCCGGTGCCGGCTGTCATCGACCTGCGCGCCGTTGACCTCGACGAGCTGGACATCGGCTCGCTGACGGTTGACCGGGGCGAACACCTGACGCTCGACGGCGACCATGCTGTCAGCGTCCGTGACACCGACCCGCTTGCCCAGGGGCTGTTCGCGCTGTTGCGCAACGACTGCCACGCGGACAGGCTGCTGGTCTGGCAGGAGCTAGCCGACACGCTGAACGGCCAGCTGAACGACGACGGGCGCCTGGCGCTCGCCGGGGCGAGGGTGTGCTGCGACGACCTCGGCGCGGAAGACTCCGAGAGCGATTTCGACGAGTGGCCGCTGTCGGAGCGTGACTACAAGACCTGGTGGCTGGCCGATGAGGACCGGCAGCGTTCGTGGCCGTCGGTGTCGTCGGTGGCTGGGCGGCTCCTGGCCGAGGGTCGTCGAGCATCTCGGCCAGACGCCGTCGACCAGCTCGCTCGGCCGGCGCCTGGGCGCGCAGCTGGGCGCCTTCAGCCCCGATGAGCTCAGGGCCCAGCTGGCCCTGTGCCGCGAGGAGCTCTCGGACGACCCCGGCAACCCGCTGGACTACGTGACGCAGCGCGAGCACCGTGACTGGGCGCTCCGGCGCCTGCACGATGCCGACCTGCCGCTAGCTGTTGTGCCCGGTGACCTCCCGAACGCGCACGATCGGAGGGCGGTTGCCGAGGGCGCTGTGGGTGCGCCGCTCGTTGTAGTGGTCCAGCCAGTGTGGCAGCGAGGCCCGACGGGCATCGCTTGAGAC
>JAOPZW010000128.1 GCA_025963905.1 Solirubrobacterales bacterium | reverse complement strand
ACGGAGCCCACACGTGGGGCAGCGGGATGACCGAGCGCAACATCCGCGCCGGTCAGATCGTCGAGTACGTGTTCTACGGACCGCCGCGCCATGGCGTCTACACCGGCACGATCACCTACACCACCGGCGGTCCAACGGGCTACCTCTCCGGGACCGGGCCGCGGGCGCGCCGATCCCTCAAACTGGTTGTAGGCCACTACACGCTGCGTGTGCGCTAAGCACGGGGCAGCGCGACGCCTCCCCGCGCCCGGCCCGTCGGCCGGCCCGGTGGTAAACCGGGGGCGCCGCCGACTGCTGCTGAGCATGAGCAGCAGCCTATGCTCGGGCCTTTGACGAGTGCTGCTTTCGCCTGAGGCTGTCGCATAAATACCCCGCCTAGACAGGATGGAGCGGCCGGGTGGTCCGGGCGCTCGGTGAGGATGGCCGGCGGCCTGCGCATCTGCGTGGGTTGCCGGGAGGTGAGTCCCGGCCGAGCCACATACGGAGGTCGCCGACCATGCGGGATCCTAGGACGGTGGCGGTCGGGCTGGACGTGCACAAGTCGTCTGTGCGTCTGGCCGCGGTCGCAGCTGGTGAGGTGATGCGGGAGGTCACGTTGCCCTATGACCACGAGCGAGTGGAGCGGGAGCTCGGAGCGTGGCCCGGCGCCCGGGTGGTCTATGAGGCCGGGCCAACGGGGTTCGGGCTGTATCGGCATCTGGTCGCTGCGGGCGTCGACTGCGAGGTCGTCGCGCCTGGGCTCGTGCCCACGCGTCCGGGGGACCGCGTCAAGACCGACAAGCGTGACGCGCGGCGGTTGGCGGCGCTGCACGCGGGCGGGTTGTTGACGGCGATCTTCGTCCCGGCGCCGGAGCTTGAGGCGCTGCGCGATCTCGTTCGAGCGCGGGAGGACGCGCGTCTTGATCGGATGCGCGCGCGGCACCGTCTGGGGAAGTTCTGCCTGCGTCATGACCGGCGGATGCCGACGACCTGTTGGGGTGTGACGCGGCGGGCGTGGTTGGGTCGCCAGGCGTTCGAGCTGCCCGGCCAGCAGCAGGCGTTTGACGACTACCTGTTCGCCGTGGACCAGATCGACCGGCGGATCGGATCGCTGGAGGCCGAGATCGCCAGGATCGCCGCCGACGGCCCGCACACCGGGCTGATCGGTCGGTTGCGTTGCGTGCGTGGGATCGACACGCTGACCGCGGTCGGGCTGGTCTGCGAGGTCGGCGACTTCACGAGGTTCAAGACCGCCGAGCAGTTCATGAGTTTCGTCGGCCTGGTCCCCTCTGAGCGCTCCAGCGGTGAGGGACGCCGGCAGGGCTCGATCACCAAGGCCGGCTCCGTGCACGCCCGCAGGCTGCTCGTCGAGTCTGCCTGGAACAGCCGACGCCGGCCGACCGTCGGCTACGAGCTCGCGCGCCGCCAGCGCGATCAGGACCCGGCCGTCTTGGAGCGCGCCTGGCGCTGCCAACAGCGCCTGCACCACCGCTGGCGGCGGATGGCCGGCCGCGGCAAACCCCACCAGAAGATCGTCGTCGCGTGCGCCCGCGAGCTCGCCGGGTTCGTCTGGGCGATCGCGACCGACCAGCCGCTGAGGACGACCTAAACGCACGTGCTCGAGCGTGGGGTGGCGGGCGGTCCCTCCCAGAAGGAGAACCCTCGCAACATCTATGCGGCGCCCGAACACGGGCGACCCGCGACGCTAGGCCGAGGCAGCTCCCGACGGACACCAGTCATGCGGTCCCGACCCGCGAATGTCAGTCTGATCCACCGTCGCTGCCCCGGGACGCCCGCCACCCCACGCCCGCACCGCTCAGCGCCACCCCGCGCAGGGCCTTGACGTTTCGCTCCATGTCAGATGGTTGATTCCGAATCATTCGTGGTCGGGGTGGCGTGGATCGTCGTTCTGGGCGGCGTCCGGTGGCGCAGCCCATGGCAGCGCCATTGGCAAGTCCGCCGGACGGCGATCCAGAGCGGCGAGGCGCGTCACCCCGGCCGCGAGAATTCGGAATCGACCATCTAGAGCGTCGAGCCGCTCCCGTGCATGCGCTTCGCGGTGCCCCCGGCGCACCGGCGTGGGAGGATCAGCCCGTGAGCATCATGAAGATCAACGCGATCACCGTTCCGCGTGACCGGTTCGCCGAGTTCGAGCAGCGGTTCGCGGCGCGAGCGGGGCGGGTGTCGAGTGCCGACGGCTTCGAGGGATTCCAGCTCCTGCGCCCCAACGACCAGCGCGAGACGTGCCTCGTGCTCACCCAGTGGAGATCCGAGGACGACTTCCAGGCGTGGATGGCAAGCGCGGATTTCACCGCGGGCCATGCCCAGCATCGCCAGAGCGGACCCGTCGGCACCGCGTCGGAGCTGTGGTCGTTCGACGTCCTGGAGACCGAGCGTCCGGACCGCGGCCGATGAGCGAGCGCGATCTGCGACGGCCGCTCCGCGTCACGGTGTGGGGCGAGAACGTCCATGAGCAGACCGAGGACGACGTCCGCGCACGGTATCCGCAGGGGATGCACGGCGCGATCGCCGACGCCATCGCCGGGCTGCTCGGCGATGGCGTGCGCGTGGCCACGGCGACGCTCCAGGAGCCCGAGCACGGCCTCACCCAGGCGGTCCTGGACGACACGGACGTGCTGACCTGGTGGGGGCACGCCGCGCATGACGAGGTCGACGATGTCGTCGTCGAGCGCGTGCACGACGCGGTGCTGGGCGGCATGGGACTGGTGGCGCTGCACTCCGCGCACTACGCGAAGATCTTCCGCCGTCTGCTCGGCACGTCGTGCAGCCTGCGCTGGCGCAACGACGGCGAGCGCGAGCTGGTGTGGACGGTCGACCCCGCCCATCCGATCGCGGCCGGGATTCCGCACCCGATCGTCCTCGATGCGCAGGAGATGTACGGCGAGCACTTCGACATCCCCGCGCCCGACGAGCTCGTGTTCGTCAGCGCGTTCGCCGGCGGCGAGGTCTTCCGCAGCGGCTGCTGCTTCCGGCGCGGCGCGGGGCGGATCTTCTACTTCAGTCCCGGGGATCAGGACTACCCGATCTACCACCACGCGGACATCCAGCGCGTCATCGCCAACGCGGTCCGCTGGGCGGCACCTTCCGTGCAACGACGCGCCGTGCCCGGCAGCCCCGAGTCGCCGCGTGGATGGTTCGAGGCGGCGCACCGGTGAGCACGGTCCGGGTGGGCGTCATCGGCGTCGGCTGGGCCGGCCGGCAGCACCTCGCGGCCTACGACGCGCTTCCCGGCGCGCAGGTCGTCGGGCTCGCCGGGCTGGAGGAGCCGGTCCGGACGGCGCTGGCCGTGCAGTACGGCGTCGAGCGCCACGTCGCCCGCTGGGAGGATCTCCTCGAGTTCGACGAGCTCGACGCGGTGAGCGTCGCGGTGCCCACGTTCCTGCACGCTCCGATCGCGATCGCCGCGCTCCAACGTGGCCTGCACGTCCTCTCGGAGAAGCCGATGGCGCGCAACGCGTCCGAGGCGGAGTCGATGGTCCAGGCCGCGCGTGCGGCCGGTCGGGTCCTCGACGTCGGCTTCAACCACCGCCAGCGGGGCGACATCCAGAAGCTCAAGGACGTCATCGACGCCGGGCGGCTGGGAACCCCGTACTACGCGAAGGCGTGGTGGCTTCGCCGCTCCGGGATCCCGGGACGCGGCAGCTGGTTCACGAACGCAGAGCTGGCGGGCGGCGGGCCGCTCGTCGACATCGGCGTCCACGTCCTCGACTACTCGCTGTTCCTCCTCGGCAACCCCACGGTCACCGCCGTCAGCGCGTCGACCTATGACCTGCTCGCGAGCGCCGGCTTCGGGTTCAACCCCGACGCCACCAAGACGAGCGTGGCCGGCGCGACGGGGTTCGACGTCGAAGACCTCGCGACGGTCTTCATGCGCCTGCAGGACGGCGGCACGCTCCTCGTCGAGGCGAGCTGGGCCGCACACCGCACCCACGGCGACCAGTTCGGGATCACGCTCTACGGGAGCAAGGGCGGCGCCGAGCTGATCGTCGAGAACTACGCCCCCAGCGGATCGCTCCGGGTCTTCACCGACGACGACGGCGTTCCCGCCGAGACGCGGTTGACCGCGGAGCCCGGCGGGGGCCACAAGGTCGTCGTCGAGCAGTTCCTGGCCAAGATCCGCGCGGGCCGCTGGCACGAGCACGACGGCACCGCGACGGTCCATCTGGCCCGCATCGTCGACGCGTGCTACCGCTCCGCCGCCGAGCAGCGCGAGGTCCGCCTGACCGGCTGACCGGAGAGGCCGCCTACTTCAGGTCGGCCAGGATCTCGCTCACCACGCGCTCGCCGGTCTCCACGCCGCCGTTGAGGTAGCCCTGGAAGTCGACCGACGTGTGCTCGCCGCAGAAGTGGCAGTTGCCCGACCGCTCGCGCTCGGCGCCCGCGATCGACGTGTACTGGCCGACCTTCCAGTAGCTGTAGGAGCCCTTGGTCCACGGGTAGCCGGTCCAGAAGTCGACCGTCGCCCTGCCGTTCCACTTGGCGGTGATGCCGGGCAGCACCGGCTCGAGCTGGGCGAGGAACTGCTTGGCCCGTGTGGCGGGTGACCCGGTGCCGAAGCTCGCGCCGATCGTGCCACCGGTGTAGTCGACCAGGATGCCCGAGGCGCCGGGCTGGGCGCGCGTGACCTCCCAGGTGTCCTGGTAGCCGGTGTCGGCATATGTGTTGCCGTTGTTGCCCAGGCCGTACCAGTGGCGGTCGCTGAACTGCAGGTGCAGCTTGGCGTTGGTGCCCATCCCCAGCTCGTTGATCGCGCGGCGCTTGACGTCGTTGAAGCCGGCGCCGCTGAAGTCCACGGAGCGCAGCATCGAGAACGGCAGCGCGAGCACGAGCTTGTCGGCGGTCACCGTCCTCGTCCGCGCGCCCTGCTGGAACGTCGCCGCGTAGGTGGCGTCGGCGTTGCGCGCGATCGCGACGAGCTCCGAGCCGGTGGCGATCTGGCCGGTCAGGGCGTCGGCCATGCGCTGGGGGATCTGGTCGTTGCCGCCGACGACGTGGTACTTCTCGTTGGACGGGCCGAAGATCCGCAGCTGGCCCTGGCCGGAGTAGCCGAGCAGGTAGAGCATATTGAGGCTGCTCTGGTCGCTGGTCTCGGCGCCGTACTCGATGTTGTAGGCGACGTCGAGCAGCTGCCCCAGGTTCGAGGTCCGCCCGCCGGGGACGTAGGTGTCGATCCAGGCGGCGATCGACATGCCGTCGAGGACCTTGCCGCGGTCGGTCGAGAGGTTGTACAGCGTCGGATACCCCGCGGCGGCGACGTCGGAGTGGATCTGCTGCCAGATGGCCTTGAGGTCATTCGTCGCGTCGGTGAACGAGTAGCGCTGCCCGTCGAAGAGATAGAAGTCCTCGGTCCCGTTGGGCTGGGCGGCGAGGAGGTTGTCGAGCCTGAGCCCGAGCTCGCCCGCGAGCTTGCGCACCGCGGTGTGCCCCTGGTCGATGAGCTCGCCCCCGTGCTCGGCGATCTGGCCATCGGCGAACGCGCCGCGGATCGTCCAGCAGCGCCCGCCGATGCGGTCCGACGCCTCGTAGACCTGGGCCGTATAGCCGGCCTGCTTGAGCCGGTAGGCCGTCGTCAGGCCTGCCAGCCCCGCCCCCACCACGACGATGCGCGGCGCGGTGGCGGCGCTGGCGTCCGGCACCCATCGGGCGGAGCCGACTGCGGCCATCGCCCCGGCCGCGCCGGCGCGGCGCAGGAAGTCGCGGCGCGTCGCGCCGCCCGTCTCGGCGGCGGCCGTGGCCGCCGCGCGCTGGACCTGAGACATCAACGGAGTTCGTGGCATGGCGCACGATATGAGCGCGCGCTCGGCCGGCGCTAGAGCCGATCGGTAGCGCCGGCGGTGCGGCGATGCACCGTTAAGGCGTACGCGCCGTGATCGCCGCGAGGTCTCACGCGAGCCACGGACCTGCGGCGCCTGATGCGCGCCGTCCCGCTCGGGACGCCGGTCACCGTCGTGCGGTGACCGGCCGCGGCAGCGACTCAGGCGAGCGTCTTGCCGAGCAGGGCCGCGTGGGCGGCGACATCGCGCGTGTAGTCGGCGAAGTGGGAGGCGTAGAGGGCCTGCGGGCCGTCGCACAGGGCGGCGTCGGGATCCTCGTGGACCTCGACGATGATCCCGTCGGCGCCGACCGCCGCCGCGGCGCGGGACAGCGGCTCGACGAGCCGGCGGTCGCCCGCGGCGTGGCTGGGGTCGACGATCACCGGCAGGTGCGTGTGGAGCTTGAGCCACGGGACGGCGCCGAGGTCCAGCGTGAAGCGCGTCGCCGTCTCGAACGTGCGGATGCCCCGCTCGCACAGCATCACCGACTCGTTGCCCTCCTTGAGCACGTAGTCGGCGGCCTGCAGCAGCTCGTCCAGGCTCGAGGAGAGGCCGCGCTTGAGGAGGACCGGCTTGCCGAGCTTGCCGGCGACCTCCAGCAGCGCATAGTTCTGCATGTTGCGCGCGCCGATCTGGATCACGTCGGCGTGCTCGTGGATCGCGTCGGCGTGTTGGGTGTCCAGCAGCTCGGTGACCACCGGCAGGCCCGTCTCCTCGCGCGCCTCGCTGAGGATCTCCAGGCCGGCGGTCCCCAGGCCCTTGAACGCGAACGGCGACGTGCGCGGCTTGAACGCGCCGCCGCGCAGCATTGCGGCGCCGGCGGCGCGCACCGCCCGGGCGACGCCGATCGTCTGCTCGCGCGACTCGACGGTGCACGGCCCGGCGATGAGGCAGAAGGTGTCGCCTCCGCCGATGCGGTGGCCGCCGATCTCCAGGACGGTCGGACCCTGGTGGTAGAGCTCGCTGGAGGCGAGCTTGTAGGGCCGTGAGATCGGGACGACCCGGTCGACGCCCGACATGCCCTCGAGGCCCAGCTCGGCGACCCCCTCGGGATCGCCGATCGCGCCGATCGCCGTGGTCAGCTCGCCGGGCATCACGACGACGTGCACGCCGGTCGTCTCCAGGCGCGCGCGCACGGCAGCGACCTCGGCCTCGGTCGCCTGGGGTGTCATGACGATCATCACGGCGCCTGAAACGCTCCTTCGTAGCCTCGGGACTCGCTCACAAGCCCAGGTCCCGCACACCGAGCTCGTCGAACCCGATGTGATGGGCGAGCTCGTGGCGCACGGTGCGGGTGACCTGGTCGCGCAGCTCCTCGGGGTTCTCGCCGAAGTCCCGGCGCAGCGTGTCGCGGTAGACGACGATGCGGTCGGGCACGTCGTCGCGGGTCGCACCGTCGCCGTGGTAGAGCCCATAGGCGCCGCGCCGGCGGCCTCCGTCGGAGATCACGACCGCGACGTTGTGGTTCTCGACGAGGTTGCGCAGGAGGTCGGGCAGGTCGTCCAGCGCGTCGCGGACGAGCTCCTCGAAGTCGTCGTTGTCGTAGGGGTCGAGGTCCATGAACTCGGTCTCGTCGGGCTCCGCCGCCGTCCCCTCGCGCGCCAGGCGCTCGGCCCGCACGACGACGCGCTCGAAGTCCTCCTCGGACTTCGGCTCGCGGTAGTCGGTCATGCGCAGCCCGACGGCGATCGCGCCGCCGAAGACGACCATGGCGATGAAGCCGACCACCGCGATCGTCTCCATGGTCTTCACCGGGCCGCTGGCGCTGAAGCCCTGGAGCACGACGACGACTGTCAGCCCGGCACACAGCGCGACTGCGGCGGCGAACAGGATGCGCCGGGTCGGAGGCACCCGTCTACCTCATGGCCCGGGCGATGACGACGCGCTGGATCTCGTTCGTGCCTTCGTAGATCTGCGTGATCTTGGCGTCGCGCATCATGCGCTCGACCGGATACTCGGTCACGTAGCCGTAGCCGCCGAGCACCTGGATCGCCTCGATCGTGACGGCCATCGCCGTGTCCGAGGCGAAGAGCTTGGCCATCGACGTCCACTTGCCGAGGTCGGCCGGCCGCTCAGGCCTGTCGGCCATCGCGCAGGCCTTGTAGAGGAGCTCCCGGGCCGCGGCGGTGCGGGTCTCCATGTCGGCGAGCTTGAACTGGATGCCCTGAAGCTCGTTGATCGGCTCGCCGAATGCGACGCGCTCCTTGGCGTACTGGTTGGCGTAGTCGGTGGCGCCCTGGCTGATGCCCACCGCCTGCGCCGCGGCGCCCAGGCGGGTGCGCTCAAGCGTGCCCAGCGCGACCGACAGCCCCTTGCCCTCGGCGCCCACCATGTTGGCGGCCGGGACGCGGACGTCCTCGAAGACCGGGGATCCGGTCGGCGAGCCCTTGATCCCGAGCTTGTGCTCGAGCTTGCCGATCGAGAGCCCCGGGGCGTCCTTCTCGACGACGAACGCGCTGAGCCGCCGGCTCTCGCGGTCGGTGATGGCGAAGACGACGTAGAAGTCCGCGATGCCCGCGTTGGTGATCCAGTTCTTGGTGCCGTTGATGACCCACTCGTCGCCGTCGCGCACCGCGTTGGTGCGCATCGAGGCCGGGTCCGACCCGGCCTCCGGCTCGGACAGGCAGAAGGCGGGCGACCACTCGCCCGTGGCGCAGCGCGGCAGGTAGCGCTCCTTGAGCTCGGGCGAGCCGAAGAGCTGGATCGGCAGGGTCCCCAGCTCCTGGATCATGAGGATCAGCGCGCTGGAGGCGCAGGCCTTGGCGATCTCCTCGACCGCGATCTGCAGCATCAGCGTGCCGGTTCCCGTGCCGCCGTACTCGGTGTCGAACGGGAGGCCGAGGATGTCCTGCTCGGCGAAGAGCTTGCGGATGTCCCAGGGATACTCCGCCTTGGCGTCGATCTCGGCCGCCCGCGGCGCGACGCGCTCGCGGACGATCTGACGGATGGTGTCGCGGAACTCCTTGTGCTCCTGCGGGAGCTCGTAGACATCGCCGAGCGTCTGGGTCATGGACCGGATGCTAGATGGTCCATTCCGGCGGGTGTTTGGACCTCGGCCCCAGCGGTGAACACCCGTTCTCATCCTCCAAAAGGAGAAGAAACGTGTCCATCGGTGCCTCGCTGGTCCTGATCGCCTTGGGGGCGATCCTCAGATATGCCGTGACCGACCACATCTCCGGCGTGGATCTCACGACGGTTGGGCTGATCCTGCTCATCGTCGGCATCGTCGGGCTGGTCCTCTCGCTGATCATGTACATGTCCGCCACCCGCACGCGGGGCGGCGTCGTCGAACGCACGGAGTACCGTGCCGGCGATCCGACGGACCCGCGGTACTGAGTCATCTCGAGCGGCTTCGGCCGCAGCGGCGATCCGCCCTGCGCGCGAGGGCGAGATCGCCGCGGTCGTTGACGTCCTCGCCCGCTGCGGATTCGGCCCGACGGTCGCGCCGCTGGTCGAGTTCCCGCGGTCGGGCGAGCACGGCGAAGTGCTCGTCGCGGCCGCCGATGGCACGATCGTCGGGGCCGCCTGCTGTGAGAGCTTCGGCGAGACCGGCTGGATCGGCGCCCTCGGGGTCGCTCCCGGAGCGCGCAAGGCCGGACTCGGCACCGGCCTGACGCAGGCGGCCACGGACTGGCTGCGCGGGCGCGGCGCTCGCACGGTCCTGCTGTTCGCCACCGACATGGGGCGCCCGGTGTATGAGCGCCTGGGCTTCGTCGCGGAGGGCTTCGCAACGGCCTGGCGGGGGAGCGCGGGCAGCGGGCCGGCGCCCGTGGCGCTGCGCACGCTGCGCGAGGAGGATCGGCCGGCCCTGGCGGCCGCCGATGCCGCGGCCACGGGCGAGAGCCGCGACGCCGTCCTCGCCGCCCTGTCCCCGCTGGCCGGCGTCGCCGCGGAGCGCGACGGCGAGCTGGCCGGCTGGGCGGTCGCCTCACCCTGGGGCATGGGCGTCTCGATCGCCGCCGACGACCCCGAGGTCGGCGTGGCGCTCATGGCCGCCGCCGCCCGCTCCCCGGGCTCGACCGTGCTCATCGTGCCCGACGGCAACGAGCCGGGCCTGGACGCCGTGCGCCGCTGGGGCTTCCAGCGCGCCAACGGCGGCGAGCGGATGCGCCTCGGGCCGGCCGTCGCGTGGCGTCCCGAGCGCCAGTTCGGCCTGTTCAACCTGTTCTGGGGCTGAGCCGGGGCGCGCTACTCGTCGGCGAGGGCCAGCAGCTTCGTGACCGTGTTCCAGTTGCGGGCGGTCGCGATGACCCCGAGGCGCCTGTCGGAGAGCACCTTGTTCAGCTTGGACCGCTGGATGCCGTCGGGGTGCCACGTGTAGATCTCGCGCCCGCTTACGACGAACCGCTCCGGCGCCACGTCGACCCCGCCGAGCTCGCGCACGACCTCGGCATCCGGCTCGGCCGACAGGAAGCTCACCTGGTAGCGCTTCGGGTTGTCGGCGATGCCGGCCAGCGGATCGCGGTCGATGACGTCGGCGAGCTCGTCGCGCGTGCGCACGAGGACCCGGGTCTCGAGGCCGAGCTCCTCGGCGATCTGCTGCTCGAGCTCGCGCTGGAGCCGCTCGGGTGACGCCGGGCTCGTGAGCACGACATTGCCGCTCTGCAGGTAGGTGCGCACGTCGCCGTAGCCGAGCCGCACGAGCAGCTCGCGCAGCGGGCCCATGCCCACCCGCTTATGGGAGCCCAGGTTGATGCCGCGGAGCAGCGCGATCTGGCGTGGCATGGGCCGGAGTCATACCGCAGGACCCGACGGAGCGGGCGGCGCGGTCTGCTCGCCGCCCGGGACGTCGGGCAGCCGGTACCACTCGACGATCTTGCCCCTGGCGATGCGGATCGCTCCGCGCGCCTTGCCGCCGGCCGCCTGGCCGCACGCACCGCCGGGACGGTCGATGAGCCGGAAGGTGACGATCGTGAAGGGCCCGGCGCCGCGCATCTCGGTGGCCTTGGCCCCGCACGGCAGCGCGACGTTCACCGCGATGCGCTCCTGCTCGGAGTCCAGGTGCAGAACCGGCGTCCCGTTCTGGAACTTGCTGGGCAGGGCGAAGTACGACGCCGCGCGCTCGATGTCGTCGTGGTCGAGCGCGTCCAGCCAGGCGCGGATGACCCGCCTGGCCCCGCGATCCGATGGTCCCGTCGCCTCGCGCGGCACCCGCCGGGGGATCGCAAGGTCGCTTTGGGGCTTGATCGGCGCGTGCTCCTGGGCCGGCGGCGCGGCGGTCGCGCCCCTCTGCGAGCCGCTCGGGTGCTGCGGCGAGGACGAGCCGCAACCCGCCGCGGCTGCGACGACCGCGACGGCGAGGACGGCCGGGATTCCGCTCCCGAGCATGGCCCAGTCTCCCATCTGGGCACCCGCCGCGATAGGCCGTCGACAGGCCTATCCTCCCGTCGCATGGCGTGGCAACCCGAGCTCGAGGAACTTCGCCGCCGCCAGGCGCTCGCGCGCGAGATGGGCGGCGAGGAGCGGGTCGCCCGCCAGCGCGCGCAGGGCAAGCTCACGGTCCGCGAGCGGGTCGACCGCCTGCTCGACGACGGATCGTTCCACGAGACCGGCGGGCTCGCCGGCGTCGGCGCCTACGACGAGGCCGGCGAGCTCGAGGGCTTCGTGCCCGCCAACATGGTCGTCGGCCAGGGTCGCATCGACGGCCGCCGCGCCGTCGTGCAGGCCGACGACTTCACCGTCCGCGGCGGGGCCGCGGATGCTGCGATCTGGCAGAAGATGGTCTGGGCCGAGCGCGCCGCCCACGAGCTGCGCCAGCCGCTCGTGCGCCTGGTCGACGGGACGGGCGGTGGCGGCTCCGTCAAGAGCCTGGAGACCATGGGCTTCTCCTACGTCCCACCCTTGCCCGGCTTCGAGCTCGTCGCCGGGAACCTCTCGCGGGTGCCCGTCGTCGCGGCGGCGCTGGGGCCGTGCGCCGGGCTCGGCGCGGCGCGGGTCGTCCTCAGTCACTTCTCGGTCATCGTGCGCGACAGCGCGCAGCTGTTCGTCGCCGGGCCGCCCGTCGTCGCCGCGGCGATGGGCGAGTCGCCGGACAAGGAGGAGCTCGGGGGCGCTCGCGCGCAGACGAAGGCGGGCGCCGTGGACAACGAGGCCGCCGACGAGGACGACGCGCTCGCCCAGCTGCGGCGCTACCTGTCCTACCTGCCCTCGAACGCCTGGGAGGCGCCGCCCGTCGTCGCGGCGACCGATCCGCCCGGCCGCCGCGAGGAGGAGCTGCTGGGCATCGTCCCGCGCGAGCGCCGCCAGACCTACAAGATGCGCCGCGTGCTGGAGCTCGTCTTCGACGGCGGCTCGGTCTTCGAGGTCGGGCGCCGTCACGGTGGCTCGGTCATCACGGCGCTCGCCCGGCTCGCCGGGCGACCGGTCGGTGTGCTGGCATCGGACCCCGCCCACTACGGCGGTGGCCTGACCGCCGACGCCGCCGACAAGCTCGCCCGCTTCACCGACACCTGCGACGCCTTCCGCCTGCCGGTCGTCAACCTCGTCGACCAGCCGGGGTTCGTCATCGGCACCGCCGCCGAGCGCGCGAACACGATGCGTCGCGGAGCGCGTGCGCTGCTGGCCGTCCACCAGGCGCGGACGCCGTGGTGCTCGATCCTGGTGCGCAAGGTGTTCGGCATCGCCGGGGCCGGACACGGCGACGGGTCGCGGCTGAACCTGCGCTTCGCGTGGCCGTCCGGCGATTGGGGCTCGCTGCCGATCGACGGCGGGATCGAGGCCGCGTACCGCCGCGAGCTGGAGGCCGCCGACGGCGCGGGCGGGCGGCAGTCGCTCCGCGCCGAGATCGCGGCGCGCCTCAACGCCGTGCGCTCGCCGTTTCGCACCGCGGAGCGCTTCAGCGTCGAGGAGATCATCGATCCGCGCGACACGCGCCCGATCCTGTGCGACTGGGCCGAGCGCGCGCACGAGCTCGTGGCCCTGGACTGCCACCAGGGGCCCGTCGCTCGCGGCACGCGCCCCTGAGCCCGCGGGCACCGGGGGGTCTTTTCTCCGATCGGCGTATCTCCGGATCGCGGTTGTGCCGATCCGGCGATGGCCCGCGCGCAAGGCGCGGACTACGGTGTCGCCCATGACTCGCGACACGCGCCTCTGGCATCCGTTCGCCGACATGCACGCCGTCCGCCACGCGGAGCTGGAGATCGCGCGCGGCGAAGGGGTGTGGGTATGGGACGCCGACGGCAACCGCTACCTCGACGGCACCGCGAGCCTGTGGTGCGTCAACGTGGGCCACGGCCGGCGCGAGATCGTCGAGGCGGTCACCCGGCAGATGGGCAAGCTCGCCACCTACCAGACGTTCGGCGCGT
>JAOPZW010000114.1 GCA_025963905.1 Solirubrobacterales bacterium | reverse complement strand
GCTGGCGCATGTCCTCCGAGAACGACGTGATCGTCAGTGGCAGCGCGATCTTCGGCTCGGCGACGTACGTGCCCGAGCCGTGGCGGCGCAGCAGCAGCCCCTCGCGCACGAGCTCGTCGATCGCCATGCGCAGCGTCGGTCGTGAGACGCCGAGCTGCGTCGCAAGGCGCCGCTCGGGCGGGATCGCCGCGCCGATCTCGAGGCTGCCGACGAGCTCCAGCAGAGCGTCGCGTGCGAGCTCCTGCTTGGACGACGTGCCGTTTTGGTCTACACCACTTGCCACAGTTCTATCTCCCAGGCCCCGGGTGAGCCCTGTGTGTCAGAGCCCTTCGGGGCGTGTGGCAAGCTACTAGCGCCTCGAGGACTGGTCAATACCAATCTCGAACCACTTGATCGCGGTTTGGCTGTGGAACGGGGTGGGAGTGGTCAACTGTGGCGCGTTGGCGCTCAGCAGCGGTGGGTCACACCGCCGGTGCCTCGACGATGCGCAGCCGTCCCTCGGTTGGGATCACCTTGGGCTCGCCGAAGCCGCAGCTCGTCAACAGCTCGCTCAAGCGCCCCGCGGTGCGCTCGCGCCCGCCGATCATGGCGAGCATGATGATGTCGAGGGCCTGAACCACCGGGTCGTCCCCGTTCTCCGGCACGACGTTCTCGATGGGATGGCCGGGCGAGCGCTCCTCACGATCGAAGACTCGAGACGTTCTGGCACGCGACCTGGCCGGGCTTCTTGCCGCCGCCCTTAAATGAGACGGCCGCGCTCGGGGCACGGCCGCGCGCGAGTCTTGTGGTGCTCCGGGTGGCTGGTGGAACGGTCGGGATGCGCCGAACCGTCATTAGGCCGTTTGACCGCCCAACGAGTTGCTCTCGGAGGACACCTGGTTGTTGTTGTTGATGAAGGTAGTCGGGGCGGTGGTGACGTACGTGGGCGCGGTCAGCGTGGCCGCGGGCTTGTCAACGGGCCCGGCGGAGGCCGTCGCGGCGGCCGCGGTCGTCAGCGGGGCAGCGATGGCGATCGCGCTCAGGGCGGCCGCGACCCGGACGAGACGCGCTCGGTTCGGCTTCACGGCAAACCTGCCGTTCACCTTGCGTTGCGTGGAATTGCCGGGAATGTAGTCGAACATCGCGAGCTCCGATGGGATTGTGGGCATATACCGTTATGACCCCTTCATCGCGGTCGACGGTTCAGCCTCCGGCCATCCGGCACTGCCAGGCGACTGCTCGGCGGGGCCAGACTCGAGGGCCCGCTTACGGGCGCGGCCCGCCCGTGCCGACGCGAGGGGCTTACTCCGGCCCAGCACCCAGCGATGAGCGCCGGGGCCACCTCCAAGCACGAGCTGCGGCCTTTCCGCGATCGCGCGAAGACGTACGGGCTTAGGGCCTATCTCGGTTGGTCTGCGCCGGTGCAGCCAACCGAGATAGACCCCTTAAATGAGACGGCCGCACTCGCTGGGCGCGGCCGTGCTCGGGTCTCGTGATGCTCCGAATGGCTGATGGACCGGGGTACCCGTCACGAGGCGGATTGGCCGCCCAACGAGTTGCTATCGGCGGAGACCTGGTTATTGGTGTTAATGAAGGTTGACGGGGCGCTGGTGATGTATGTAGCCCCCGTTACCGAGGCGGCAGGCGGGTCACCGGGGCCGGCAGCGGCCGTGGCGGCGGCCGCGGTCGACACCGGGGCAGCGATGGCGATCGCGCTCAGGGCGGCCGCGACCCGGACGAGACGCGCTCGGGTCGGCTTCACGGCAAACAAGCCGCTCACCTTGCGTTGGGCGGAATTGCCGGGAATGTAGTCAAACATCGTGAGCTCCAATGGGATTCTGGGCATGTATCGCTATGACCCCTTCACGGCGGTAGACGGTTCAGCCCCAGCCGTCGGCAACGTGGCCTCCTTGCATCGCGTTGCGCGCCGCTGGCACGACAGGCGCCGGCCCGGCTGTGTCGGCGATCTCAGCTGGCCAGTCGGCCGGGAGCGCGCTCGCCCGAGGGCCATGTGCGAACCCTTTCGGCCTCTGACAGGGTCAGACAGTAGATGAGCGGGTTCTTCGAGCGGGTGCGTTTCTGCGAGTGTCGCTGGGCGCAGGGCCACATGTCGGACTACCTCGACGGAGAGCTTGCTGCGAGCCGGCGCAGTCGGATGCAGCGGCACGTCAAGGAGTGTCCGAAGTGCCGTCACGTGCTCGCCACGCTGCGCGGGATGGTCGGTGCGTTGCATCGCGTGCCGCCCCCCGTCGGCGGCGCCGGCGGGCGCCAGATCGCGGCTTCCGTGCGCCGGCGATTGGGCGAGCCTCCGCCGTCATGATTGAACCCTTGACCGGCCGTGGCGGGTCGAGGGTTCCGCTTCCAGCCGGGTGCGGCGGGTCAAGCTTCTTGGACGAAGACGCTCAGCCCCGACATCAGACATCCCATGATCGCGTCGGGTAGACCGAGCGCAAGGGGCGCAAGGAGCTCACCCCGACCCAGTACCGCGCGGTGAGCGCCGGGGCGACCTCAGAGCACGAGCTGGTTCGGAACGCGCGCGCCGGCGATCAGGACGCCTTCGGCGAACTGGTCGTGATGCACGCCGACCGCGTCTTCGGCGCGCTGCGGCACTTCGGGCTTGACCCCAGCGAGGCTGACGAGGTGGCGCAGGAGGTGTTTCTGCGTGCCTGGCGCAGCCTCGCGCGATTCGAGGAGCGCGCGAAGTTGTCCACGTGGCTGTACCGCATCGCGTTCAACGAAGCCCAGCGGCGCCTCGCGCGGCGCGCGCCGCCGCCCGTCGAGTCCGGTCCAGATCGCGATGACCCGGCCGCCGCGCTGCGGAGCCAACCCGTCTCGGCCCGGAGGCCCAGGCGCTCGACCACGAGTTCCAGCAGACCCTGGAGCAGGCGTTGAGAGAGCTCCCCGACGAATGGCGCGCTGCCGTCGTCCTGCGGGACATCGAGGGCCTCTCGACGGAGGAGGCAGCGCACGTCATCGGCGTCCGCAAGGCAGCCTTCAAGAGCCGCCTTCACCGCGGGCGGATGCAGCTCCGCGGCCTCCTCGAGCCGTATCTGGATCTCGAGGCGGGCTGAGGCGAGCGAGACGGCGGACTGCCGCCGCCGGCGCGCCCCCACGACTACGATCCCGCCGCGATGGGGCCGACGACGCGCGCGGTGGCGGCGGGGGTGGTCGGCGTGGTGTTGGCCGTGCCGGCGCCCGCGACAGCCGGCACCCCGGCGCTCGAGGCCGGCGTCGGCCGCGCCGACATCACGCCGCCGACCGGGTACTTCATGCTCGGCTGGGCGCGCGGCGACGCGCGGATCTCCGGCCAGCACACGCGCTTGTACGCCCGCGCGCTCGTGCTGCGCGAGGGTGCGCGCAAGGTCGCGCTCGTCGCCGAGGACCTCAACTCGATCCCCGGCGGGATGGTCGAGCAGGCCGTCACACGCCGCGCGACGTGATCGTGTCGGCCGGCCACACCCACGCCGGGCCCACCGGCTTCTCGAACTTCGGCTTCAAGAACTCGGTCAACCCCACGCCGCAGGCGCCGACCTCGCTCGTCTCCAGTCCCGACCCTGCGCTCTATGCGTTCATGGTCCACCGCCTCGCCCAGGCGATCCGCCGCGCCGACGCGGACCTCGCCCCTGCCGTCGCCGGCTGGGGGCACACCGAGCTGCTGGGCGTCACGCAGAACCGCTCGCTCGAGGCGCACCTCGAGGACACCACCGCGGTCGCCAGCGTCCAGATGATCTCGTCTGGTTGCGTCGCGACCATGGTCCGGACCATGGGTCTCCTGCGGCTTGCGGTGTTGCTGTCGGACGGCTGCATCCGCGGTTGAGCTGGATCTTCGACCGCGAGGAGGGCGCGTCCCGCCATCGCGTGGGCCAGTCGGAGCTGACCCACGGGTCCAGGCGGCGTGCCCGGCGCGCACGAGGCGCGCCGGACTGCCACCGGGGGTCAATGGACGGGCTTGCCGTTCGGGTTGATGACAAACCAGCGCCCGCCGAAGCTGGAGACGTTCTGGCAGGTGATCTGGCCGGGCTTCTTGTCGCCCGTGAAGTAATACAGCGGGTGTCCGGCGTAGGTGCCCTGCAGGCTCCCGTCGCGCCGGCGGGTCGTCCCCAGCAGACCGCTGCGGACGCCGGCGCCGGCCTTCGGCGCCTGCTTGACCTTGAATGGAGGCCAGGCTGCGGCACAGCCGCCGTAACACGTGCTGGCCTTTCCGTGGTCGCGCGCGAAGGTGTACAGCACACGTCCGCCGCGGTCGAAGAGCACCTTGCCGTACTTCGAGGAGCCGGCCTTGAGCGAGGGCGCGCTGCTCGCAGCCGCGGGCCGCGCCGACGCAACGGTGCCCGATGCCGCGCTTCCGTAGGCGGCGGACGCCACTGCGCCGAGGGTCAGCACGATCAGTGGTACTGCGATTCTGCGTGACACGAGGTTCCTCCTGTGTCCGGGGTGTGTCTGGCTCTGACCCGTGTACAGCGAAAACGTTTCAATTGGACCGGGGTTAAAATGAGACGGCCGCGCCCCGATGGGCGCGGCCGTGCTCGGCGCTCGACGGTTCAGCCTCTGCCTGTCCGCAAGGCACCGGCACGGTGTGCCAGGCGGGGACTCGGCGACCGGGCTCGAGGGTCCGCTTACGGGCGAGGCCGGCTGAGCTGGCCAGTCGCCCGGGAGCGCGCTCGCCCTAGGACCGTGTGCGAACCCTTGCGGCCTTTGACAGGGTCCGACGGTAGACGGTGCCGTCAGGCGCTCGCCACGCTGCGCCGGATGGTGGGCGCGTTGCATCGCCTGCCGCGCCCCGCCGGCGGCGCCGACGCGCGCCAGATCGCTGCTTCCGTGCGCCGGCGGTTGGGAGAGCCTCCGCCGCCATGAATTGAACCCTGGACCGGCTGCGGTGTCGGGGGGTTCAGCTTCCGATCGGCTGGGGCGGGTCCGAGCTTCTTGGATGAGGCCGTCATCAGCCGGCCCATGATCGCGTCGTGTGGCGCGAGGGGCCCGCTCTGGCCCGGTAGGCGGCGGTGAGCACCGGGGCGACCTCCGAGCACGAGCTCGTTCGCAATGCGCGCGCCGGCAATCGGCACTCTACTCTCCGGCGTGGCGCCGGAGCCGAATGCGCGGCGGGAATCCCTAGTGCCGGAGCATCAGCCGCGCACGCCGAGCTTGTCCAGCGCGGACTGCAGCGACTGGCGGTAGCCGTCGCTGGTGTAGCTGGCGCCCGACACCCCGTCGATCTGGGCGCTCTGCGCGGCCAGGGCCTGGCTGCGCAGGATCGGCTCGGCCTGCTGGCTGATCATCTGCGAGCGCCCGTCTGACTGCGGCAACGCCACGGCGGTCACCGCGGTGATCTTGGTCCCCGTGACCGTGACCTTGACCTGCACGTCTCCGTACTGGTTGGGCACGTCAACGCCGGTGCCGGTGCGGGTCCCGGTGCTCGCCGCCGGCGCGGCCTTGGCCACCGGCGTGGCGGTCGTGCCGGCGGAGCGGCTCGTCGCCGGGACCGCGGCCAGCGTTTGAGGATGGGTGTGGAAGGCGAGGACGCCGGCGAGGCCGGCGGCGGTGGCGGACAGCACGATCGGGGAGCGGCGCATGGGTCGGGTTCTCGGAGAGGGGGTCAAGGAAGGATGGGCTAGGGCTGGAAGTCTTCGTGGTGCAGGTGGTGCTCGGGAACGCCGAGCCGGCGGGCGGCGACCAGCACCTCGGCGGTGAACCCGGCGGGCCCGCAGACGTAGATGTCACGGTCGGCGACGTCGGCGACCAGCCTTCGCAGGGTCCGGTGGTCGACCGCCACGCGGGACCGGGGGCCGGCCAGGACGTGCAGGCCGGCGCCGCGGCGGGCGGCGAGTGCCGCCAGCTCATCGCCCAGCACCACGCTGTCGGCGGTCGAGCCGCGCACGATGACCTGCGTGTCGACGTGACGGGGGAGGTCTTCCAGCAGCGCCCGAATCGGGGTGGTGCCCACCCCGGCGCCGATGAGCAGCACGCGGTCGCCGCCGCGGGCGTGGGCGGTGAACGCCCCGTAGGGCCCTTCGACCGCCACCCGGGTACCGGGCGTGAGCGCGGCCAGCGCGCGGCTGTGGTCGCCGAGATCCTTGACGGTCACCCGCAGATAGGCGCCGTGGGGCAGCGCCGAGATCGAGTAGGGGTGGGCCTGCCACCACAGGCCCGGCTTGAGGATCCGCCACTGGAAGAACTGGCCCCCGGCGACCGCCAGGCGGTCCATCGCCCGGCCCCGCAGGATCAGCGACACGACGCCGGGTGCCTCGGGCCGCACGTCGACGACCCGGAGCTGATGGCGGGCGCTGCGCCACAGCGGCAGCCCGACGCGGTAGACCAGCGCCAGCCCGGCGGTGCCCAGCCAGAGGATCGTCCACCACGTCCGGGTGGCGGGATGCCCAACGAACGCGGCTCCGGTGGCGAGCTGGTGGGAGAACGAGAGCGCTGCCGCCAGGTACGTGTACAGGTGCACCGACCACCACGTCTCATGAGACATGCGCCGGCGTGCGATACGCGCCGAGGTCACCCCGGCCATCACGAGCAGGCCGAACCCGACCGTGGCCGCCAACACCCCCGGGTAGGAGCCCAGCAGCACCCCGAGCTCATGCCAGACGCCGGTGCGGGCCTGCTGGGCGTAGCCGACGCAGATGAGAGCGCCATGGGCGCCCAGGAGCACCAGCGGCCAGGGGCCCAGCCGCCGGTGCCATCGCACCAGGCGATCCTGGCCGACCGCGCGCTCCAGCGCGGGGACCCGCGCGACGAGCAGCAGCACGATCAACATCAGATAGGTGCCCACGAGGCCGGTCAGCCGCCCCGACGCGGTCGCCACCCCTCCTGCGGCGCGCAGCGACCCCGCCGACTCGCCGACCACACCCAAGCCCACCGTGACGCCCAGGCCGACCCCTGCGGCCGCCGCCAGCACGTCGACGACGACCGGCCGCGGCCGACGGGCGACGGCCCGACCGGCAGCCGGCAGGGGCGGGGACAACGGCAGGGTGGCGGTCGCGTCAGTCATCCGGCTCTGCGTGGACCATCGGCCACGAGGCTAAGCGCGGGCTGAGAATCCGCCTGTTGTAAGAGAACTCCTAGGCTTCGAGCGACCCGGCGGCCGCTACTCGGTCCACATCCCCGAGGCGATTCGCGCCTGCACCAGGCGCGGGCCGTCATCGGCGGCGATCGCCTCGCGCATCGCCTCGCTCAGCTCGTCGGGGCCGGTCGCGTCGCGGGCCTGCATCCCGTATCCGCGAGCGACAGCGGCGACATCGAGGCCCGGCAGGTCGAGGCCGGGGATGCGTTCGAGCTGCTCGAACTCGGCGAACCACTTGAGGATCATGTACTCCTCGTTGCGCAGCACGAGGAACGTGACGGGGACCTTGTACGCGACCGCGGTCCACAGCGCCGTGATCCCGTACTCGGCGGCGCCCTCGCCGAGGATGCAGATCACCGGCCGGCCCGGCTGCGCCAGCTGCACCCCGACCCCCGCCGAGATCCCGAAGCCGAGCCCGCCACTCGCGCATTGGTAGTAGCTCCCGGACCTGGACAGCCGCAACCGGTTGCGAACGGCCATGGTCGACGAGGGGGCCTCGAGCACGGCGATCCCGTCCTGCGGCCACACGGCGGCGAGCGCCGCCGTCGCCTCGGAGCCGCTCATCGGCTCGGCGTGCGGCGGCTCGCCCGGCTCGGGGCGCGGAGCGGGGACCGGGCGGTCGGCCTCCCCCACGAGCTCGACCAGCCGCTCCAGTGCGAGCGCCACGTCGCCGACGATGGCGTCGCCCATCGGAGCGCGCGCCGCCTCCCCCGGATCGCTGGTGATCGCGACCAGCGACAGTCCCTCCGGCAGCAGAGGGCCCGGGACGTAGGGGTAGTACGGGAACACCGAGGAGCCGACGACCAGCGCAAGGTCGTACGGCGCGAGCGTCTCGCTCACCGGGCCGATCGCGATCGGCAACGCCCCCTGGAAAGAGGGGTGGCCCTCGGGGAAGCCGAGCCTGCTGCCGCCGGAAGGCGGACTGGCCCACACCGGCAGGCGTTGCCTCTCGGCCAGCGCGATCGCGGCGTCCCACCCCCCGCTCGCATCGATGTCCGAGCCGGCGATCAAGACGGGGTTGCGTGCCTGCTCGAGCCGACGCGCCAGGTCCTGGAGCGCCGCGGGATCGGGTGCCGCCCGGCCGTTGACCGAGCGCGCCAGCGCGTTTCGCGTGAGGTCCTCGTCGGCCTCGGCACGCCAGTCGTCCATCGGAATCGAGACGAACGCCGGTCCCTTCGGAGGCAGAGACGCGTGGTGGATCGCGCGCGCGATCGCGCCGGGGACGTCCTGGGGCCTGGGCGGCTCGTAGCTCCACTTGACGTACGGGCGCGGTCCGACGGTCGCGTCGCGGTTCGTCAGGGTCGCCTCCATGGTGATGTGAGCACGGACCTGCTGGCCTGCGGTGATGACGAGCGGGGCCTTGTTCCCCTGAGCGTTGAAGATCCCGCCGACCGCATTGCCGACGCCCGGCGCGGTGTGGAGGTTGACGTGCGTCGGGCGGCCGGTGGCCTGGGCATATCCGTCTGCCATCCCGACCACGGCGAGCTCCTGCAAGCCAAGCACGTAGGAGAAGTCGGCAGGGAAGTCGGCCAGCATCGGCAGCTCGGTCGAGCCCGGGTTGCCGAACACCGTCGTCATGCCGTGGGCTCGAAACAGGTCGAACGTCGCCTCACGGACGGTCTGCATCAGGGGGTCGTCCTTCCCGGTCAGGTCGTCCGACCGTATTCGCGCGGGGTCGCGGCGGCGGCCGGTCCGACGGCGGGCGGGCGCCGGTCCAACGGCCCACCACGGCGCACAGACCAGTTGTGCTTCCACGCGTTGTCAGCCGCCCGCAATCGCGTACGACTGCCTCATGCGCGAACCTCCCACGCTGGGGGTTCTTGCACGCGTCACGCGGGCCCGGAGGAACGCCGAACAGTGCTTCACGTCCATCGAGCTGAACGAGCTGATGGCCTCATCGAGGCCCTCGGTGCGCTGCTCGCCGAGCCGTTGGACGACCCGTTCGCCCCCGAGGTGATCGCCGTTCCGACCAGGGGCATGGAGCGCTGGCTCACGCAGAGGCTGTCCGCTCGCCTGGGCGCGACCGCGGGGCATGGCGACGGCGTCTGCGCGAACGTCGAGTTCCCGTTCCCGCGGCGCCTCGTCGAAGACGCCGTCGCGGCTGCGGTGGGGATCGACGCCGAGGAGGATCGGTGGCGACCCGAGCGAGTCGTCTGGCCGCTGCTGGAGGTCGTCGACCAATCCATCGACGAGCCCTGGCTGCACAGCCTGGCGGTCCATCTGGGCGGCGCGGCGGACGGCGGGGACAAGATCCGCCAGGCGCGGCGGTTCAGCACGATCCGGCACCTGGCGGGGCTGTTCGACGGCTACGCGCTCCACCGGCCCGGGATGGTGCGCGCGTGGGCGGACGGCCAGGACGTCGACGGCTCCGCGGAGGCGCTGGCGCCTGGTGCGGTCTGGCAGGCCGAGCTGTGGCGGCGACTCCGCGAGCGGGTCGCGCAGCCCAGTCCGGCGGAGCGCCTCGAGGAGGCCTGCGCGCGCCTCCGCGAGCAGCCCGCTCTGGTCGACCTGCCGCGACGCCTCTCGCTCTTCGGCCTGACGCGCCTTCCGGCGGGGAGGCTCCAGGTGCTCCGCGCGCTTGCCGCCGGCCGGGACGTGCACCTGTTCCTCCTGCACCCCTCCCCCGCGCTCTGGGACCGGATCGCCGCGGCGATCGAGCCGGCGGCGCGCGTCGTCCGGCGCCAGCGCGACCTCACCGCGGATCTCGCGCAGCATCGCCTGCTGGCATCGTGGGGACAGGACGCGCGCGAGATGCAGCTCGCGCTGGCCGACCCCGGCGCCGTCGACCACCATCACCCCGTCGAGCATCGCGGCGACACGCTGCTGGCCCGGATCCAGGCCGGCATCAGGGAGAACCGCGCCCCGGACGGCCGCCCGGCGCTCGACCCGGGCGACGAGAGCCTCCAGGTCCACGCCTGCCACGGTCGCGGCCGTCAGGTCGAGGTCGTGCGCGACGCGATCCTGCACCTGCTCCAGGAGGACCCCACGCTCGAGCCGCGCGACGTCATCGTGATGTGCCCCGACATCGAGACGTTCGCTCCGCTCATCCACGCGACCTTCAGCGCGGGTGAGGCGCCCGAGGGCGAGCAGCTCGACACGCTGCCCGCCGACGTCCGGCCGGTCGACCTGAAGGTCCGGCTCGCCGACCGCGCGCTGCGCCAGACGAACCCGGTGCTCGGCGTGGCGGCGCAGCTGATCGACCTCGCCTCGGAGCGGCTGACCGCCTCTCAGCTGCTCGACCTCGCCGACCGCGAGCCCGTCCGCCGGCGCTTCCGCTTCGATGACGAGGACCTCACCCGGCTCCACGATTGGGTCGCCGAAAGCGGGATCCGCTGGGGCCTCGACGCGGCCCACCGCGCGCCCTTCAAGCTCGACGGCCTTCCCGCCGGTACCTGGCGCTTCGGTCTCGACCGAGTGCTCCTGGGCGTCACGATGACCGAGGACGAGCAGCGGCTGTTCGCCGGGGTCCTGCCGCTCGACGACGTCGAGAGCGGTGCGATCGACCTCGCCGGGCGCTTCGCCGAGTTCGTCGACCGGGTCGGGACGGCTGTTGACGTGTTGAGCACCGCGAAGCGGATCGACGCCTGGGCGGACGCGATCACGGTCGCCGCCGATTCGGTCACCGCCACCTCGGAGAGGGACGCGTGGCAGCGGACGGAGCTGCAGCGGGTGCTCGCCGACGTCGTCGCGGAGGCGACCGTCGACGATGCGGTCAACCCGACGGAGATCGCGCTCCCCGAGCTGCGCGCCCTGCTGGCGGGCCGCCTGCAGGGCCGCCCGACGCGCGCGAACTTCCGCACCGGGCACCTGACGATCTGCACGCTCGTCCCGATGCGGTCGGTGCCGCATCGCGTCGTCTGCCTGCTCGGCCTCGACGACGGCGTCTTCCCGCGCAAGGGCTCGCGCGACGGCGACGACCTCCTGCTCGACGACCCCCACATCGGGGACCGCGACGCGCGCATCGAGGACCGCCAGCTGCTGCTCGACGCGCTGCTGGCAGCGCAGGACCGGCTGATCGTCACCTACACGGGCAACGACGAGCGGACCAACGCCCCGCGCCCGCCGGCGGTGCCCGTCGGCGAGCTGCTCGACGTCGTCGACGCCACCGTGCGCGCCGAGGATCGCGCCGCGCGCGAGCAGGTCGTCGTGCGCCACCCGTTGCAGCCGTTCGACCCACGCAACTTCGAGGACGGGGCGCTCGTCCCCGACACGACGTGGAGCTTCGACACCGTGACGCTCGAGGGGGCGCGCGCCCTCGCGGGTCCGCGCGCGGAGCCCGGACCGTTCCTCGCGGCGCCGCTGCCGGCGAGGGAGACCAAGCTGGTCGAGGTCGAGGATCTCGTCCGCTTCGCCCAGCATCCGGTCCGCGCATTCCTCCGTCAGCGGCTCGGGATCAGCGTCGGCGACTACTTCGAGGAGGTCGAGGACGACCTGCCCGTCGACCTCGACGGTCTCGCCAAGTGGGCGGTCGGCCAGCGGCTGGTCGAAGCGCGGCTCGCCGGCGTCGAGGGCCGCACGGCGATCCTCGCGGAGATCGCTCGCGGCTCGCTTCCTCCGGGGCTGCTCGGACAACCCGTGGTCGACGGCGTCTTCCCGATCGCCGAGCTGATCGTCGAAGCCGCCGAGGCCCTGCTGCAGGGAGACGCCGCGCCCGGCTCGGTCGACGTCCGCGTCCGCCTTCCCGACGGCCGCTCGCTGACGGGGACGGTGCCCGGGGTCGCGGGCGACCTCGTGCGAACGGTCACCTACTCGCGGCTCGCTGCCAAGCATCGCGCTGCCGCTTGGGTGCGGCTGCTCGCGCTGACGGCTGCACACCCGGAGCGGCGATTTACGGCGGTGACGATCGGCCGCGGTCCCGGCAACGCGAGCGTCGCGATCGCCCGCCTCGGGCCGCTTGGCGACGACGCCGGCGGCCGCCGTGAGGCCGCTCTGGGCCATCTCGCCGCGCTGATCGATCTCTATGACCGCGGGATGCGGGAGCCGCTGCCACTCTCCTGCGCCGCCTCGGCGGCCTACGCGGAGGCGGCCGCAGCGGGCGGCGATGCGGTCGCCGCCGCGCGCAAGGCGTGGGCCTCGGAATGGAACTACGACAAGGAGGACAAGGAGCCCGAGCACCAGCTGGTGCTCGGCGGGGTGCGGACGCTTGAGGAACTGCTCGACGAGCCGCCGCACCCCGACGAGTACGGCGACGGCTGGGACGTCGCCGAGACGACCCGGTTCGGCCGCTGCGCGCGGCGGATGTGGGACGGCCTGCTCGGCTGCGAGGAGATCGAGCTGCGGTGACCCAGCCGATCGCCATCCTGCCGTTCGACCTCCGTGGACCGCTGCCGACGGGCGTCACCGTGCTGGAGGCGAGCGCGGGGACCGGCAAGACGTACACGATCGCCGCGCTCGCGGCGCGCTACGTCGCGGAGGGCACCCCTCTCGACCGGCTGCTGCTCGTGACGTTCACGCGCATGGCGACCGGCGAGCTGCGCGAGCGCGTGCGCGAGCGCCTCGTCGGCGTCGAGCAGGGACTCGCCCACGCGCTCGCCGGTGGCCCGATGGACGGCAGCGACGACCTCGTCCGGCTGCTGGCCGACGGCGCCGAGGACGAGGTGCGGCTCCGGCATGCCCGCCTGGTACGCGCGCTCGCCGACTTCGACGCCGCCACGATCGCCACCACCCACGGCTTCTGCCAGGAGGTGCTCGCCGGCCTCGGGGTCGCGGGCGACGTCGAGCGCGAGACCGCGTTCGTGGAGGACGTCAGGGACCTCGTCGAGCAGGTCGTCGACGACCTCTACGTGCGCCGGTTCCACCGCGGCGGCGACCCGCCGTTCACGCGCCGGGAGGCGGCCGACGTCGCGCGGGTGGCTATCGAGAACCCGACGACGGCCATCGCCCCCGCAGTCGGCGACGTCCCCGAGATGCGCCGGCGCCTCGCCGAGGCCGCGCGCGACGAGCTCGAGTTGCGCAAGCGCCGGATGGCGGTCATGACCTACGACGACCTGC
Organism: Solirubrobacterales bacterium; assembly: GCA_025963905.1. Lineage (GTDB taxonomy): Bacteria > Actinomycetota > Thermoleophilia > Solirubrobacterales > Solirubrobacteraceae > JAOPZW01. The sequence continues at coordinate 22,508 of JAOPZW010000114.1, read as the reverse complement.
TGACCCGGCTGGACGAGACGCTCACCGGCGAGGGCGGCGATGCGGCCGCGGCGCGCCTGCGCGCGCGCTACGCGGTCGTCCTCGTGGACGAGTTCCAGGACACCGACCCGGTGCAGTGGGACATCGTCCGGCGGGCCTTCGGGGACGGCGGCGCGACCCTGATCCTGATCGGCGACCCGAAGCAGGCGATCTACGCCTTCCGCGGCGCCGACGTCTACGCGTACCTCGAGGCCGCGAGATCCGCGGGCGCGCAGGCGACCCTCGAGGTCAACTGGCGCAGCGACCAGGGGCTCATCGACGCCTACGACGCCATGTTCGGCGGCGCCAGGCTCGGCCACGAGGGGATCGTCTACCGCCGCGTCCGCGCGGCGGACGCGAACCAGACCCCGCGGCTGAGCGGAGCACCGAGCGCAGCGCCCGTGCGGATCAGGGTCGTCCACCGAGACCAGCCATCGATCGCGCTGACCCCCGGCGGCTTCGCCGGCAAGCCGAGCGCGCGCGAGCACGTCGCCGAGGACCTCGCCGCCGATCTCGTCGCCCTCCTCTCGTCCGCCGCGGAGATCGAGCGCCGCGACGAGTCCGGCGTGCCGATCGCCCGCGAGCACGTGAGCCCCGGTCACGTCGCCGTGCTCGTGCCCACCAACCGCAATGCGGCGCTCGTTCGTGACGCGCTCGATGCGGCCGGGATCCCGGCGGTCATCAACGGCGCCGGCAGCGTCTTCGGCACCACCCCGGCCGGCGAGTGGCTGCGCCTGCTCGAAGCGATCGAGCGGCCCACCTCCCCGACGCGAGCACGTTCCGCCGCGCTGACCTGCTTCCTCGGCTGGTCCACCGAGCGGGTCGCCGGCGCCGAGGACGAGGAGTGGGAGGGCGTGCACCGGCGCCTGCACGACTGGGCGCGCGTGCTGCGCGTCAAGGGCGTCGCGTCGCTGATGGAGACGATCACGCTCGTCGAGGGCCTGCCGCAGCGCATCCTGGCCACCGCCGAAGGCGAGCGGTCGCTGACCGACCTGCGCCACGTCGGCCAGCTCCTGCACGCCGCGGCATCCAGCGAGCAGCTCGGCACCACGGCCCTCACGGCGTGGCTGCGGCGCCGCATCGCCGAGGCCGGCGACGACACCGGCGACGAGGAGCGCAGCCGCCGGCTCGAGTCCGACGCCGAGGCGGTCCAGGTGCTGACGATCCACCGCAGCAAGGGCCTCGAGTTCCCGATCGTGTACCTGCCGTTCCTGTGGGAGCCCGGATACATCCCGTCCGGCGACACCCCCGTCTTCTTCCATGACCCCGAGGCCGACGATGCGCGCACCATCGATGTCGCGCTCGCGGGCCCCGACTACCGGCGCCACAAGCAGCAGTCGCTCATCGAGCAGCGCGGCGAGGACCTGCGCCTGGCCTACGTCGCCCTGACGCGCGCGCAGCACCAGGCGGTCATCTGGTGGGCGGGCTCCAAGGACAGCCGCCACTCGCCGCTCGGGCGGCTGCTCTTCGCGCGCGACGCCGAGGGCACGGTCGCTCCCGTGGGGATGTCGACGCCGGACGACGCCACCGCCGTCGCGCGCTTCGAGGCCCTCGCCGCCGAAGCGCCCGGGCGCATCGCCGTCGAACGGTCGACGCTCGGCCTGCCGGCGAGCTGGACGCCGCCGGCCCCCGAGCCGGCGGAGCTCGGCGCCGCGCTCTTCGACCGCAGCCTCGACTGGCGCTGGCGCCGGACCTCCTACAGCGACATCGCCGCCGGCGCGTACGAGCACCGGGTCGCGAGCGAGCCCGAGGCGGCTGAGGTCGTCGACGAGCCCGCGGAGCCGCAGGCGCCCGCCGCCGCGAGCGAGGTGGCGCCGGTCGAGGCGTCGCTGACGATGCCGTCACTGCTCGCCGACATGCCGGTCGGCCTCAGCGTCGGGACGTTCGTGCACCAGGTCTTCGAGGCGACCGACTTCGCCGCCCCCGACCTCCCGGGCGAGGTCACGACCCAAGTCGAGCTCGCGCTCGCCCGCCGCCGCGTCGAGATCGGCGATCCGGCAATCGTGGCCGCCGGCCTGGCCGCGACGATCGAGACGCCCCTCGGCCCGCTGGCCGGCGGGCTCCGGCTGCGCGACATCGAGCGCGCCGACCGACTCGACGAGCTCGAGTTCGAGCTGCCCCTGGCCGGCGGCGACGACCCCAGCGGCGACGTCACGCTCACGGCGATCGCGCGGCTCCTGCGCGACACGCTGCCGGCGGGCGATCCGCTCGCCGGTTACGCCGCTCGGCTCGAAGACCCGGCGCTGCGCCGCACCGTCCGCGGATACCTCACGGGCAGCATCGACGCCGTGCTGCGCCTGCCGGGAGCACGGTTTGCGATCGTCGATTACAAGACGAACTGGCTCGCCGCGCCAGGCGAGGCGCTGACGGCCTGGCACCACCGCCCCGCCGCGCTCGCCGCCGAGATGGATCGCGGCCACTACGGCCTGCAGGCCCTGCTGTACACGGCCGCGCTGCACCGCTACCTGCGCTGGCGCCTGCCCGGCTACGACCCCGAGCGCAACCTCGCCGGCGTCCTCTACCTGTTCGTGCGCGGCATGCTCGGCGCCGAGACCCCGACGATCGACGGCGCGCCGTGCGGCGTGTTCGCCTGGCGGCCGCCGAAAGCGCTGGTCGAAGGACTCAGCGACATCCTCGACGGAAGGAGGGCGACGTGACGCTGCTCGCCGTCGATCCGTTCGACGCGCGCCGCGCCCTGCGCGCGCCCGAACTGCTCCGGGAGTTCAACGACATCGGCGTGCTCGCGGCCGCCGACGTCCAGGTCGCGCAGCGCCTGGCGACGCTCGTCGACGAGCCGGACGAGCGCGTCGTCCTCGCGGCCGCCCTCGCGGTCCGCGCCCCCCGGATCGGGCACGTCTACGTCGACCTCGCGACGATCCGGGACACGGCGTCGGTCGACACCGAGGAGCCGGTCGACCTCTCCGAGCTGCCCTGGCCGGAGGCCGACGGCTGGGTGCGACAGCTGGCCGCGAGCGAGCTGGTGGCCGTCGGAGAGGACGACGTTGAAGCGGGCACCGCCCGCCCCCTCCGCCTCGTCGGCAGCTGGCTCTACCTCGACCGCTACTGGCAGGAGGAGCGCCGGGTCGCCACCGACCTCCTGGCGATCAGCGACGAGCCGACCGCCGGCGTCTCGATGGGGGTGCTCGCCGACGGCCTCGCGCGCATGTTCGAAGGCGAGACGGCGAGCCGCCAGTGCCTGGCCGCCGCGAGCGCCGTGCTGCGGCGCTTCGCCGTCGTCGCCGGCGGGCCCGGCACGGGCAAGACGACGACGGTCGCGCGCATCGTCGCCCTTTTGGCCGAGCAGGCCGCTCACAGCGGTTCGCCGCCGCCGCTGGTCGCCCTGGCCGCCCCGACCGGCAAGGCCGCCGCCCGCCTCGAGGAGGCAGTCCACGAGGAGGCAGCCAAACTCCCGGTCACCGAGCCCATCCGCGCGGGCCTGCTCGCGCTCCAGGCCTCGACGCTCCACCGGCTCCTCGGCTGGCGCCCGGGCAGCCACAGCCGCTTTCGCCACCACCGCGGCCAGCGCCTCCCCCACGACGTCGTGATCGTCGACGAGACCTCCATGGTCTCGCTCTCCCTGATGGCCCGGCTCGCCGAGGCCGTCCGCCCCGACGCCCGCCTCATCCTCGTCGGCGACCCCGCACAGCTCGCCTCGATCGAGGCCGGCGCCGTGCTCGGCGACATCGTCGGCCCCGCCACCGATCGACCGCTCATGACGCGCCCAGCGCGCCTACGCCTCGCCGAAGCGACCGGCCACGAGATCACCGCGAACGACCCGCCCGGCGAGGCCCGGATCGGCGACGGCATCATCGTCCTCGACCGCGTCCACCGCTTCGGCACCGGCATCGCCCGCCTCGCGTCAGCCATCCACCACGGCGACTCCGACGCGGCACTCAAGGCCCTCGAGGACTCACCCCACGACGTCCTCTGGATCCCGATCGACGTCGCGGAGGAAGCGACCGACGCCGCGCTCGCGACGGTCCGCGACGGCGCCGTCACAGCCGCCCGAGCCGTCATGGAAGCCGCCCGCGCCGGAGCCGCCTCAGAGGCAATCGCAGCCCTGGCGTCCTACCGCCTCCTCTGCGCCCACCGCCGAGGCCCCTACGGCGTCACCACCTGGACCGCCCGCATCGAGGGCTGGCTCGCCACCGCGCTCAACGACTTCACCACCGACGACCGCTGGTACATCGGCCGCCCCCTCCTCGTCACCGACAACGACTACGAGCTCCAGCTCTACAACGGCGACACCGGGGTCGTCGTACAGAGCACCCCTGAACGCGCGAGCGCGGCGTTCGAGCGGCGTGGCGAGGTCGTGGAGTTCAGCCCCACCAGGCTCGGGTCGGTCGAGACGGTGTACGCCATGACCATCCACAAGAGCCAGGGCTCGCAGTTCGAAACCGCCGCGGTGCTGCTGCCGGCTTCCACCTCGCGAGTCCTCACGAGGGAGCTGCTGTACACGGCGGCCACACGCGCGCGCAAGCGCCTGGTCGTCGTCGGGAGTGCGGAAGCCATCGCGACCGCGGTAAAGCGGCCCGTCGCACGCGCCTCGGGGCTTCGCAGGCGTCTGTGGGGCAACTGATCGCAACAGACGCGAGCCACCCGGAGGAACCATCACCCGACCGCTCGAGCGTTCGGCACAGCATGGTCCTACAACGATCGAGGGCCGGGTCTCAAGACTCGGCCCTCGACTCTAAACTGGATTTGGACTCCGCCTGTGGAGGGCGGGAGGTCGGACCCGGCGCGCTTCTACCCACCTTGCTCGCAAGACCCGACTGGTCTCTCGTACCGTCCGATCGCTCCACTATACGCAGTCGGCGGCGAAAAGAAAACCTGAACGCCGCGGCTCACCGGCCGAACAAACGCGCGAGAAACCGGCGCGACGCCTTTGCCGCCAGCTCTTCCTCTGCCCGTTCGGCGCGGTCTGTAGCCTCTCGGACGACGCGCTTAAGGTCCGCATTCTCTCGCACAGCGTCGATGCGGGACTTGCGCTCCGCTTCGGCCGCCTGTTCCGCCTTTGCTTGCGCGACAAGTGCCGCATTGAGCTCTGCCTCATCGACGGTGGCGACCGCGAGTTCGGCAAGCGTGCGCTGCACGGCCGCAGCGAGCTCCTCGTTCCACTCCTCCGAGTCGGGCTCGGCGTCGCCGATCAGGCGCCTGAGTTCGTCGTCTGCTTGCAGGCGCGCCAAGACCTGGCCCGCGATCCGATCATCCTCGAGGACGTCCGCGATCTTGAACCGACTTTGGCTGAGGACATTCAGGAACGCCTTATTGACGAAGGTCGGATCCTCCGCCAACAGGCCAAACTCCGACTGAACGAGCCGAGTCACGTATCCAGCGAGGCGCTCGGCATCTGGGGGCACGCACGGCCCGAGAAGGTCGCACCAAACCCGCGAGCTACGCGACACGGGTCCTGCGAGATCACCGGCGGCTGCCATGTCACGTTCCACAAGTTCGAGGGAGCCGTCATTCGTGACGAGCCATGCACGGTTACCCATGCTGTCGGCGGGGATGCCGTCCCTCGCCTTCAAGACATGCAACATGTTGCATGCGTCGGTCCGGATCACCACCGTGGCGGCCTGCGGGCGCCGGCGACGAACGGCCGCCTCGAATTTTTGAAGTCTCTCGTCCGCTTCGAGGGCCTCTGTACCGTCGGCGTCAACCTCGACGCCGTGGTGTGTGATCCAGGTATCGGGAGGAGCGAACGCAGCGACGAACGCCGACCAGACAAGGCCGGTGTGTTCGCGCTGCGCCATTCGAAAGCTGCGAACCACGACGTCGTCGGCATACGAGAGCAGCCGACGCTCACCCTTGTACTGCGTCATGAAGCGATCCGCCTCACGAATCTGCACCGCCAGTTCGTCGAGCGCGTGGGTCGTGACGCGAAGAGTCGCGCCGACTACCTTGGTCAATTCGATCGCTTGCTCGGCAACCTCGTGAAGCGGGTCTGCCTCAAACATCCACGCCATCAGGACGTTCGCGTCGAGGTACGCGACGCGCCGTCCCGCAAGTTGGTGCTTGACCTTGCGAATGGTTGGGTCTTGCGCGAGAAGCGCGGCGGCAACAGTCCTGTGGTAGAGCGACGCGAGGTATGCTGTCGCCATCTTCGGGAGCGTCAACAGGCCCTTCTCCAGGCCGGTGTGGATGAGCTCGCGCTGGAGCTTGTTGGGGCCAGCGCCGCCTGGGGCGAGCGCCGACCCAATTTCCCGAAGTCGGTCACGAGCGTTGACGCCGCTCAGGGCAGAGTCAAGCCCAATACCATCCGGCCCGTAAGCCGCAGCGATCACAGCGGACTGTTCTCCGAACAGCGACTGTAGCCCATGCTCGAGGTGATCCCGAAGAGCGCCCTCGTCGACCGGGCTCACGCCGGCCTCCGCAACAGCTTTCGCCATGTGGCCATGGAACGCCTCTCGCTGCTCGCCGATGCGGGTCCGCGCTTGTTCGAGCTGCGCTCGCCGCACTGCGCTCAACCGGAGCTTTCCGTCGTCGCCAAGGAGTATCAGGCCGGGACCAACCCCGAGCTTGACCGCGGCGTCCACCTCATCAGCGGACAGGTGGTGGTCGACGATCATCTGAGCGCAGACCGCATCGTGAAGCTCGTCGGGTGTCAGGCCATCGAGCGCGTCGAACAGGGCCACGGAGACCATGAAGAAGTGGAGCGGCTTGTTCGCGCTCCGAACGTTCGGATCGACATCGAAGATCGCGTACGCGGCCAGGTCGGCGAGCTCTGGATTCACCGGAGTCAAGCTGGGTTCTGCCCCATAGCCTGACGAGCTGCCGCGACCATCTTCGCCAGCTCTGCGTCGAACTTCTCAGTCGCCGCGTCAAGCTTCCCATCGATGAGCGGGCCGACCTGGTTGTCGAAGGCGTCTCCGGCGCGCCTATCAAACTCTTTCGTCACGTAGTCGCGAACGAGGCGGTAACCCGCGAAGGTCGCACCCAGCGCGACGATCGCGATGAGCAACGTGGCGATACCGACGATGATTGCGACGGACCCGAAGTAGTAGTGCGAGTCGTCCCCGAGCTGCACCCGAGCCGCCCGCTCAACGTCGACGTCGTGCTGCAGCTTTACAACCTGCGCCTCGAGCCGAGCTACGCGTTGGTCGACGTTTGTTCGCGGTTTGTTCTGACCGTTGGCGGGCGCGGCCGTCGATAGCAGCGTTCCAATTGCCAGAGCTGAGATCAGGAGTTGTCTGAGCATGTGGATCGGGAGCGACAGAGCAGCTTGGCAGTCGGGGCGGACAGGCTCCACCCGCCGAAGTTGGGCCAAGGAGGACCCATCGCGTCGGCCTGTCGGCGAGCGCGAGGCGAGCCCGCGGACGCTGCCGCGGTGCGTCATGTCTCCTCAAACCCACTCTGCTCGAACTTGAGCGTCGCCGCGTTCTCAGACACCGTTCGGACCTTCGCGTCGTCGAATCCGTCTGGCGCTGTCGCTTCGATCTCGATCGTGACGTTTAGCGTCGCGCCGGGGGTCGCCCCGAGGGGGCCGAGGACCTCGTCGGCGAGCTTCTTGAAGTCCGATGCGTAGCGGTCGGCCTGCAGGCGTTTGCTACCGAAAAACCTCGTTCTGCTCGGCGGCTTCGGGCCCGGGCCGGGCTCGGGCCTTGAACCGGGCTCCGGGCCGGCGCCCGGCTCGGGGCCGCCAGTCACCTGGTCGGCGGGCAGCTCGGCCGCGCGCTGCGCCTTCGCACGCTCGGGCCTCACAATGAGCATCGCGTCGGTGATGGCGACCGTCACCCCGTCCGTCGGGAGGACGAGCGCGCGGTACGTCGCGCTCGCCTCGTCGTAGCCGTCGGCGAGCGCGAAGCCCTCCTGCTCCCACAGCAGCTGCGGCCCGGTAAGGCCCGCGTTGAGGACCGCGCGATCGCGCAGCCGAGGCATGTACGGGTACTCCGCGTACAGCCGCCAGAGCGTTCCCACGGTCACGTGCCCGTCCGCCCACAGCTTGGCGGCGGCGGTGTCGAGCTGGTGGCGGATCGCCGGGGCGGCGTGCTGCACGGTGAGCGCGCCGTCGTTGCCGAGGCGGCGGCTGACGCGCTCGGCGAGCGACGCCGCTTGGCCTTCGACCTTCGTCGGCTGGATCTCGATCGGCTGCCTGGCAGGGACGAGCGCCCACTGGTACGCGCCAAGCAGCCGCGCATCGGTCGTCTCGCTGGCCTTCGCCTGCCGCTCGATCGCCTGGTTGCGCTGGCTCGTAGTGAGGTTGAGGTCGTCCTCCTTGGCGAGGATGTCCGACCAGCCGAGGTACTCGCGCACCGAGCGCTCGAGCTCCTCGATGCGGTCGCCGTCTCCCGCGAGGTACACGAGCATGTTGCGGTACGTCCGGTTCGCCGCGCCGCGATGCTCGGTCGCGCCCTTGGCAAACTCGATCGCGTCGGAGTCGCCGACGCCTCGCTTGTGCGTGGCCTTGGGGTGCAGGATGACCAGGCGCGCCTCGTCGATGTCGGGGATGTCGGCCGCGTCTGCCAGGCAGACGTGGACGCGGGCGAACGCCCCGGGGATCTTGGCCTGCCCCTCCAGGCGCCGCACGATCTCGGCGTAGACCTCTTCGACGTGCACGCGTTCGGCCTGGTCTTTTGCGCGCCTCGAGATGTTGGCCTGCAGGTCGTACCAGTACCGGCCGCTGGCGCTGTAGAAGTACGTCGCGCGGTCGGCGAGCGCGGCGAGCGCCGAGTGGAAGTTGCCCGGCACGTCACCGGGGGTTGCAGTACCGAGGAACACGCGCTGGGTCTCCAGGCCCTTGTGTGCCGAGCCGATCGTCGGTGCGGCGCCGAAGAACACCGTGCGCGCGAGGCGCCGCGTGAGCGACCGCTGTCCGAACAGTGGCTTGCCCGCGTCGATCTTCACCGGCTCGGCGTTCGGGCCGTCCACGTCGGCATCGATCACGGCCTTCCACGAGTCCTGCAGGTACTGCGTCAGCTCGGAGTTCACCGCCGCGGTCCCGATCGGAATCGACGCGGGCATGATCAGCGGCGACTGGTCCTCCCCAACCCATAGCGCGTGGATGACGGTGTTCATCAGGCGCAGGACGCCGCGCGTGCGCTGGAAGCGCTCGAGGCTTGACCAGTCCTCGTAGAGGCGGTCGAACAGCTCGGGATGGATCGGATACGTCTGCTTGATGCGGTCCTCGTAGCTGCCGTCGCGCGCCTCGCGCGGGAAGTCGTCGGCGTGGCGGTGGTACATCTCGACGAAGCCGCGGGCCGTCGCGCTGATCGACGCGAGCGCGTCGGCGTCGGGCGCGACGAACAGCCGCTGACGGACAATGTGGTAGGCCTCGTTCGGCGACGCGGGCCGCCATTGGTCCGCGACGCGCCGCACGACGTTCTGCAGGCGCTTGAGCGCCTCGAGGCCGTGCGCGCCGCCGACCTCTTCAGCGTTGCCAGCCACCGGCTGGGCGTCGTCGCCGCTCTCCGACGCCGGGATCGAGATCGCGAGCAGCACCCCAGGCGTGCCCTTAACCGCCTCGGTGAGCGCCTGCGCGAATGTGAACTGGTCGTCGAACGTCCCGCCCGCGAGGTCGTCGCGCGCGACGAGGCTGCGCGCGTAGGCAACCCATTCGTCGATGAGGATCACCGCCGGCGCGTAGGCCTCTAGCAGGTCGTGGAGTGCCTTCCCGGGCGGGGTGCGGTCGGCGTCCGCGGTCGCGACCGTCGCGAACGCCTCCTTACCGCCGAGCTGCCAGGCGAGCTCGCCCCAAATCGTGTTGACCTGCGTCCCGTCGGCCTTCACCGAGCCCGACGGCGAGATGTGGTTACCGACGAGCGCCACGCGCCGGACGGCCCCGGACAGCTCGCCGAAGGGCGTCTCGGAGAGTATGTCCTGGACGTCCTGCGGGTAGTCTCCGAGCGGCGTGCCGGACGCCAGGTGCCACAGCGCGAGCATCGAGTGCGTCTTGCCGCCGCCGAAGTTCGTCTGCAGGTTGATGACCGGCGAGGCGTTCTGGTCGCCGGCCAGACGCCGCACCGCGCGATCGATGAGGTCGCGCAGGCCTTCGGTGAGGTACGTGCGGGCGAAGAACTGGACTGGCTCCGCGTAGTCCCTGCCGGCGTCGTCGGTCGCCGCGACTTTGTAGAGGTCGGCGGCGAACTCGGCGGCCTGGAAGTTGCCGGTCGCGACGTCATCGTGGGGCGCGAGGACCTCGCGCCACGGGCGCAGCCCCGCCGACTCGGGCGTGACGGCCGCGGACTTGAGCACCTTCCGGTCGTCCTTGTCGGCGGTCAGGCGGCGCAGACCGAGCCGGATCGCCTTGACCTCGTCGGCGACCGCCGGCGCGCCGATCGCGCCGAGCAACCGCTCCGCGGTATCCAGGCAGCGGTAGGCGTCGTCGTCGCTGAACGACTTGTTGTGCGCCCAGTCGTTGCGGGCCTCGCGCAGCTCCTTCGAGTAACCCTGCCCGACACGCCCGATCGCATCGTCGAAGGGGTACCAGCCTGGCTTGAGATTGTGAGGGATGTTCTCGGTGAGCATCCGCAGCTGCACTTGCGGATCGAGCCGCTCGTACTCCTTGCCCTCGATGCCCTTCTTCTTGTCCTTCATCGCAACGAGCGCCGACCACGAGGCACCTTCGGGGAGTTCCGACGCGACCGCGCGCGAGATGAAGTCGTCGAGCGCCGGCGCCAGCAGCTCGAACATTTTGCCGATACGGTCGCGGTTTGAAAGCGCCATCGGTCAGTCCTCCTCGGTGAAGTCGAACACGGCCTGCTCGCCGCCGCCGGTCGGCACCGAGCGGGCCGCATGGACGACGTCCGGCCACGCTGTGGCGACGGTGTTGAACGCAAGCGCGTCCTGCGTCCAGCCGTTCTTCTCGGCGATCGAGAACAGCAGGAACGCGAGCTCCTTAACGAGCTCGGTGTCGATCACGCCGTCAGGACGCTGCTGCGCGCTCGCGAGGAACGCCCCGGCCACCGGCAGCCCGTCGCGTTGAAGGATCGCGATCAGGTGGTGGAGCACCTCCCACGCGCCGACACGATCGTCGCCGACGACGTCGTAGCCCTCTGGCATCTTGGCCGGCGAGAGCAGTGTGACCTTGCCGGCTGCGCTCGTGAGGATGCCGTCGCGAACCAACGACTCTACCGCTGTGTTGCGGGCGCGCGCGAGGTCGTCGGCGACCCCGAAGTTGCCTGTCGCGTAACCGTGCCCGCGGTACCAGGCGATTGCAAAGCGCGTCGCGGCGTCGAAGTCGCCTTCCTGCTCGTTGAGCACCTGGTCGAGAATCTCGTTAATCCGAGCCAGCGCCGAGCGCACGGTCATCATCGTGCCGTCGTTCTCGACCACTTTTGCGTAGCGCGAGAACACCGCCATCCCCGGGCCGATCGCAGCCTGTGGCAGATCCACGGGGGCGATCGTGCCCTGCTGGAGCTTACGCAGCGCGTCGGGGAGCTCGTCGTGAAGTGCGGCGATGAGACCGCGGCGGTCCGCCGTCGGCGCGTCATCGGGACGCGGCCTCAAGGCAAGAACGATCGATGAAGCGAGTGCGTTTGTGCCCTGGCTAAGGATCCGATTCGATAGCTCGCTACGCATCGGCCAAGTCGCGGTGATGGCCCACCCGGAGCGAATCATCCCGTCAAGGAGGGTCTCCCAACCCGTTGAGGCCGTGCCGTCGTCGCCAGCATCGGATTGCTTAAACGCGTAGTAGACGGTGATCGGGAAGTCGGCAAGCGCTGTCTCGCGAGCACGCGCGAACACGCGCCGAAAACCATCCTCGAAGAACTCCTTCGCGCCGTCTCTGCCGTCGTGGCGGTAGGGATTGGCGACCAGTTCCTCGGCCTTCGGAACCAGCATTGTGCTGAGGAGGTCGGGATGGACGCTGCGTAGCGATCGCCGTAGCCACACGTAGAAGAAATCGGAGAGGTCGGAGTAGCCGATGTTGTCGTAATACGGCGGGTCCGTTGATAGCAGCGCCCCGACGGTCGCCGTAGAAGCCGCGTCGGCCTGTGTGGCCCGTGCTCGGTCCTCTATGCCGGTCGGTAGCCATTCAAGGACACGCGTGACCCATTCCAGATCTTGGGTGTAGTTGCCCGACGAAGCCCCGAAGATGTTCGCCTCTGCGTAGTCCCAGGCCATCGGGATGGCTTGTCTTGCGAAGAGGCCACGCACCGCCTCCATCTTCGGGCTGGCGTCCCAAGAACAGATCAACGTCGACTTGTTCAGCGTTCGTGAGAGAGCCGCGCCCAAGTACGTGGCTACTGCATCGGCGTAGGCTTCAGCGTCGGTGCCGCCCGATTCGAGACCGCGCCCGGAGGGCGCGCCTGCGGCAAGGGCGTCGCTGAGCACGCGCTCGCGCGCCTCCATGACAAGATCGCTGAGCGTCGTGAGGGCCAGGAGCTGGCGGTTCGTAAACAGATCCGCCCACTGGGTCATGCCGTATGCCTGAACGCGAAATGATGGTGCTTTCGGAGGGATGGTCGCCTCGGGAACGCTGGCAGGCCGCTCGACGGCCGCCGCGCGCCGGTGCTCATTGTCCGGCGGTAGGTACACACGGCGCCGGTCTCCTTCGGCGACCGTCGCCAACAGACTCGATCCGAGTCGTCCCGCTCGGCCTTCCACTCGGACGTATTCGAGCGCCGCCGCTGCCCCGCAGGCGATGCACGTCGCGCCATTTCGCCCCACCGTCCCGTCCTCGTCGGCGCTCGGCGCTCCCAGCCGCCCTTGCCCGATCTCGAACTCCACCCTCTTACCACTCGGGTGCCCGGCGTCAGCGACGATGATCGGCCGGACCCATGCCTCCTTACCCTTCTTCTTGCCCAGCAACCACTTGCTGGTGAGTGGCATCTCGATCCCGCACGCGGGGTTGGGGCAAGTCACCGTCCGCGCCCAGATCCAAGCGATAACCGTCGCCTCGGTCCCGTCTGTGAGCGTCGCCTTCGGGTAATGCACTCCAATGCGCTTGTGCGCCTCGTCACGTATCCACTCGCCGTAAGCGCGGACATCGGCGGCAAGTCCCGTCGCGGCATCCCAATCGCAGATCCTCCCGTCGGCAAGCCCGGGGAATACGGGCGCTCGCCCGGCGAACCTCGGAGGAATCTCAATGAGCGCCTTGTTGATGAGCACGGCGACCGGGTTGAGATCCGAAGCATGGACGTCCAAGCCGAGGCGCTGGGCCTCAAGCGGAATCGAACCGCCGCCGGCGAACGGGTCGACAATCGGCGGCGGGTTGCCGCCCGTCGAGGCGAGGATCTCCGCGTGGGCCTCGGCGAGCAGTGCATGATCACGGGTGTTCTCCCAGATCACGAGCCGTTCGATGATGCCGTGCAGGCGCTCGCGCTCGGCGCGCTGCGCGCCCTCGGTCGGGAAACGATCGGGATGCGATGACGGATCGTCGACGAGTTGGGCAAACAGGACTGCTCGAGCTGTGGCCAGCGGCTTGCGCGACCACCACAGGTGAAGCGTCGACGGGTGGCCGTAACGGATCGCCTTCTCGCGCGCCGACCACTTGTTGATCGTCTCCAAGGGCAGCGCCACCTCGATGAGCTTGCGCTTCGGTGCGCCCACGGCGTCGTCCTTCGCATCGGTCGTCATCGGATCAAAACGGCTCCCTGCCGCGCGCCCAGGTCGTGTCCCACTTGCCGCGGTGGCCGGTCGCGTCGAAGTCGCCGGCGTCGAAGCGGCCGAACGGGTTCTCGAGGTAGCGGACCTCGTCGTGCTCGGGGCCGCGCGGGTCGACGCGCACGAGCGCCAGCCGGTACCGCGGCGCGCTGTTGAGCGCGGTGAGCACCTCGTTGTGGGTGACGAAGAAGTCCTCGGCGCCGGCGATGCGGGCCTTGACCTCGATGCGGATCGGATCCTCGCCGTCGCGGACGGAGAGGACATCGAAACCTGGGTTGTTGAACGCCTGCTCGACCGGGCTGCGGCCGAGCATGCGCTCGGTCGCCAGGACGAGGTCGACGCCGCGGCGCTCGACCTCCTTCGTCTCGACCGCGTGCATCGGCGCGTCGTCGGGGATCTGGGTCTCCACGGTCGCAAGTGGCAGCACGAGCGCAGCCGTGACGACCCGCGGGGGCTTGGCCTGCATCTGAAGCTGGCGGTCGAGCAGCGCAAGCCGCGCGGTGCGGCGGCCCTCGAGATCGGCGGACTTCAGCATCAGGCTCGTGTGGCTCTCCTTGGGCTTCTTGCCGGCCTGCTCCTGCTCCTGGGCGACCATCGCCTCGAGGATGAGGCGGTTGCTCTCCTGGTCCAGGCGACGCCCGACCTGGTCGCGTACGCGGTGCAACTCGGCCTCGCGGCGCAGCTTGACCTCGCTCAGGAACGCGGGGACCTGGTTGGCGATGATCCAGCTCGCCGCCCGCTCCTCGGCTTCCGCGAGCCAAGGCAGCGCCCGGGCCGCGATGACCTCATTTGTCAACGGGGCCGCGACGCAATCGAGGTACGGTGCCGGCCCCGCCGCCTCGACGCTGCCGTGCTCGTCGATGAACGCGTAGCTGAAGCGGCGCGCGACGGCGGTCTCGGTCGCGTCGGCGATCTCCTCGATGACGCCGACGAGCAGGCGCGGCTCCTGCACCGTCGGCGAGACGAGGACGGTGCCGCGTTCGAGCGTCTCGTGCCAACGAGCGACGGTCTCGTCGGTGACGGTGTTGTGCAGAGGGTGGCCGGGGGCGAGCAGCTCGGCGCGAGCGCCGGACTCATCAAGCACATGCTCGATGTCGAATGTGACGCGCTCATACCGGCTGGCGATCGGGCCTCGCCCGATCGTTCGCAGCTGCGCCGGGACGTGGGTGATCTCGAAGCGGCCCTGCTCGCGGCGGCGGATCTTGCCGCCCAGGCGCGTGAACGCCGTTCGAAACGCGCCTTCGATGTAGTGAGGCTGCAGGCGTCGGGCCCGCGCCTCGTCCATCAGCGCGCGGAGCTGCGCGATGTCCGCGTGCTGCATCGCGTCGGTCGCAAGCGCGCGCTCGACTAGCAGCTCCTCGATACCGCGAGCCACCCCAGCGTCGATGACCTTCTCCATCTTCGCCTTGGTCTCAGGGAGTTCGCCATAGCGGATCGCGTCGATGAGCAGCGTACGCAGCGGCGTCTCGCTGAACGCCGTCCCGAGCACGTCGAACACCTTGCCGCCATAGGCCTTTCGCTGCTCTTCGATCTTCAGCAGCAGCCGGGCGAAGACCTCACCCTCGCGGGTGTTGTCGGCAACGAGGTTCCACAGGCGGCAGACCTCGCGCTGGCCGATGCGGTGGATCCGGCCGAAGCGCTGCTCGATCCGGTTCGGGTTCCACGGAAGGTCGTAGTTGACCATCAGGTGGGCGACCTGGAGGTTGAGGCCCTCCCCGGCGGCGTCGGTGGCGAGCAGAACCTGGCAGGCCGGGTTGTGCGTGAACTCCTCGGTGATCTGGCGGCGCTGGGCGCGACGCACGCCGCCGTGGATCGCCTTGACCGCCTCGGGCCGGCCGAGGAGCGACCCGATCCGGCGCGCGAGGTACTCCAGAGTGTCGCGATGCTCGGTGAAGACGATGAGCTTGCGCCGCTCGACGCCGGAACCAGGAGCGGCGAGCGTGTTGTCCTCGAGAATCGTGCGCAGCTCTGACCACTTGCGGTCTGTGTCCGATGCACGCACCCGCGCCGCGGCCTTGATGAGGTCGCGCAGATCGAGCAGCTCGGCATCGAGCTCCTCGACGGTGCGCGCCGCAGTCGCCGCGTCAACGAGCTCATCCTCGATGCTCTCAAGCTCCTCGGCCGAGAACTCGTCGTCATCGAACTCGTTGAGGTCGCCCACGACGTCTGCGGCCCTCGGCTCACCGATCGCCGCGCCGTCGAGGATCTCCTGCTTGCGGCGCTCGAGGCGAGCGGCGCGGCGCTCGAGGGAGCGGTAGATCGCCTCCGGGCTGGATGCCAGCCTGCGCTGCAGGACGGTGAGCGCGAAGCCGACCGTGTTGCGGCGCTTGCCGTCGAGCTTCTCGGCGCGGTTCATCCCCTCGCGGACGTAGGTCGTGACCTGCTCGTACAGGTCCTGCTCGAGCTCGGTGAGCTCGTAGGGGACGGTCTCGGCGATCCGCTCGGTGAACAGCGGCTTGCCGTCGAACGTGAGCAGATCCTCCTTGACCATCCGCCGCATCACCCCTGAGGTGTCGGCGGCATGGATCTTCGCCTGGTACTTGCCCTCGAAACGGTCGCGGTCCAACAGCGTGAGGAAGAGCTGGAAGTCCTCCTCCTTGCCGCTGTGCGGGGTCGCGGTCATGAGCAGCAGATGACGCGCGACGTCGCCGAGCAGCTCGCCGAGCTGGAACCGCTTGGTCTTCTCGAGCTTGCCGCCGAAGTAATGGGCGCCCATGCGGTGGGCCTCATCGACGACCACGAGGTCCCACTCGGACTTGGCCAGCTCGGCCACCAGGTCCTCGTTGCGCGCGAGCTGATCCATGCGCGCGATCAGCAACGGGTGCTGCTCGAAGGCCGAGGCGCCGAACACGGTCTCGCTCAGCTGCGGCGTGAAGATCTCGAAGGCGAGCCCGAACTTCAGGTACAGCTCGTCCTGCCACTGGTCAACGAGGCCGCCGGGGGCGACGATCAGGCAACGCTTGACGTCCTCCCTGAGGATGAGCTCCTTGATGTAGAGCCCGGCCATGATCGTCTTGCCGGCGCCCGGGTCGTCGGCAAGGAGGAACCGCAGGGGCGTGCGCGGGAGCAGCTCGCCGTAGACGGCACGCAGCTGGTGGGGCAACGGCTGGATGTCTGACGTCGTGACCGCGAGCATCGGGTCCGACAGTCCGGCGAGCTTGATCCGCTGGCACTCGGCGACGAGCTTGAAGTCGGCGGCGACAGCGTCGAGGGGGCGTGCCTCGGCGTGGGCGATCGCGAGCTTCTCCTCGGCGTCGCGACCGAGGACGCGCTGGCCGAGATCGCCCTCGGCAGTCTTGTACGTGAGCTCGATCGCATCGGGTCCGTGCGGCTGCACGGCGATGACGGCGACGTTCTGCCCGGGAATCACGCCAGCGAGACGCAGGCCGGGCTGGAGATCCTCGAGCTTCGACACGGGGGACTCAGTGGGTGGACCGTACCGGGTCGGCCTGACAGGTTGACGCGCGGCCGAGTGGCTGCAGCGTCTCCAGCGAGTGGTTGGCGATCCGGGGGCCGTGCTCCGCGTAGCCCTGGAGATGCGCACGACCTGGTCGAGCCTGCGCGGGTGCTCGCTGCGCAGTCGGAGTTGTCGTCCCGGTGTCGCCACTCGCGTTCGTCACGGGCTGCCTCTCGGCGTAAGCCAACCCGGGTCAGACGCCGGCCCAGGCGGAGAACGCCGCACCTCCGCTGGGGCCCGCCCGCCCGGTCTGGACAGCTCGGTCCGTGGATCTCAGCCCGTTCGGTGAGGTGCGACGGCGGTTGTGGGTGGTAGGCCTCCCATCTCGGCATGCGCTCCGTCGAGGTCGAGCGGATCCTCGGCTCGCTGGATCGCAGCGCCGACGTCGGGCGCGACTTCTTGCCGCGGCGAGGACTCTCGAGCGCCCGATTAGCTTAGATGCGTCGGCTGACGCGCCCGCCGACGATCGCTCGCTGGGGATCGACAAGATCGTCCCGCGGAACACTTGCCACTTACGACCGTCCGCCCTGGCCTACGCCGCGAGGCCGAGGAGTTCCGCGAGGGAGCCGCCTTGTGCCTCAACCGCGCGGAGGCGGGCGCTGTCGATCGGCGTTACCGACTTTCGGGTCTCGCCGTCGACGCGCGCGCGGGCGTACTCGCCCAGTCGCAGCAGGATGCGCTCGGAGCCCGCCTCGATCAGCACAGCCGCGACCGCCACGCCACTCCAACAAACGGCAATGCGCTCGGCCTAGAAGCCGAGCTCCAGCTGGTCGGGGTGCTCAGTCGGAACCGCCCGGCGGACGACCGCGCCGTCGGTGCGGAACTCGAGCTCGAACTCCATGCCGTCGATGCTCACGGCGATACCGTCGGGCCGCGAGAGCTGGACCTCGTACGGGATGCGGGCGTCCTGGTCGCCGACGACGACGGTCTCCGGGAACTCCGACTGGCGGCGCTCGACTTGCAGGCGCACGTCCTCGGTCACCGGGTAGCGCGGAGGGTCGCCGGCCGTCGCCTCCTCGAGCGTGGGCTCCCGGGTCTCGACGAGGACCTGGCCCATGTTGAAGCCACCGCGGGTCCGGCGCTTCTGCTCGGCCCATTCGCTCACGGTCGCCAGGTCGGTGCCGGTGAGCGTACATAGCGACGCGAGGACGTCGAGCGCGTCGCCGATCTCCTCCAAGAGCTCATCGCTCGACCGGGCGCGCGCGATCTCGAACGCCTCCTCGACCACCTTTGCGCGCAGCAGGGACTGCAGCTCGTCTCCGGAGGCCTGGTAGCTCACGACGTGTTCGCCTCGGGCGGCGATGTTCGAGGGGATGAGGTCGCGCACGAGCTTGCCGAACGACACGGGCTCGGCACCCGAGGTCGAAATGGGGTCCTGGACCTCGACGTGCAGCCCGGCCCGAACCAGCTCGTAGTAGATGTGCGACAGCGTGCTTCCCTCGAGCTCGATCGAGCAATGCTTCGCGGCGCACACGGCCACGAGCTCGTCGAGGAATGTCGAGTCATGGAGGACGCTGGCCTCCGGCCGGAGCTGAACAAGGACGCGGCCGGCGGACGACGCCGCGTCGGTCATCGTCTCCGACAGCTTGCGCAGATCGGTGAAGTTGCGGACTAGCGCTTCCTGCGAGGGGAAGAACGAGGTCGTCGCCGCAGGCCTAGCGGGACGATGACTGCCGTCGCGGTGGACCCACGGCAGCACGTAGCTGCCACGGTCCAGGGTGTGCGTGCGGACGAGGAACATGATCTCGACCGCGCGCCCGAGGTGATCGGCCAGCTGCTTGCTCATCCGGGCGATCAGCCGAGCCTCCACGTCGCTGAGCGTCGCGCGCCAGTTCCAGGGGCTCCCCAGCGGCTCGTCGTGCCATTGACCCACGGTGTCCGAGGTGAGGATCCGGCTCTTGCAGCGCAGCCGCTGCCGCACGGACGCCGACCGCGTGTCGACGACATAGGAGTCATGCGGGTAGTACAAAAGCCCGTCAGGGAGTCCGTACGTCGCGTCGACGCGCACCTGGCTGGTGCTGGGCGCCGCCAGGCTCCACGCGGAGGCGTCGGCTGGGACGAAGGGGTGCACGAGGAACACCACGTCGCCGGGCGGGATCTCGGCCTGCGTCAGGTCATCGAGCGTCTGACGGAGGAAGCCGAGCAGCTCGCCGGCCGAGCAGCCCGCGTCGGTGCGCGCCCGCAGGACGTCGAAGTCGCGGTCCTCGCCGCGCCTGACGTCGGTGCGGATGACCGCCTTGCGCTCGGCCAGGACCGAGAGATCGCTCTCGAGCGCCGGGACGGCGCCGCCGGCACGCAGCAGGGTGAACAGCCCGGGATCGGTGAGCAGCCGCAGGTCCTGGTGCGGAAGACCGGCGGCGGCGTACTCGGCGATGCAACGCACCTTCGGGAAATCCACGTCGCCTTGGCCGGGCGGCCGGAAGCACTTAAGCGCGGGGAACTCCTGCGCCCAGCCGATGGCGCGCGGCTCGGACGAGCGGAGCTCGGCGACCTCGTCGTGCTGCACGATCCAGAGGCGACCGCCATCCCACACCCACTCGAGGTGATGACGGCGACCCACCTCCGTGAAAGCGCCGGCGACCCGCCGCAGGACGCCGATGAGGTCGTCGCTGGACGCGCAAGCCGGATCCACGTCGGTCAGCGGCACGCGGTCCTTCTTGAGCGCGCGCATGCCGCCGGCGTGGGCGACGGTGGTCTCCCCCTGAATCTCCACGGTCCAGTCGCGCCGGTCCTTGCGCAGGCGGATCTCGTTGGACAGGTGACCGAGCAGCTGGGGCCGCACGAAGCGCTGGACGATGAGCGGGATGGGCCCCGGCTCCTCCTGGTCGGTGGCGGCGTGCTGCCAGATGTCGGACATGGCTTCTGCGACCGTGACGAAGCTCGGGAAACCGACGTGCAGCGACTTGAAAAGCCCGCGGGAGCTCATGCCTTCGTCGAGCGCGCTACTACGAACGAGCACTCCGTCGGGTGCCTCGGCGAACAGCCGTTCAAGCTGGGGTCCTTCGTCAAAGGCCCTGAGCCGGCCCGGAAGACCGTCATTGATCGGTCGGCCGTGCTGGAGGTCGACGGCGGTCGTCAGGTTGACCACCATGAACGGCGGTGTCCACCCGGCCGGCAGCCCGAGGAGTCCCTCGGCCTTAGTTCCGACCGCGATCGCTGACATCTGGCTCCTTCTCGTCTGCTCCTCGTAGCAGCTTGGTCGCGGCCCCGGCGAGGGCGGCCACCGTGTCGTCGGAGAAGTAGCCGACCAGGAAGCTCACGCCGGTGACACCAGGCAAGGTGCCGGTGATGCGCTCGCTAAAGAGCGGCAGCGCTCCGGAGATGAACAGGGCCATCGTGCCGAACGCCAGGCCCGCGGAGACCAGCGGCGTCAGGAAGCGCCACGCGCGCCGGTCTAGGTGCCACTTGCCGCGCGCGATCGAGTGGTAGAGCCACTTCATCGAGAACAGACAGCCGCCCAGCAATCCGCCCAGCCAGGCGTCGCCGTAGAGGGCGAGGGAGCGGCTCTCGGCCGCCGTAATGTCCAACGCGACATCGAGCTTGCCGGTGCTGAGACAGAAGAGGCCAACGGGGCAGGCAGCGAACAGGACCGCGAGGTAGCAGAGCTCGATCCCCATTTGCACCCTGGCCTTGGCGGGCCACCGAGACTCCCATTGGAACGGCGCACGATCGTCCCAGGTACCGAGGACCGAGGCGAACTCCCCTCGGGAATGTGGCTCCGCCCCGGCTGAGGCGTCGGCGGGCGCTAGGTCGCCGTGAGGGTCCGGATCGTGCTCATCTGGGTCTCCAACTGCGCGTGCGTCTTCCAATCCCATTCCTCTGTTCGCCCGAGCTCGCGCGCGATGACCCTCCGGAGCGCTTGGCTCGGGATCGTGTCACCGGACCCCACGGCGCCTCGGCCGTCGGAATCCTGCACCAGGAGGTAGGACGTGTCGGGGGCCGGCGGGAGTCCGTTGACGAGCCCGCCCGAGTACTCGCGCCACAACAGCTCCGGATGCGCGGCCATGGCGAGCACGACGAGGGATCCGGACCACGGGACAAGATGGAGGTGCGCATGGTCGATCGAGCACCCGGGTGCCGTCCCGGGGCTCACCGGCCCGTGCTCGAAGAGGCACGTGGGCCCGTAGTTGCGCTCGAGCATGCCGGTGACGGCGTCGACATACGGGGCAAGCCGGGAAGCCGGATCAGGCGCTCCTGCGGCGGCGTTCAGCTCGTGGGCGCGCGGGATGACGAGAACATGCCCGTCGACCAGAGCACCGACCGAGGCCCAGGTGACGAAGGCGGGGTCGGGCAACAGCGACGGCTCGATGGCGCGCGCGATGCGCTCGCAGAACGCGCAGCCCGGATGCGCTGATGCGGCGTAGCGGATCGGAGCGGACAGCACGGCCATGGGCGACAGCTTAACGGTGACAGCGGACCGCGCCGTTGGAGCCTGTCTCCCGGGCCGGGGGTCCCGTGCCGGGCGCGACGCCGCGCGCGGCCAGGGGACCTTGGATCGTTCTCGGCGAGCACGCGTTGTGCCTCTGCGTCGTTGTGGAGCCGCAACGCGCTGCTGCGACGTCTCGGCCGCCTGTGACGCGATGGCGACGCGGCGATCGCGGGCACCGCGCCCCAGCCCGATTTGACCGACAGCGTCGCTCTGACGGCGCCCTCGAGCCGGAAGCGATCTTGGCGATCGTGAAGATCGTCCAGATGACGGCGAGCATGAGCCGGACGCGCAGCGAGCCGAGCTCGCCCTCGGCGAGCCTGCGGGCGGCGTCACGGAAGCTGACGCGTTCGGCGGCGAGCCCGGCGCCAGGGCCGGTGGGGGCGGCGTCGTCCTCGTCCGGAGCGGCCGTCCGGGGAGCGGTTGCGTTCACGAGAGCATCTCCTTGCCCGGCGCGCTACCTTCCGCGGCCCAGGCCCTGGCTTGGCGTCGGCTGCAACTTCCCGGCAACGACGCTTGCTGAACCTCATCGCTGGCGCCTCTGTGCTCCTCAGACGGGCTTCGTCAGAGCAGCTCCACAAGCGCGGAGACCGCCGCGAACGCTTCCTTGGGCTGATGGTGTCTAGTACCCCAGGGCGCCTGAGGACGCCGTCGACCCAGAGGTCAGAGGGCGTTCCTGCGGGAGACGAGCCCCGCCCTGCGGCGCGCGGCTAGCGAGAGACCGGACCTCGTCGTGACCACCCCCGATGCCGGCTCGACCGATCCGGGCGAGCTGCCGGTCACCGGCCTTGACGGACCCCGCCGAGCGCCAACGCGCCACAACTGCCCACTCCAACCCCGCTCCACAGCCAAACCACTCAAGTGGTCCGAGATTGGTATTGACCAGTCCCTGAGCCCGTAGTAGCTTGCCGCCCGCTCCGAAGGCCCCGGCTGCCCGCGCGCATCCCGCGCTGGCGCATGTCCTCCGAGAACGACGTGATCGTCAGTGGCAGCGCGATCTTCGGCTCGGCGACGTACGTGCCCGAGCCGTGGCGGCGCAGCAGCAGCCCCTCGCGCACGAGCTCG
>JAOPZW010000087.1 GCA_025963905.1 Solirubrobacterales bacterium | reverse complement strand
CAAGGAGACCCAGTGGACCGGACCCTCATCCTGGTCAAGCCGGACGCGTTCGCGCGCAGCCTCACCGGTGAGATCATCGCCCGCTTCGAGCGCAAGGGCCTGAAGATCGCCGCGCTCAAGCTCATGACCCTCACCGAGGACCTCGCCCGGCGCCACTACGCCGAGCACGACGGCAAGCCCTTCTTCGGCGAGCTCGTCGAGTTCATCACGTCGGGGCCGCTCGTCGCGATGGTGCTCGAGGGCCGCGACGCGGTCACGGCCGCTCGCCAGGTCATCGGCGCGACCAATCCGCTCGAGGCCATGATGGGCTCGATCCGGGGCGACTTCGCGATCGAGGTCGGCAAGAACCTCGTCCACGGCTCCGACTCGCCCGAGTCGGCCGCCCGCGAGTCGGCGCTCTTCTTCCCCGAGCTCGGCTAGCGGCCTCGGGTGGCGGAGACGCTCGTCCTCGCCTCGCGCTCGCCGCAGCGCCGGGCGATCCTGGAGTCGCTCGGCGTGAGGTTCACCGTCCGCGCGGCCGACGTCGTCGAGGAGGACTCGGGCGTCCCCGCCGCGGTGGCGGGCGAGAACGCGCTGCGCAAGGCGCTGGCGGCGGGCGGCCGGCCCGGCGAGGTGGTGCTCGGCGTGGACACGCTGGTGGCCACCGAGCTGCGGCTCTGGGGCAAGCCGCCGGACGAGGACGCCGCGCGCGAGACGCTGCGGCGCCTCGCGGGACGCACCCACGAGGTGCACAGCGGCGTGGCGCTGGTGCGGGAAGGCGCGGTGACCGCGACGTCAGCGGTCAGCCGCGTCACCTTCCGTCGTCTGGACGAGCCCATGATCGACTGGTACATCGCGTCGGGAGAGTGGCGCGGCCGGGCGGGCGGCTACGCCATCCAGGGCCGCGGCGGCGCGCTCGTCGAGCGCCTCGAAGGGGACTACCTCAACGTCGTGGGGCTCCCGGTCGGAGCGCTCCTGGATATCTGGCCGAACCTGCTGGAGCTCGCCGCCTGACGGGCGCAGCGGCGTGTTTGCAGCCGATTTATTGGTGCAAGCACGCTGTCCGGACGAGGTCTCGAGCCTTCCCTCGCTACACTGCCTGCGACGCGGCCCCCCGGCGCCCGAGCGTCCGGGCGGCAAGTCTCGTGCGGCCGCACCTTCTACTTCCGCATGGGCTTCTTCAGCTACCTGACCGGGTTTGGTGGCCGCGACATGGCGGTCGATCTCGGGACGGCCAACACGCTGGTCTACGTGCGTGGACGGGGCATCGTGCTCTCGGAGCCGAGCGTCGTCGCGATCGACTCGCGGACGGGCGAGG
Organism: Solirubrobacterales bacterium; assembly: GCA_025963905.1. GTDB lineage: Bacteria > Actinomycetota > Thermoleophilia > Solirubrobacterales > Solirubrobacteraceae > JAOPZW01. Next base: position 5,494 of record JAOPZW010000087.1, on the reverse strand, counting down.
TGCATGCCGTCGGCATCGAGGCCAAGCGCATGCTCGGCCGCACTCCGGGCACGATCTCGGCCATCCGGCCGCTCAAGGACGGCGTCATCGCCGACTTCGACGTGACCGAGGAGATGCTGCGTCACTTCATCCAGAAGGTCCACCAGAACCGGTGGGCGCATCCTCGGGTCGTCGTGTGCGTTCCTTCGGGCGTGACCGGCGTCGAGAAGCGCGCAGTCGAGGAGGCCTGCCTGTCGGCGGGTGCGCGCCAGGCGTACCTCATCGAGGAGCCGATGGCCGCGGCGATCGGGGCCGGGCTGCCGGTCGGCGAGCCGACCGGTTCGATGGTCGTCGACATCGGCGGCGGGACCAGCGAGGTCGCCGTGATCTCGCTGGGAGGGATCGTCGTCTCGCAGTCGATCCGCGTCGGCGGCGACGAGCTCGACGAGGCGATCATCAACTACGCCAAGCGCGAGTACAAGCTGCTCATCGGTCAGCAGACCGCGGAGGAGGTCAAGCTGGAGATCGGCTCGGCCTACCCCATGGAAGAGGAAGTACAGGCCGAGATCCGCGGACGTGACATGGTCTCCGGACTGCCGAAGACCGTCGTGCTCACCAGCGAGGAGATCCGCCAGGCGCTCGAGGAGCCCCTGGTCCAGATCATCGACGCGGTCAAGGAGACCCTCGACCGCACGCCACCCGAGCTCGCCTCGGACATCATGGACCGCGGCATCATGCTCGCGGGTGGCGGATCGCTGCTGCAGGGGCTCGACGAGCGCCTGCGCGAAGAGACCCAGATGCCGTCGCACCTCGCCGAGTCGCCGCTGACCTGTGTCGCGGTGGGCTCCGGCCGCTCCCTCGAGGAATTCGAGGTCATCCACCGCTCGAACAAGAATTCGAGGAATCGCCGGCGGCGCTACTGATCGCTGATCGACGCGCGCTGCGACACCTCATGCCCCCCTTGGAGAACATCTCCCTGTGTACGACAAGACGGTCCGCCGGCGGCGGGCAGTCCTCGGACTGCTCCTCGCCAGCTCCCTGATCCTGCTGACCCTGTACTTCGGCGAGTCCGCCGGCGGCGGGCTGCACTCCGTGCAGCGCGGCGTCCTGCAGGTCGTCTCGCCGATCCAGGAGGGCGCCAGCCGCGCGCTCAAGCCGTTTCGCGACCTGTTCGGGTGGGTGGGGGACACGCTCGACGCCAAGGGCCAGGTGAAGAACCTGCGCGCGGAGCGCGACCAGCTGCGCGCCCAGGCGATCGCGGGCGTCGCCGCGACGCGCGAGAACCAGAAGCTCAAGGCGCTCATGCGGCTCGAGGACTCGGCCGGCCTGACCGCTGCGAACCCGGTCCGCGCGCGTGTCATCGGCCAGGACCCGAGCCTGTGGTTCACGCAGATCGAGATCAACAAGGGCACCGACGACGGGCTGCGCGAAGGTCAGCCGGTCGTCACCGGCGAGGGCCTCATCGGCAGGGTGAGCTCGGCCGCGTCGGGTACCGCGATCGTCACGCTGATCAGCGATCACACGACGAACGTCGGCGCGCGGGTCAACGAGAGCAGCGGCATCACCGGTGTCGTGCAGGTCGAGGCGGGGCGCCCCGACGACCTCGTGCTCTCCTACACCAAGCGCAGCGACGTCGTCACGCCGGGCCAGACCATCGTGACGTCGGGCACCATGTCGCGGTCGGACCGCCTCAGCTCGCCCTTCCCGCCGGACATCCCGATCGGGCGCGTCACGCGCGTCGACGAGCCGGGGACCGACAACCAGCTCCCGCACGTCCAGCCCTTCGCCGACCTGCGCCGGCTGGAGTTCGTGGACGTGCTCACCAAGCAGATCAACGGCAACCGCCCGAAGGGCACACCGTGAACGTGGGCCGGCCCCAGCTCATCGCGCGCATGGCCCTCCTGGGGCTGATGACGGTCATCGTCCAGGTGTCGGCCGTGTCGCAGGTCCAGGTCTTCGGCGTCAACGCGGACCTCCTGCCCCTGGTCATCGCCGCGGCCGGCCTGCTGGCCGGGTCGGTGCCCGGAGCCGTGCTCGGGTTCTGCACCGGGCTGTTCCTCGACCTCGCCCTCGTGCAGACCGTCGGGCTGTCCTCGCTTCTGTACGTCACGGTCGGCTATTGGGCGGGGCGCCTGCGCGAGCTGCGCGACCCGCAGGGCGCGGTCCTGCCGATCGCCGTCGGGGCCGCGGCGACCGCGGTCGCCATCATCGGCTTCTCGCTGATGCAGTTCCTGCTGGGCGTCGACGCCCCGGTGAGCGTGCTGCTCGTCCGCGAGATCCTCGCGACGATCGCCCTCAACGCGCTGATCGCCGCCCCGGTTCACGCCCTGGTGCGCCGCTGGCTGATGCCGGCGCTGCCCGAGGACCCGCGCCGCCGGCGCCGCCGCGCCTACACGACCGGCGGCCTGTCGCCGCTCTCGCGCGCATGATCGACCCCGTCCAGGACCGCAGGCCGCCGATCACTCCGCAGCTGGCGTTGCGCGTGGCGGTCTTCGGCGGCCTGGCCTTCGTGCTGTTCGCGATCATCTTCTTCCGCCTGTGGTACCTGCAGGTGCTCTCCGGCGACCAGTACCTCCAGCAGGCGAACAACAACAAGGTCCGCGTGACGCGGATCCCCGCGCCGCGTGGGGCGATCGTCGACCGCAACGGCCAGGTGCTCGTCGAGAACCGCGTCGCGACGATCGTGCAGATGGATCCGGAGAGCCTCCCCGTCGCCGAGCGCACGCAGGCGGCGACCTGGGGGCAGCAGGTCACGTCGCGCGGCCGGCGCCCGAAGGGAAAGCAGGGCCCGAGGATCCCGATCCCGCCACCGGCGACTCCCGAGCTGCGCGGGCGGTTCGCGCGCCTGTCCGGCGTGCTGGGCATGTCGGCGGGGACGATTCAGGACCGGGTGGTGCAGTCGCTGGTGCTGGCGTCCTACGCGAACATCACCGTGAAGGTCGACGTGCCGCTGACCGTGCGCAACTACCTGCTCGAGCACAGCGAGGCGTTCCCCGGCATCCAGGTCGAGAAGACCTACCTGCGCAGCTACCCCAGGCACTCGCTGGCGGCCCAGCTGGTCGGCACGGTCGGCGAGATCAGCCCCCAGGAGCTCAAGCTCCAGCGCTTCCGCGGCGTGTCGGCCGGCACGATCGTCGGCAAGGAGGGCATCGAGCGCACGTACGACCGCTACCTGCGCGGCGTCGACGGCGCTACGCGGATCACCGTGGACGCCATGGGGCGGCCCAAGGGCCAGGGCGTCGCGCGCGCTCCGGTTCCCGGGCGCCAGGTCAAGCTCTCGCTGGACCTGGGCCTGCAGCAGGCGGGCCAGTCGGCGCTGTCGCGGGTCATCAACTCCGGTCCGGGCACCGCCGGGGCGTTCGTCGCGATGGACCCCACCGACGGCAAGGTGCTCGCCATGGGCTCCTATCCGAGCTATGACCCGAGCGTCCTGTCGCGGCCGATCACCAACGCCAGGTACGCCCAGCTGTTCGGCGCGTCGGCGGGCGCGCCGCGCTTCAACCGGGCGACGCAGGGCCTGTATCCGACCGGGTCGATCTTCAAGCCGATCACCGCGATGGCCGCGCTCACGAGCGGCGTCATCACCCCCGGCACCACGATCAACGATCCCGGTTGCATCAAGATCGGGACCGCCGGGCAGCAGTTCTGCAACGCCAAGAACAAGTCCAACGGGACGCTGAGCCTGCGCCGGGCGCTCCAGGTCTCCTCGGACGTGTTCTTCTACACGCTGGGCCGCGACCTCAACAACAACGTCACCGGCCTGCCGCTGCAGACCTGGGCGCACAAGCTGGGGCTCGGGGCGACGACCGGGATCGACCTGCCCGACGAGTTCAAGGGCACCGTCCCCGACCCCAAGTGGCGCGAGGGACGCAACCGCCTCGAGGCCCAGTGCCGGAAGAAGACCGGCCACCCGTGCGGGATCGCGGACGGGACCAACCGCCCGTGGACGGTCGGCGACAACGTGAACCTCGCCGTCGGCCAGGGCGACCTGCAGGCGACCCCGCTGCAGATGGCGACCGTCTACGCCACGCTCGCCAACGGCGGCAAGGTCGTGCGCCCGCACCTCGGCATGGCCGTCGAGGACGCCAACAGCAGCCTGGTGCAGAAGATCGACTCCGGCGCCGCGCGCCGCGTGAAGCTCGACCCCGGATACCTTCAGGCGATCACCGACGGCCTGCACATGGCGACGATGGGCGACGGCACCTCGGCCGACGTCTTCGCCGGCTGGAACCAGTCCGCCTTCCCCGTCTACGGCAAGACGGGAACCGCCCAGCGCTACCCGAAGAACGACCAGTCCTGGTACGTCTGCTACGTCCCCAACCAGAGCAAGCCGATCGTGATCGCGGTCACCGTCGAGGAGGGCGGCTTCGGCGCCGTCGGGGCCGCGCCGATCGCCCGCTACATGCTCGGCCAGTGGTTCGGCCAGAAGAAGGTCTTCAAGGCCGGGACGTCGCAGACGCGCTGATGTCCCCGTCCATCGCCAGCCCGATCCGCGACGCCGACGAGCAGCAGGCGCCCGCTCCGCGCGCCCTCGCGCTCGGCTTGTCGCTGCCGTTCGACCCGATCATGCTGCTTGCGGTCATCGGCCTGTGCATCGGCTCGCTGGTGACGATCTCCGGGGCCACGGCCGACGACGTCCCCGGCAGCCCCAACTACTACGTCGACCGCCAGGCGATCTTCTTCGGGATCGGCACGGTGCTCGCCGTGGTGCTCGCGCGCATCGACTACTCCCGGCTGCGCGAGCTCAAGTACGGCGTCTTCGGCTTCCTGATCGCCGGGATCCTGGCCGTCCAGTTCCTGGGATCCGTGGCTCGCGGCTCGCGCCGCTCGATCAACCTCCCGTTCTTCTCCTTCCAAGCCTCCGAGCTGGGCAAGGTCCTGCTGGTGGTGGCGCTGTCGGCCTTCGTGGTGGACCGCGCCCGTCAGGGCCGCGCCCGCGACATGACCACCCGGGTGATGCTGCTCACGCTCGTCCCAGCGGCGCTCGTGATCGCGCAGCCCGACCTGGGCTCGGGCCTGGTCTACGTCGTCATCGGGCTGGCCGTGCTGTTCGTGGCCGGCGTGTCGTGGCGGTACTTCGCCGCGCTGTCGGCGCTCGGCGCCGTGGCCATCGTGCTCGTGCTGGTCGCCGCTCCGGCGATCGGCGTGACCGTGTTGCACGGCTACCAGAAGGACCGCCTGACGGCGTTCCTCAAGCCCAGCGACAACCCCGCCAAGCAGGGCTACCAGCAGAACCAGTCACGCATCGCGATCGGGTCCGGCGAGAAGACCGGCCGCGGCCCGCGCGCGACGCAGACGAAGCTCAACTTCCTGCCCGAGCACCACACGGACTTCATCTTCGCGGTGGTGGGCGAGCGCTGGGGCTTCGTCGGGGCGGCACTCGTCCTGTCGATGTACGCCCTGTTGATCTGGCGCGGCTTACGCGTCCTCACCATGGCCAAGAATCTCTACGGCGCGCTCGTGGCGGGCGGGATCGTCGCGATGCTCATGTTCCAGGTCTTCGTCAACGTCGGGA
>JAOPZW010000034.1 GCA_025963905.1 Solirubrobacterales bacterium | reverse complement strand
GCTCGCCGTCGCCGGTGGCCCGTCGTCGCACCGCCTGCGCGCCGGCACGCGGCGCCTGGCGCCCGCGGCCGCCGCCGTGGTCGCCGTCCTCGCGCTGGGCGCCTACCTTGCCGCCCCCGGTCGCGTCGAGGGCCGCACCGCGCGGGTGACCACCGACGCTTCGCGCTGGCTGTCGGATCAGTGGCGCGACTTCCTGCGCCCGACCACGACGCTCGGCGACGGCAGCGCGAGGCTGACGTCGGCCAAGGGCACCCGCAGCGACCTCTACCGGGTCGCCGTCGACGCCTTCGAGGCCCACCCGCTGCGCGGCGAGGGCTCTGGCTCCTTCGAGCAGCGCTGGATGCGAACGCGGCGCGTGGACGAGAAGGTGCGCGACGCGCATTCGCTGGAGCTCCAGACCCTGGGCGAGCTCGGCGTGGTGGGGGCCGCCCTGCTGCTCGCCTTCCTGGCGGCGCTGGGGACCGCCGCGGTGCGCTCGCGCGTGCGCCCCGGGGCGCTCGGGCGCAGCCAGGCCGCGGCGGTCGCCGCGGCGTGCGCCGTGTGGGTCGTGCACGCCGCCGTCGACTGGGATTGGCAGGTGCCGGCGCTGACCGGAACGGCGCTCGTGCTGGCCGCCGCGCTGTTCCCCGAAGGTCGCCGCCGGCGGCGCACCGGCAACCGGAGCATCCAGGCCTGATCGGGTGATACGGTCGCCCGGCTGACGTCCGGGGCCGTGGGAGGCCCAGCGGACGGGGGCAGGGGACATGAGCGACGGTCCGCGCTACGCCACGCTTCGCGACTACCTGCGCGTCCTGCGAGAGCAGCGCGTGCTCATCGTCGCGATCACCGTGCTCTTCGGCGCCGTGGCGTTCGGCCTGGCCGCTCGCGAGCAGCCCCAGTACGTCGCCGAGGCCTCGGTGCTGGTCGGCGACGACACGCAGGAGCTCGATCTCGTCGGCACCCCCGTCGCCCCGCGCGAGACCGCCGCCGAGCGCGCCGCGATCACGGCGCGGCGGATCGCCCGCCCCGACGTCGTGGCCGCGGCGGCCAAGGCGATGGGCGCGCGCCAGCCGCTGGGGGCGCTCACCGCCGCGGTCTCCGCCCGCCCCGAGACCGACACGTCGCTGATCATCGTCGGCGCGCAGTGGACCGACGCGGCGTTCGCCGCTCGGCTGGCCGACGCGGTCGCGCGCGAGGCGGTCGCTCGCACGAACGCGGGCGCGCGCCGGCGCTACGCGGACGCCGCGGCGTCGGTGCGCAGCTCCCTGGGCAAGCTCCAACGGCGCCCACAGGACGACCTGACCCGAAGCCTCGAGGTCGAGCGCCTCTCTCGCCTGCAATCGCTGGAGCAGATCTCCCGCCCGGCGAGCATCGTCTCGAGCGCCTCCGTCCCCGCCGCACCCGTTTCGCCGCGCCCGGTGCGCGACACGCTGCTCGGCCTGCTGCTGGGCCTCACGATCGCGGTGCTCCTGGCCTTCGGCCGCGACTCGCTGGACCGCCGGCTGCGCAAGGTCTCCGACATCCGCGACGAGCTGCGCCTGCCCGTCGTCGGCCACCTGCGGGACGACGCGCTGGGGCGCACCCTGGTCACCTCGAACGGCAAGCCGGCGCTCACCGAGGCGGACTTCGAGGCGTTCCGGATCATGCGCACGAACGTCGACTTCCTCGACGTCGACTCGCGGTTGACGACGCTGGCGGTGACCAGCGCGCTGCCCGAGGAGGGCAAGTCGACGGTGGCCTGCTCGCTGGCGTGCGCCTACGCGCTGGCGGGCAAGCGCACGCTGATCGTCGAGTGCGACCTGCGCCGCCCGACGCTCGCGCACAAGCTGGGGCTCGGCAAGGGCCCGGGCCTGTCGGACTACCTGGCCGGCGAGGCCGAGCCGCAGGCCGTCGTGCAGCCGGTCGCGCTGCCAGGCGCCCAGGCGCCGCTCGTGGCTATCGTCGCCGGCACGCCGAGCCCGCGGCCGGCCGAGCTGCTGGGCTCGCAGCGCTTCGGCGCGTTCCTGGACGAGGTCGCCGCGGCCTACGACGTCGTGCTGCTGGACACGAGCCCGCTGCTCTCGGTCGTCGACACGCTGGAGCTCGTGCCGCGGGTCGACGGCGTCGTGGTTTGCGTCCGCGCCCAGCAGACGACCCGCGACCAGGCGCAGGCCGCCAAGGCCGCGCTCGAGCACTTCCCGGCGCGCCCGATGGGCATCGTCGTGACGGGGGTCAGGGCAGGCGACGAGCTTGACTACGGCTACTACTCATACGCGTACGCCTACGGCGCCAAGGCCTGACAGGACGCTCACGGTCGAGGTCGTCGTGCCCCACCGCGACGACCTGGCGTCGCTGCGCGGCACGCTCGACGCGCTGCGCGGCCAGACCCGCGCGCCGGACTCGGTGTGCGTCGTCGACGACGCGTCGAGCGACGCGACGCCCGAGGAGGTCCCCGCGGCGTACCCCGAGGTCCGCTACGTGCGCCTGGAGCGCAATGTCGGCTTCGGCGCCGCGTGCAACACCGGCGTGCGCACGAGCGCGGCCGACGTGGTCCTGCTGCTCAACAACGACACGGTGGCCGACCCGCGGTTCGTCGAGGAGGTCATGGCCGTGCGGGAGGCGACGGGCGCGGCGATGGTCGCGGCATGCCTGCGCAAGCGCGACGGGACGGTCGATTCGTTCGGGATCGAGCTCGACCGCTCGCTGGCGGCCTTCGACGCCCTGCACGGCCAGCCCTACGACCCCGCCCGCGCGGCGCGCCTGGAGCCGCTGGCGCCGTGCGCCGGGGCCGGGGCCTACGACCGCGCCGCGTTCCTGCGGGCCGGCGGCTTCGACGAGGCGATGTTCGCCTACCTCGAGGACGTCGACCTCGGTGTGCGCCTGGCGCTGGCCGGCGAGCGCTGCGCGGTCGCGCCGCGCGCCTTCGCGTGGCACCTGCACTCGGCCTACTGGGGCTCGGGGACCGCACGCAAGAACGAGCGCATGGGCGACAGCCGCGGGCACATCGTGTGGAAGTACCACTCCGGCCTGAGCCGGCGGGCGCGGGCGCGCGGCTGGGTCATCGACCTCGTCGTCTACGCCGGCCAGGTGGCGATCGACCGCAACGCGGGGGCGCTGCGCGGGCGCTGGCACGGCTGGCGCCGGCGCCGCGCGCTGGGGCCGTCCGGCGTGCCGGCCCACGCGCTGGGGCAGCTGCCCTACGTCGAGGTGACGCTGTGCGAGGCGCTGGCGCGGCGACTGGCCCGGCGGCGCCCGCGGCGGGCGGGAGCGCCCGCATGATGGTCTCGGTCGTGATCCCGACGCGCGATCGCCGCGACCGGCTGCTGGCGACGCTCGACGCACTGGACGCCCAGCGGCTGGCGCCCGGCGTGGAGGCCGAAGTCGTGGTGTGCGACAACGGCTCGCGCGACGGCACGGCGATCGCCGTGGCGCGGCGCCCGCGCGGCGCGCTGCCCGTCACGCTCGTGAGCCGCCCCGACGGCGGCGCCTCGCACGCGCGCAACGCCGCGCTGGAGGTGGCCGGCGGCGACATCGCGCTGCTCCTCGGCGACGACATGGTGCCCGCCCGGGACGACCTGCTGGACGCGCACGCGCGCCTCCACGCCGAGCGCCCGGAGGACGGCTACGCGGTGCTCGGGCGCATCGCCTGGGCGAGGCCCACGGACTTCATGCGCTGGACCGAGCGCGCCGGGCTGCAGTTCTCCTTCGACGACCTGCAGGCGGGCCCTGTGGACCCGGCGCGCCACTTGTACTCCTCGCACGCCTCGCTGAAGCTCGGCGTGCTGCGCGCGGCCGGCTTCGACGAGCGCTTCCCGTTCCTGGGCGAGGACATCGAGCTGGGCATCCGCCTGGGTCGGCAGGGGCTGACGCTGGACTACCGCCCCGAGCTGCTGGTGCACCATCACCACCAGCAGGACCTCGAGGCGTTCGCCGGGCGGATGCAGGCCATCGGCGCCGCGTCGCGGCGCCTGTGCGAGGTGCACCCGCGAGACGCGCCGGCCGAGCTGACGCGGCCGAGTGCGAAGTGGGCGCTGTACCCGGTGGCCGCCCGCGTCGGCCGCGCGCTGCTACGCGCGGGCGCGCGGGGGCGGACGCGGGACAGGGCATGGACGGCGATCGTGATGCGCGCCTACGCGCGCGGATGGAAGGGGCAGAGCTGATGCAAGCGGTGACCGTGACGACGAATGACGCTCCGATCATGCGCGGGCTGCTCGAATGCGCGCCGCTCCGGCGATGCTTCGAGCGCCTGGTCGTGGTCGACAACGCGTGCACCGACGACTCGGCGGCGCTCGCCCGCGCGCGCGGCGCCGAGGTGCTGCGCACCGCGCGCCAGGGCTACGGCGCGTCGGTCAACGCCGGCATGGCGCTCCTCGACGGCGAGTTCCTGTGCGTGCTCAACCCCGACATCCGCTTCTTCGACGACCGCTTCGCCGAGGCCCTGATGGAGCACTTCGACGATCCCGCCGTGGGCATGGTGGCGCCGGCGCTGCGCCTGCGCGACGGGCGCCTGCAGGACTCGGCCCGCGTCACGCCGCGACCGCTGGACCTCGTCGTGCGCCGCTGGGTGGAGCCGGAGTTCGGCGCCGTGCGCGAGGGCGGCGACGTCGACTGGGTCGTGGGGGCGTGCTTCATCGTGCGCCGCGCGGCCTGGGAGGCGATCGGCGGGTTCGACGAGCGCTTCTTCCTGTATTTCGACGACGTCGACCTGTGCGAGCGCCTGCGGGGCGCGGGCTGGCGCGTGCGCTTCGATCCCTCCTACGTCGTCGAGCATGCCCACCAGGGCGCCAGCCGGCGCTCGCTGACGAGCTTCGCCACGCGCCAGCACGTGCGCAGCGCGGCGCGGTTCTTCGCGCGCAATCCGCGCTACGCGGTCGGCGTGAGCCGCTTGACCGCGCAGTAGGCGGCGGCGCGCAGCGCGTGGCCGGGGCGGCGGGGCACGCCGTCGCCCAGACGCGGCGGACGGGTATCGCCGAGGACGAGCTCCACCAGCGGGCGGGTGACGACGCTCCACCGCCGGCGCTCCGCTGCGCGAGCGAGCGGCGCCGCGTAGCCATCGCGACCGCGCTCGAGGACCTGCTCGAGGGCGGCGGCGAGGGCGGCGGCGTCGCGCGGAGGGACGGTGGCGCCGAGATCCTCGCGCTCGACGCGCTCGGCCAGCACGTCGCCTTGCGTGCAGACCAGGGGCAGGCCGGCCCACAGGCAGTCCAGGTAGCGCGTGCGGAAGGCGAAGCGGGTCTCGAGGTGGAGGGTGTGGCACGCGACGGCGCAGTCGGCGTCCAGCAGCCAGTCCCCGCGCTCGGCGTAGGGCACCCACGTCTCGTGGAAGAGGACGCTCGAGCCGAGCAGGCCCCGCCGGGCGGCCAGCGCGCGGGCGCGGTGCGTGCCCTCGATCCCGGCCGGGCGCGAGGCGTCGGCGGGCGACAGGAACACGAGCCGGGCCCGCGGGCGGCGCGGGGCGAGCAGGGCGATGGCCTCGACTGCCGTGTCCGGGTCAAGCCAGCCCCAGGCGACGCTGTTCCAGAGGATGACCTCGTCGCCTTTCTCGATGCCCGCCACGGTCCCGCGCAGCCCCGGCCCGGCCGAGCGTCGCGGCGGCTCCTCGGGCACCCCGAACGGGACGAGCGCCATCCGCGATGCGAACGACGGGTCGGCGGCGTAGGCGCGCGGCGTGAGCAGGCCGGCACCGAGGACGGTGCCGATCCAGAGGTCCAGCTGACGCTCGGTGGATGCGGTGAAGTGGTGGCCGTCGCGCAGCGCCTGCACCACGCGGTCGGTGGTGGCCGCCGTGATCAGCCGCCGCCGCCAGGCCGGCGCGCCGGCCAGGAGCTCGAGCATCTCCAGCGGGTCCGGGCCGGAGAGGTCGTAGACGAGCCGCGCAGCGCTGCGACGCAGGACGCGCGCAACCAGCGGCCACTGCGGCTGGCAGACGACGGCGTCGACGCCGTCCAGGTGGCGTGCCAGCGAGCGACCGTCATGGCGATCGAAGTCGACGACCGGCAGCCCGAGGTCGACGTCACCGCTGCGCCGGGCGGCGGCCAGCGTCACGTCGGCGTGCGGGGCGAGCGCCTGGGCGACCTCCACGGCGCGGATGGCGACGCCCGCCATCCCCGGCCCGATCGCATCCAGCGACAGGACCAGGACGCGGCGCTTAGACGGCACGGGCGGTGACCGCGGCGCGCGCGGCGGCGGCGCCCACCCCGGCCAGCAGCCAGGCGGCGAGCGCGTTGAGGCCTTCGATGTAGTCGCCGGTGAGCATGATCGCCGCGAACGATGCCAGCGCACCGGCGGCGCCGGCGGTCAGCGCCGCCGCCCACGGATCGGCGGTGCGCACGGCGACGCGGACGAGGTGGGCCAGCAGCAGCACGAGGCCGGCGACGAACAGCGCCAGCACGCCGATGCCCTGCTCGTAGCCGACCTTGAGGTAGGAGTTGTCGATCGTGTGGGCGCCGACGCTGTCGAAGCGCGCGGTGCTCTGGGCGATGCCACCCGCGCTGCCCAGCCCCAGGCCGGCGGGGTGGCTCTTGATGGCGTCGATCGCCTCGCGCCACTTCAGCTGGCGCGCCTGGTAGGCGGTGTCGCGCCCCGGCGCGAGGATGACGGTATAGCGCGAGGCGCCACCCTGGCCGGTGCCCGAGCTGACCGACACGGCGGCGTAGCCGACGAGCGCGGCGAGAGCGACGCTGAGAACGGCGGCGCTCAGGCGCACCCGGGGCAGCGCGTGGGCGACGTTGAGCACGACGAGCAGGACCGCCAGCCCCACGGCGAGGCCGAGCGCGCCCGAGCGCGCGTGGGTCCCGGCGATGGCGATGACACCGAGCACCGACGCCGCCGTCACCGCGATCCGCGTGCGCACGCCCGCCACGGCCGCGACGCCGGCGCAGAACGGCAGGACGGTGCCCAGCCAGGCCGAGAGCTGGTGGCGGCTGAACATCGAGCCGATCAGCCGCAGCGCGCCCTCGTTGACGTTGTAGGGCTGCTGGAGCGCCAGCGCATGCTCCTGGGCGGTGGGGCCGGTGACGAGGCGCAGGACGGCGTAGGCGGCGACGAGCAGCCCCATGACCACCACGCCGTGGGCCGCCCGGCGCAGCTGCCCGGCGGGCCACGGCGCGAGCGCCAGGAGCGGCACGGCGAGCAGCAGGAAGCCGTTGGAGCGGAAGGACTGCGCCGCCGGGCGCAGCGGATCGGACGCCAGCACCTGGGCGACCCCGACGGCCGCGGCGGCGAGCAGGCACGCCGCCCCCGGGGACAGCGGCGCGGCCAGCGGGCGCCCGCGGATGAGCGCGTTCCAGGCCAGGCCGGCGGCGAGCCCGGCCAGGAGCAGGGTGACCATCGGCCCGGCCTTGAGCGGCGTGTACGCCGCCATCGAGCCGAAGGCGGCCGTCAGGGCGAGCAGGGCGAGAACGGCGGCGGCCGGGCGCCGTGAGAGCGCGACGGCGACCAGCGCGCCGGCGGGCGCTGCCAGGATCGTGCTCGGGTGGCCGGCGGCGGCGCGGCCGCCGGCGAGCGCGGCGGCGGCGAGGAGCATCCACCCGACGGCCGTGCGGGCGGTGCGGCTCGGAGCGGGGCGCAGCGCGACTAGGCTTGCGCCCGCGATGAGCGGGAAGCCCAGCGTGAGCGCCGAGGCGTGGGGGAGGGCGATGCGGCCGGCTTCGAATGCGCCGACCATCGCCGTCCACGCGGCCGCCACGGCGACTGCGCCCACGGTCAGCATCTGCGCACGCCGGCCCTGCCCGCCGGCGGGCTCCCGGAGCATTGGCTGGGGCACCACCCTGCCGGCCATCATGCACGAACGCCGCAGCGCGCGCGGCACTCGCCCGCGATGACGGCGCGGCCGCCGGTGAGCGTCATCTGCCCGTTCCTCGGCGATGTGTCGGAGGGTCATGCGGCGCTGGCGTCCCTGGGCCGGCTGGCGCTCGGGCCGGGCGACGAGGTGCTGGTGGCCGACAACACGCCGGGCGGCGTCCTGGCGGGCGCGCCGGCGCCCCCGGGCGTGCGCGTGCTGATCACACGCGTCAAGCGCGGCGCCTACGACGCTCGCAACGAGGCGGCGGCCGAGGCCACCGGCGAGTGGCTGCTGTTCACCGACGCCGACTGCGTGCCCGTGGGCGACCTCGTCAACCGCTACTTCGACCCGGCTCCCGGGGATCGTTGCGGTGCTCTGGCGGGCGAGGTCGTGGCCGCTGGGACGGACCGTGCCGTCGCACGCTACGGCGAGGCACGCAGCCTGCTTTCCCAGGCGGCCTTCCTGCGCCATCCCCACCGGCCGATGGCGGTGACGGCGAACCTCCTGGTGCGCGCCGCCGCGTTCGACGCGGTCGGCGGGTTCGCCACCGGCATCCACTCCGGTGGGGACGCCGACCTGTGCTGGCGCCTGCAGGACGCGGGCTGGGAGCTCGGATACCGCCCGCGGGCCACGGTGGCGCACGCGCATCGCGAGACGCTGGGAGCGTTGCTGCGGCAGGTCGTGCGCACTAGCGCCGGCACGGTGTGGCTCGAGAGCCGCCACCCCGGCTCGCGTGTTCCCGTGCGCCCCGTCCGCAGCATGGCGCGCGCCATCGCCGGAACCGCCTGGTTCGCCGTGACGCTGCGTCCGCGCCGTGCGACGTACAAGGTGATCGACGGCTGCGTCATCGCGGCGCAGACGATGGGGGTGCGACGTGGGAACGGCTCCGGACTAGGGCGCGGGGGCGGTCCTGTCGGATGACCGCCTGAGGACGTACATGCCGGGAGAACCGGCGCCGTAACGGACGACGACGTCGTCTGGCAGGGTGGAGACGTAGCCGTCGATGGCGATCTCGAAGCCTGGCTCGGCGAGGCGCTGCGCGGCATCGCGCCCGTAGAGGCGGACGTGGTCGGACTGCCAGAACGCGGCCAGCCGGCCTTCGGGCGTGGTGATGGTGGGGTCTTCGAAGGTTTGCTCGCGTCCGACGTCGACCGGGACGAGCACCACGACCGTCCCGCCCGGACGCAGGACCCGCCACAGCTCACGCATGGCGGCGCGGTCGTCGGGGACGTGCTCCAGAACGTGCGAGCAGACGACGGTGTCGAAGCGCTCGTCGGAGTGGGGGATGTCCTGGATGTCGAAGTGCTCCATTGCCTGGGGGTCGTCCAGGTCGGCGCTGAGGTACTCGTATCCCTTGCCGGGCCCGAGCAGGCGGCCGAGGAACGCTTCCGGGGCGAAATGCAGCACCGATTTCCCAGGCCGGAGGAGATCAACGCCTTCGTGATCGAGATACCAGGCCAACATGCGGTGGCGGTTCTGCGCCCCGCAGCCCGGACAGCTCCAGTTCGCGCGTCCACCGAGGTCGACGAACGAGGAGAACGTCCGCTGACAGCACGGGCACTGCACCGCATCGCCGCGATGCCTCACGCGCATGAGTCGGCGACGCACGGCGTCCTTGGCCGCCTCGGCTCGCACGGGCCTCACGTGCGCGTGAGGCGTCCGCGCGCCGAGCCGAGCATGCGTCCGGCGTACTCCAGCCTCGCGGCCAGCAGCACGGCCCGTCGCTGGGCGGCGGGCAGCGTGCCCGGGTCGGCGCCGAAGCGTCGCAACGCCCAGTCGCCGCGCAGAAGCGGCCCGGGGTGACGCCATGACCGGTCGGCTGCGAAGCCATGGCGGACGTGCAGCGCATCCATCGAGTAGGCGTGCTCGTAGGCACGGCGCAGCAGCGGGCGCAGGCTCGTCTCTGCCGGGTGCTCGACGACCGCCTCGGGGCACCACGCGAGCGTGTGGCCGGCGGCCCGAGCGCGCAGGCACAGGTCGACGTCCTCGCCGATGTGGGGGAGGCCGGCGTCGAAGCCGCCGATCTCGTCGAAGACCGCGCGGTGCATGCCGAGGTTCGCCGTCGCCGCCCAGCCGTCGGCCGCCGCGTGCTGCTCGTGGCGGAAGCGCCACAGGGCCTCGAAGCGCTCGATCGCGTTGGGGGAGGGACCGGTGCTCACGACGACGGGCCCGGCCGCCAGCGTCGCCCGCGCCAGCCGGGCCACGAGGTGCTCCAGCCACCCCGGCCGTGGGCGGCAGTCGCCGTCGGTGAAGGCCAGTAGCCGAGCGCGGGCGGCGCTCACGCCGCGGTTGCGCGCCCGGGCACGACCGGGTACCGGCTCGGACACCACCACCGCGCCCCACGTCCGCGCGACGGCGGCGGTCGCATCACGCGAGGCGTTGTCGATGACGACGGCCTCGAACCGCTCGCGCCCGAGCGTCTGCGCGTCGAGCGCCGCGAGCAGCCCCGGCAGCGAGGTCTCGCCGTCGCGGACGGTGGTGATGACGCTGACCAGCGGCGCGGGCGTCACAGCACCACCGTGCGGTAGCGCACTGCGCCTCGGGCGGCCGTCGCCACCTCCACGGCGTCGTGCAGGACGAAGAACGGGATCGACGCCGGCCCGCCGCCCGAGCCGTCCCCGTCGTGATGCGCGCGCTGCCACAGCTGCACGCCGTAGCGCCACGCCAGGTAGGAGACCGCCGGCGCGCGCAGGCGGCGCGGCAGCACGAGCGCCACGAGCGTGCGCACGAGCAGGTAGTGCGAGTCCTTCCAGAAGATGCCGCGCACGAGGTTGCGCCGGCGCAGCTCCGGGTGCCGGGCGAACACCGCCATCGTCTCGGCCCAGCGCGCCGCGTTGCGCAGCCGCCCGACGGGGCCGACGTCGTGGACGGCGTGCCAGGCCCGAGCCTCCGGGCAGAACGCGGCCGGGACCCCGTGCGCCAGCGCCCGCCACGCGAGATCGGTGTCCTCGCCCCCGGCACGGGTGAAGGTCTCGCCGTCGAAGCCGCCCAGGCGCTCGAGCAGCGAGCGCGGGTAGAAGACGTTGGCGGTGGCGAACCAGCCGTCGAGGCCGGTCACCGTCAGCGAGCGCGAGAACGGCCCCAGGCGGTCGGCCTCCATCGGGTCGGGCTCGGTCGCGCCCTGCACGATCGCCTCGGCCTCGCCGGTGCCGGCGCCCGGCGCGGTCGCGTCGAGGGCGCCCAGGCCCGCCTCCAGCCATAACGGAGCCACGCGGCAGTCATCGTCGGTGAACGCGACCACCGGCGCGCGCGCGGTTCGCCAGCCCTCGTTGCGCGCGACGGCCGGGCCACCGGCGCGCTCGCGACGCACGACGCGCAGCGACGGACCGTCGGGACGCCGCAACCAGTGGCCGAGCACGGCGCCGGTGGCGTCGGTCGATCCGTCGTCGACGATGATGACCTCGAAGGCGCCGGGCGCCAGCGACTGGGCCCACAGCGACGCCAGTAGCGCGTCGAGCCGGTCGGCGCGGTCATGCGTGGCGGCCACGACCGAGACGCGCAGCCCGCTCATCGCCCGCCTGTCGTCCTGCACCCCCGCACGAGCGGCACCGTACCGCCGCCGCGGCGGTCCGCGCGCCGGTCAGAGGACGAGGCGCCCGTGCTTCAGCGAGCCGCGCGCCGCCGCGCCCATCTCGACGAGGTCGTGGACGAGCACGTAGGGCGCGAGCGCCTTGCCGCTGCGCTGCGCCTCATGGGCCAGGTAGGGGGCCGCGAGCCACAGATGGACGGGCCACAGACGGCGGGGGAGCACCAGCGCGGCGATCAGGAGCGCCAGGCGGTAGTGCGACCACTTCCAGAAGAGGCCGCGGACCGCGTGGCGGCGGCGCAGCTCGGGATGGCGGGCGAAGACGCGCATCGTCTGCCCGGCGCCCGCGGCCGCGCGCAGCCGGCCGAGCGGGCCCAGCACGTGCACGGCGTGGTGCACCCGCGCCTCGGGGGCGTAGGCGACCGGTGCGCCCGCCTCGATGGCCCGCCACGCCAGGTCGGTGTCCTCGCCGCCCCAGCGCCCGTACGCCGCCGCGTCGAAGCCGTCCAGGCGCTCCAGCAGCGCGCGCGGATAGAAGATGTTGCAGGTCTCGAACCAGGGGCCGGCCGCGTGGATCCAGTGCGTCGTCGAGTACGGCCCGTAGCGCCCGAGCTCCTCGGGGATCGGGTCGGTGCGCCCCTGCACGACCGCACCCGTGGGGGCCGCCTCGCACCCCGCGAGACCGGCGGCCAGCCACCCGGGCGCCGCGACGCAGTCGTCGTCGGTGAACGCCACCACCGGCGCCCGCGCGGCGCGCCAGCCGTCGTTACGCGCGGCGGCCTGGCCGCCGTTGGCTTCCCGGCGCAGCACGCGAAGGTCCAGCCCGCCGCGGACCGCGTGGGCCGCGAGGACCTGGGGCGTCGCGTCGGTCGAGGCGTCGTCGACGACCACGACCTCGAAGTCGTCGAGCGTCTGCGCGCGCAGCGACTCCAGCAGCGCGTCCAGGCGCGCCGAGCGGTCGTGGGTCGCGATGACGACGGAGGCCCGGGGCATGGCGGGCCGGAAGCGTAGTGGTGGAGCCCTACCGGTGGGCCAGCAGCGCGCGCCGGGGACGCAGGCCGATGCGATGCAGCCGCGCCCACCCGGCGTTGGCCGCCCGGGCCGCCCCGAACCGCCCGGGCGCGATTCGCGCGGCCGGCGCCAGCAGTGCCGCGCGCGCCAGCGCCCCGGCGATGTTCACCGCCGCGACCGCGCGCGTCACGGGCGCGCCGCGGCGGCGCAGCATCCAGGCGTAGGTGCTGGCCAGCCAGCGCGCCGTGCGCTCCTCGCCCCACGCCTGGGCCGTCGCCGCGCTTGACTCGTGGCGGACCCGCGCCGCCGGAACATGACGAGTCGCCCAGCCCGCGCGGGCCAGGCGCCAGCCGAGGTCGAGATCCTCGGCGTACATCCACTGGTCCTCGGCGAAGCCGCCGGCCGCCTCCCACGCCGTGCGGCGCACGAGCAGGAGCGCTGCGATCGCCCACGGCACGCGCCGAGGACGATCGGCGTCCCAGAAGCCCTCCAGCAGCAGGCGGTCGCCGAGGCCCGGCACGATCCGGTGCAGCCCGAGGTTGAACGCCGCCGTGAAGCCCAGGGTGGGGAACGCGTACGCCGAGTGCTGCGTGCGCCCGTCTGGGAGCACCAGCCGCGGTGCGAGCGCGCCGGCGCCCGGGTCGGCGGCGCCCGCCGCCAGCAGCGCCTCGAGGGCGCCGGGCTCCAGCGCGACGTCGGCGTTGGCGGGGGCGATCCAGGCGCAGTCGGTCGCCGCGGCGACGCGGTTGACCGCCGGGCCGAAGCCGAGGTTCTGCTCGCTGGCGACGAGCCGCGCCCAGGCGAACCGCGACCGGACGAGCTCCGCCGACCCGTCCGAGGAGGCGTTGTCGACGACCCAGACCTCGGCGCGCCCCGCGCGCACCTCGGGCTCCAGCGAGGCCAGGCAGGCGGCGAGCAGGTCGCGGGTGTTCCACGACACGACCGCGACGGCGACGGCCGGGGCGGGGCTCACGCCGCCTGCACGGGCTCGGCGCGTCCGACCGGCGCGGCGCGGCGCAGGTAGCCGGAGACCTCGCGCAGCAGGTCGCGCTCGAAGGCGAACGTCGCCACCACCGTGACCAGCGCGTAGGCCGCCAGCTCGATCAGGGCGCGGCCCAGCGAGCGCCCGTCCACCAGCCAGCGGCCCGCCAGCACGACCGCTGCCGCCGGGAGCGTCGGGGCGATCGCCCGCAGAGCGTGGCGCGCCATGTCGAAGCCGTCGAACAGCCGCGCCAGGTAGAGCCCGCGCAGCACCAGCGCCACGCCCGACACGGCGAGCAGCCCGATCGCGTAGCCGTGCAGCCCGTCGGTGATCAGGAGCGGGATCGGGACGACGAGGAACACCGCCATCCCGATCGCGCTGGCCACCGCGATCGGCCGCGTCTGCGACCGCGCGCGGAAGAACGCGTCCCAGTTGAAGCCGATGTGGTTGATCGCCGCGCACACGCCGAGCACCTCGATGATCCCCACGGCCGGGCGCCACTTCTCGCCGATGCCGTAGGAGACGAGGTCGCGCGCGAACAGCGCGACGGCCCCGCCGAAGGGGACCGCCCACATGAGCGTCAGCCGGTTGGACTTCACGAACGTCTCGAACAGCAGCTCGGTGCGGTCCTGCACGGCGCAGATCGCGGGGTAGATCGTCTGGGTGACGATGCCGTCGACGCGGTGGGCGAAGTCGCTGATGACGTTGGCCAGCGCGATGGCCCCGACGCCCGCGAGCCCGACGGCGTGGTTGGCGGTGAAGACGGCGACCTGCGCGGTGATCGTGCCCGACAGCCCCGCGAAGAACAGCGGCCCCGAGAACCCGAGGTATTCGCGCAGCGTGCCGCGGTCGTAGCGCAGGCGCACCCGGTAGGGGGAGGCCAGCAGCGCCGCGAGGGCACCCGCCCAGGCGCCGGCGACGCCGCCCACGACGAACGCCCAGTAGCCGGTGCCGGCGATCGCGCAGGCCACCGTGACCGCGAAGGCCACGATCGGCTCGACAGCCTGCAGCGACCGCTGGCGCACGAAGTCCATGCGGCGGTAGAAGACCCAGATCGGCGTCTGCAGCACGACGGCGGGCAGCATCAGCATCAGCACCAGCGTCGGCGCGATCACCTCGGGGCGCCCGTAGGCGAGCACGACGAGCGGGATCGCGGCCAGCACGAGCAGGAGGAAGAGCGCGTTGACGAGCAGCTCGAGGGTGAAGGCCCGCTGGAAGGCCGCCTCCTGGTCGCCCTCCTCCTGCTGGATGTACTTGTCGTTGACCCCGACCTGCTTGAGCCACATGAGCGTGCCGAAGGCGACGACGATGATGCCCCAGACGCCGTAGTCGGCCGCGGTGAGGAAGGCGGCTACGAGGAAGCCGCGCACGAGCCCCAGCGTGCTCAGCCCGACGGTGAAGGCCCCGTTGACGATCGTCCCGCGCGCGGTCGCGTCGCGCAGCGAGCGCCCTCCCAGCGCGAGGTCGCGAAGCGGGGAGCGCTCCGGCGCATGCGTGGGTTCGAGGTCTGGCGTGCTCATGGCTCGGGCGGTCCGACCTGGCGCGCCGCGCGCGGCGCCAAACTAGCATCGCGCCCCATGGAGACGACGCAGATGCCGCCGGCGGGGGATCGCGTCCAGCGCGCGCGCGAGGCGCTGGCGGCCAACGAGCACTGGTACCACACGATCGACCTGGCCCCGGGCGTCGCGTCACCGGGCCACGTCGACTGGCGCGAGGCGGCGGCGCGCATCCTTCCCGACGACCTCAGCGGCCGCCGCGCCCTGGACGTCGGGACCTTCGACGGCTTCTGGGCCTTCGAGATGGAGCAGCGCGGCGCGGAGGTCGTCGCCATCGACGTCGAGGCGATCGACGCCGCCGAATGGCCGCCGCTGCACCGCGACAGCCTGGAGCGCACCGCCGCCGAGTGGGACATCGAGCTCGGTCGCGGCTTCCGCCTGGCCCACGAGCTGCGTGGGTCGTCCGTGCGGCGCGTGGTGTGCAACGTGTACGACCTGACGCCGGAGGCGATCGGCGGGCCGGTCGACTTCGCCTTCCTCGGCGCGCTCCTGCTGCACCTGCGCGATCCGGTCCGTGCCCTGGAGCACATCCGCGGCGCGCTGGCCCCGGGCGGCGACTTCCTCGCCGTCGAGTGCGTGTCGATGCGCGCCCAGCTCGTCGGGCTGGGGATGCCGATCGCGCGCTTCGAGCCGACCCACTCGCAGTTCAACTGGTGGCGGCCCAACGTCCGCGGCCTGATCTCGTTCGCCGAGGCTGCTGGCTTCCACGACGTGAAGCGCAAGGGCCGGCTCATGCGCCCGCCCGGCAAGCGCGAGATGCGCACCTGGTACTGCGCGCTGACGGCGAAGCCCTAGGCGGGCCGGCGCCCGTGCAGGACGACGTGCCGGATGTCGTGCCCGTCGGTCGTCTTCATCGTGAAGCGCCCATGCTCGGTGACGTCGTCGAAGCCGGCGGTCCACATCATCCGCTTCCACGTCTTGCGCGAGGGCATCCAGAAGACGACGGCGGAGTCGCGGTCGGCGTGGTAGCGCGACATCGCCCACGGGCTGAGGCCCGCGGTGCGCGAGTACTCCTCGGCCGAGATGCACAGGCCGCGGCAGAGGCCGGCCATGCGCTCGTAGGCCAGCAGCTGGTCGCGCAGGTGGATGAGGACCGAGCCGCAGAAGACGAGGTCGAACGTCCCGAGCTCCTCCGGCGTGGCGTGGTAGATCGAGCAGTTCACGCGCTCCACCGACGAGCCGAGGATCTCCTTGGCCAGGCGGAAGCCGTCGCCGCGGGGCTTGTCGGGGAACGTCGCCGGGCGGCGGCGCGGGGGCCAGTCGAGGTCGCGCTCGTCGTCGAGGTCCAGCGCCACGACCTCGGCGCCGCGCTTCTCCATCTCGAAGGCCCAGAATCCGTCCCAGGTCCCGACCTCCAGCGCGCGCATCCCGGTCATGTCCTCCGGCAGCCCGTAGCGCCCCACGGAGTCGCGCAGGTCGAACCAGCCCGGTGTAACGTGCCCCGGCGCCAGCTCGAGCGTGTGGTACCAGGGTTGCTGCTTAGCGCGCTCGAGGAGTTCCACGGCGCGGCACCTTACCCCGCTTGTCCCTGACGCCTCGCCACTTCCCGCCTCCGGGCATCGCGGTCCTCGTCGACCACTTCCCCCAGCTCACCGAGACGTTCGTGAGCGCGGAGGCGCGCGCGCTGCGCGGCCTGGGCCACGCGGTCCGGGTCGAGGCGCGCGAGCGCCCGCCCGCTCCCGACCCGCCGGCCGCCGCCGGCCTGGCGGTCGCCTACGCGGCCGATGACGGCCGGGGGCGGCGCCTCGCTGATCTGCTGTGGCTCGTCGCGCGCCGCCCGCGCGCGTGCGTCGCCGACCTGCGCGCCCGCCGCCGGCGCCGCCGGGAGGAGTGGGTGGCGCCGCTGGCGCGC
>JAOPZW010000001.1 GCA_025963905.1 Solirubrobacterales bacterium | reverse complement strand
GGCATCTCGCTGGACAATGTGTATGCCCGCCGCAGCCGCGGCGGCAAGGAACTGGAGAGGATCCTTCGTGACCTCCGATCGTGACCGCGCCCTGAGCGAGTTCATCGACGCCTGGAACGCCGGCCGGCGCCCCGACGTCGACGACTACGTCTCGCGCATCGCACCCGAGGAGCGGGGCGAGCTGGCCGACCAGCTCATGTCGTTCCTCAGCTTCGCGCCGACGCCCGCCTACAGCGACGCCGCGCTCGACGCGATCCGCGCCGAGCCGATCGTGGCCGCCGCGCTCGCGGCCCCCGGCCGGCGCGGCGGGTTGCTGCCCGCGCTCCTGGCCCGGCTTCGGCAGCGATCCTCGCTGACCACGCCGCAGCTGGCGGGCGAGCTCGTCCGCGTGCTCGATCTCTCCGGCGACCGGCAGGAGAAGACGGCGTCCTACCTCGAGCGCCTCGAGCGTGGCGAGCTCGAGCCGACGCGCGTCTCCCGGCGCGTCTTCGACGCCCTCGCCCGCGTGTTCGGCGTCTCTCGGGACGAGCTCGAGGCGGCCGGCGACCTCGGCGGCTGGGGACCGCGCCCGGCGACGATGTTCCGCGCCGACGACGAGGCGGCGCGCGCCGTGAGCCGCCACCTCGACATCCTCGCCGAGGCGCTGGACGCTCCCGGCGGCGAGGGCCGCGACGAGGTCGACGACCTGTTCGCGGGCGGTCGCTAGCCCGGCCCGCCTGCGGACCGGAGAAGGCCCGCGCGGGAGGCCGATCATGCCTTCGTCCGCGACCACCGAGACCGCGATCCAACTCGACCGCCGCCGGCGCCGGTTCCTCCGGCGAGTGACGCTCGCCACGGCATGGGGCGAGGGCCTCGACGGCTACGACCTAGGCGTCATCAGCGTCGTCCTGCTGTCGATCAGCCGAGACCTCGACGTCTCGCCGGTGTGGGCGGGCCTGATCGGTGCGTCGTCGCTGATCGGGATCTTCGTCGGCGCGCCGCTGTTCGGCCGCGTGACGGACCGCTTTGGCCGCCGGCGGCCGTTCACCGTCAACATCGTCTGCTTCGTGGTGCTCGGCGTGGCGCAGGCGTTCACGCAGACCGTCGAGCAGCTCTTCGTCGTCCGCCTGCTGCTCGGGATGGCGATCGGAGCCGAGTACGCGATCGGCACACCGCTGCTGGTGGAGTTCGCGCCGGCGGAGCGGCGTGGGCGCCTCAGCGCGTGGCTGATCGCCGCCTGGTACATCGGGTTCCTGGCCTCGGTCCTGGCCGGCTACCTGTTGCTCGACGTGCTGAGCGTCGATTGGCGCTGGATCTTGGCGAGCTCTGCGCTCCCAGCCGCGATCACCCTGATCCTGCGCAGGGGCATGCCCGAGTCGCCGCGGTGGCTGATGAGCCGAGGACGCCGGACGGAGGCACGCGCCGTCGCGCTCGACCATCTCGGCGACCAGGAGCACTTCGACCGCGAGATCGGCGGCGAGCCTCCGGCGAGCGGCGGTGTTCGCCGCCTGCTGTCACTTGCCTACCGCCGGCGCACGCTTCTGGTCTGCGCCTTCTGGGCCTGCGACGTCGCGCCGTACTTCGCGATCGTGACGTTCGCGCCGCAGGTCTTCGGCGCGCTGGACCTCGACGAGCAGGCGGCCACGATCGCGACGAACGTCATGGCGGTCGTGGGCGCGGTGACCGGCGTCGCCCTCATGGACCGGCTGGGGCGTCGCCCGCTCCTGATCTTCCCGTTCTGGGTGAGCGCGACGGCGCTGGCCGTCGTCGGGGTGTGGCCGGCCGCCCCGGCCACGATCGTCATCGTCTGCTTCGTCGCGTTCGGCTTCTTCAACGCGATCGGCGGAACCCTCACGGGCCCGTACCCGAGCGAGCTCTTCCCGACCGGTCTGCGCACCACGGCGGTCGGGGTCGCCGCCGCAGCGAGCCGGATCGGCGCAGCGCTGGGCACGTTCCTGCTGCCGGTCGGGCTCGACACCATCGGCATCGGGCCCAGCATGCTGGTGGCTGCGGCGTTCTGCGTCGCGGGGGCGATGATCTGTCAGCTCTGGGCGCCGGAGACCGCGGGCCGCGGGCTCGTGGAGACATCCAGCGCCGAGGGACATCGGCGGCCCGGCACTGGAGCGAAGCATGCGACCTGAGAGCGTGCGCAGACGCGTGCTGGCCGCGCTCCTTGCATGCCTGGCACTCGCACAGGCCGGCTGCGGCACCCCCGCGCCCGGCGCGGCGGCCTACACCTGCGGGTACATGCGCGACACGGCCGGGGCGTTCCGCGAACAGGCCAGAGCGCTCGTCGACCGGGAGGGCCTGCGCGCCCGGCGGCTCTCCCACGAAGAGGCCGTCCTCGACGCCGAGTTCCGGATCAGGCGCATCTGCGACGGCGCCCCGGACGCCGAGCAGCCGTACCACCGCGCCGCCCGCCTCAGCTCCCGGGGATGGGTCAGCCCATCAGCCCGCTAGCTGTAGTTCCTAGGCAGGTTGTTCATCCGGGCCTCCTTGGAGGCTGGGGGTGTCTGACGCCACCAGTCCCAAGGAGGACACCGGATGAAGCTGCACGCTAATGCGGCGCTGTCACTGAAGC
>JAOPZW010000011.1 GCA_025963905.1 Solirubrobacterales bacterium | reverse complement strand
CACCTGGAATGCTCGGCGCGCGAGGTGCGCGACATCCTGCGCATGTCCCAGCAGCCGATCTCGCTGGAGAAGCCGATCGGCGAGGAGGAGGAGTCCGAGCTGGGCGACTTCGTGGAGGACCAGGCGGCCGAGTCGCCGTTCGAGATCGCCTCGGAGAACCTGCGCAAGGAGAACGTGCACCGCGCGCTGGCGGCGCTGCCCCAGCGCGAGCGCGAGGTCATCGAGATGCGCTTCGGCCTCACCGGCGGGCGCCCGCGCACGCTGGAGGAGGTCGGGCGGGCGTTCAACGTGACACGCGAGCGCATCCGCCAGATCGAGAACCACACGCTCAAGAAGCTCGAGTCGCTGCCCGAGGCGCAGCGGCTGCGGGACGCGGGCTGACCGCCGAGCGCTCAGCTCCCCAGGAGGAGAGGTCCGAGGGCCGGCGTTCGCGCCGGCCCTCTACACTTTCGCCTCGCCGGGCACCTGCCCGGCAGGGTTCCCGGCGGGGTTCCCGAGCGGTCAAAGGGGCCTGACTGTAAATCAGGTGGCTACGCCTTCGAAGGTTCGAATCCTTCCCCCGCCATCTACCTGCACGGCGTCCGAGAGAATCGCGATGACCATCCCAATCGCCGTCTACGGCGAGGTCGACCAGCGAGCAGTCGACCAGCTCACGCGCTGCGCGGAGGCGGGCGACGCCGTGCGCGGCGTCCTCTGCGCTGACGCGCACGTCGGCTACTCGCAGCCGATCGGCGGCGCCATCGCCTACGCCGACTACATCAGCCCCTCGGGGGTCGGCTACGACATCGCGTGCGGCAACAAGGCGGCGCTCACGAGCATCCGCGTGGAGGACCTGCGGCCCGAGATCGCCGGGGTCATGGACGAGGTGTTCGAGCGGATCAGCTTCGGCGTCGGCCGCAAGAACAACGAGCCCGTCGACCACCCCGTGCTGGACGCCATCCGCGACGCCGAGTTCGCGCCGCAGCGCGAGCTTCGCGACATGGCGGCGCAGCAGCTTGGCACCGTCGGCTCGGGCAACCACTACGTCGACCTGTTCGCGGGCGACGACGGCTGGGTGTGGATCGGCGTGCACTTCGGCTCGCGCGGCTTCGGCCACAAGACGGCCAGCGGCTTTCTCGCGCTGGCGGAGGGCAAGCGCTTCGACGAGCACGCGACCGAGGGCGAGATGGACAGCCCGCCGGTCCTCTTCCACGTCGACAGCGATCTGGGGCAGGCGTACGTCGCCGCCATGTCTCTCGCGGGCGAGTACGCCTACGCCGGCCGTGACACGGTCGTCGCGAAGGTGCTCGAGATCCTCGGCGCCGAGGCCACCTACGAGGTCCACAACCACCACAACTTCGCGTGGCGCGAGCACCACGCCGGAGTCGACGTGTGGGTCGTGCGCAAGGGCTGCACGCCGGCGTTCCCCGGGCAGGGCGGGTTCGTCGGGGCGACGATGGGCGAGCCGTCCGTGATCCTCGAGGGCGTCGAGTCCGACGCGAGCGCCGATCTGCTCTACAGCACGGTGCACGGCGCCGGCCGCGTGATGTCCCGCACCCGAGCGGCGGGCAGGTCGCGCACCCGGTGGGCCTGCACCGAGCTCGGGTGCGATTGGGTGCAGGGCCCGGGTGAGCACAGGCCCCGTGACGGCAGGTGCCCGCAGTGCGGGCAGGACTCCCTCGGCAGGCGCATGGTGCAGCTCACGCCCGGCGAGATCGACTGGGCCGCCGCGACCGCCGAGCTCGTCGCGGCCGGCGTGGAGCTCCGCGGGGGCGGCGCCGACGAGGCGCCCGGCGCCTACAAGCGCCTCGACGCGGTCCTCGCATACCACGCCGACAGCATCCGAGTCCTCCATCGGCTCACGCCGCTGGGTGTGGCGATGGCGGGCGCAGACACGTTCGATCCGTACAAGGACTGACTCGCGCGACGGCGCCGTGCGGTGATACTGCGCAGCGCGCAGATGCTGACCTCTGACTTCCTGAAGCTCCCGCTCGCGGTCCAGATCCAGCTGACGATCGTCACGCCCCTGCTCGCGGGTGCGGTCTGCGGCTTCCTCCTCGGCATCAGCGAAGCGGCCTACTGGGTCGGCCAGGTCATCGCCACGCTCGGCGGCGTCGCCGGAGGCTCCGAGCATCCCAGCGCACGCCACGGGGCGATCCGCGGAGCCCTCGCCGGAGCGATGTTCGGCACCGGCCTCGTCATCGCCCACGAGGCCTCCGAAGCTCCCGCACTCGCCACGCTGCCATCGCCCGCCGTTGTCATGATCGCCGTGACGGGAGCCGTGGGCACCGCGATGGGAGCACTCGGGGCGACGCTCTCGAAGAGGCTGCGGGACGCGGCGCAGCCGCTCGGGTAGCTCATCGCGATGGGGCGGCTCGATCGCGCCGCCCGCGGAGGCGCGGCAGCGCGCAAAGCGCCATCGCGGCGAGGATCACGATGAAGGGGTCGATCGCCGTGCGGTAGCGCGGCGTCTCGACCACCAGGAAGACGACGCTGAGGAACATCAGCGCCGGCACCGACCAGACGAACGCCGGCGTCCGGCGGGCACGTGGGGTCAGGCCGCCGGCCACCGCCAGCACGGCGAACAGCCAGAAGCAGAAGACTCCGGCGTCGGCCCAAGCGCGCGAGATCCCGATCACCGCAGCCGTCGCCCGCGAGCGGTGAAGGCCGGCCAGGTCGAGGGTGCGCACCGTGTTCCAATAGGCGACGTCGGCGACGTAGCCGGGGTGCTGGCCGATGTAGTGGAAGGAGGCCGCGCGCAACTTGCGCTCGAGCACCGGCTCCGGCGTGCGCCTGACGGCGTTGAAGAGGCTCGTGTAGTCCGGGACGTGCATGAGGGCCCGCCACGACGCCGGGTTCTCGGTGTCCGCGCGCGCGGCGTCGTTGTAGGTGCCCGCGAGCGCCGAGCCCAGCTGGGTCGAGACGGGCACGAAGGTGTGGAACTCCCGCGCGTTGCGCACCGTCCACGGCGTCACCACGAGCAGCGCGACGACGCACAGGACCGCGGGCGGCCCGAGCGCGGCGCGCGAGAGGCGCGGCCTCGCGTCCCAGGCGGCGATCGCGAGCGGCAGCAGCAGCACCAGCGCGTTGGCGCGGGTCAGGATGGCCAGGCCGCCCAGGACGCCGGCCAGGACCGCGTAGCGATAGCGGTGGCGTGAGCGCCGGTGCTGCATCGCGGCGGCGAGCGCGCCAAGCATGAAGACGGCGAACAGCGGCTCGGACATCACCGATCCGCCGACGGTGATCAGCGGGACATAGACCGCCGCGAGCCCGAGCGCCACCAGGCCCAGGGCCGCGCCTCCCAGCTGCGCCGCGAGCAGGCCGACGAGCGCCACGATCACCGTTCCCACGATCGCCTGGGCGACGCGGGCCGCGTGCACCCGCCGGGTCGCGTCGGCGCGATCCACGCCGGCCAGCAGGTAGACGCCGGCCAGGAAGTACGGATACCCGGGTGGCCGGAACGCGGTCGGCCGGCCGTAGGCCAGCGTGCGCGAGAAGCCGTGGCCCGCGGCGATCGAGCGCGCGTGCACGTCGTAGTCGCGCGCGTCGCCGGTCACGACGTAGCCGGGAGTGGCCGAGACGAGCGCGAGGCGGATCACCAGCGCCGCCACGAGCAGCAGCAGGACCCCCGCGGCGAGCCACGGGGACCGGCGCGCGCGGCTGCGCGGGCGCGGCAACGTCTCGCCGGACGCGCTCGCCGGCTCGTGGGTCGCGCCGGCCACGCGTTCGCTACGCGGCCCGCTCGTCGTCTTGCGTCCCGGTCGTGTCCGGGTCGATTGCGAGCAGCTCCACGGCCGGCCTGCGCACGAGCGGCCAGCGCCGGCGGCCGTCGACGACGAAGCGCGCCAGCACGACGAGCGTCTTGAGCCCGTAGCCGACGCTCGTCGGGAAGTCGACGCTGGAGGCCTCGTGGAAGTAGCGCGTCGGGATCGGGATCTCGACGATCCGCGCGCCGCGCGCGATGACCTGGGCGAAGATCTCCTGATCGAAGACGAAGTCGTCGGAGTTGCGCAGGAAGGCGATCGAGCGTAGAAGCTCGGCCGAGAACGCGCGGTAGCCGGTGTGGTACTCGGAGAAGCGCGCGCCGAAGGCCCGGTTCTCGAGCTCGGTCAGCAGCCGGTTGCCCAGCCACTTCCAGCGCGGCATGCCGTCGGCGACGGCGCGGTCGCGCAGCAGCCGGGAGCCGATGACCATGTCGGCCTCGCCCGCGAGGATCGGCGCGACCATCTCCGGGACGAGCGCCGGGTCGTACTGGTCGTCGGCGTGCACCATGACGACCACGTCGGCGCCGTCGAGCAGCGCGCGCACGTAGCCGCTCTTCTGGCCGGCGCCGTAGCCGCGGTTGACCGGATGGCGCAGGACGTCGAGTCCGTGGACCAGCGCCACCGGCGTGGTGTCGTCGTCGCTGGCGTCATCGACGAGCAGCGCGCGGTCGGCGGCACTTGCGGCCAGCTCGTCGACCACGTCGGGGATGGTCCGCGTCGCGCGGTAGGCGGGCAGGACCACCGCGACGGTGGCTGCCTCGCCGCGATCGCGCAGCAGCGGCTCGGGCGCGTGCTGCACCATCGTCCGATGCGCGAGCACGACGCGCTCGTCGCCGAGCGGCACGCTCAGCGACGCGTCGTCCGGCAGGCGCCGGGCGAGCGCCTGGAGCGGGGTCGCCGCCGGCCCCAGCCGCTCGGCGAGTCCGCTCACCCACCGCCGCGCGGAGAACGTGCGGACGAGCGCCACGTCGGCGGAGAGCACCAGCCCCCGGGCGCAGAGCAGCTCGCGCAGCGTCGTGCGCGGAAGCAGGCACGTGTGCGCGGGGACAAACCCCCACCAGCGCGCGCCGGCCAGGCGCGCGGTGAGCGACGACGGGTCGGGCGTCACGACGCACAGCACGCCGCCGGGCCGCAGCAGCTGCGCGCAGCGGTCGAGGCCGCCGACGGGGTCGTCGAGGTGCTCGAGCACGTCGGCGAGCACCACGACGTCGAAGCCCTCGGGGTCGTCGAAGGTCTCGAGCGGCAGCTCGCGCACGTCGAGCCCCAGCTCCTCGCGCGCATGGCGCGCTGCCGTCCGCGACAGCTCCAGACCGACCGTCGCATAGCCGCCGCGTCGCGCCTCGTCGAGCAGCAACCCGTGCCCGCACCCGATGTCGAGCAGTCGCCCGGCGGGGACCTGGGCGCCGATCATCTCCAGCAGCCGGCGGGCGGTGGCGCGACGCCCGGCCTCCTCGGCGAGGTAGGCGTCGTCGGTCATGTCGCGATAGAGCTCGTGCACTCCGGCGGCGGCCGGAAGACCCGGCTGCTGGACCGCGCCGCACTCGCGGCACTCCAGCAGATCGCCGTGGCGGCCGGGCTCGTGGAGCGAGGGTGCGAGCAGCTCCGCGGTCACGGCCCCGCGGCCGCCGCGAACGCGAAGCTCCAGCTCGCCGGAGCAGATACGACAGGCGTGGTCCGTCCCCATGCGTGGGAGTCTAAGTTCCCGATCCGCCCCGATGCCTACCGCCGTCGTGGCGGGTGACTGCCGAGCTGGGGTCCCGAATCGGCGCGGCCCGTCATGATGTCCGGCTCCCGCACCCCTCCGTCTCTCACAGGAACTCATGCCCAAGACCCGCCCGATGATCGTCCTCGCGCTCGCCGCCGCCGCTCTGGCCGTTGCCGGCTGCGGCGGCAGCACCCAGCCCAGCGCTGCGGACAAGTGGGCTGAGCAGGCCGCGAAGGAAGCGGCCTCCAAGCCCAAGACGGCTGCCGCGCCAGCGCCCGCCGCGCC
>JAOPZW010000003.1 GCA_025963905.1 Solirubrobacterales bacterium | reverse complement strand
GTGCCGTCGCCGCCGAGGGCCGCCATGCGGGCCCCGTAGCGCGCCCGCGAGAGTAGGAGCTCGCGGGCGCGTGGCTCGGCGAGCCGCCACGCACGCGCGGCCGGCTCGTAGCGCCCGCCCCAGCCCGCGGCGCCCAGCGCCTGCTGGGCGTGGTGCTCGTCAGACCGCCAGTCGCGGCCGCGCGGGTGCCCGCGAGCAGGCCAGAAGCCGCCCGCCCCCCGCAGCGCCGCCGTCCGGAAGCTCACGTTGCCGCCATGGAAGGTCGCGTCGGCCGGGTCGAGCGCGACCGGCTCCGCGCCGAGGTCCTGGAGCGCGAGGGCGGCGTCCAGTGCGGGGTCCAGCCAGCGCGGGCGCCCGGATGCGAAGCGCGGCCGCAGCGGACCGCCGATGACCGCCACGTGCTCCGCCGCGGCGCGCCACGCCGCGTCGAGCGCCGCCCGCCAGCCCGCCTCGACGACCACGTCGTCCTCGACGAACGCGAGCAGCTCGCCCGCGGAGGCCTCAAGCGCCCGGTTGCGCGCCTGGCCGGCGCCGTCGCCGCCGATCTCGACCACCAGCGGCTCGATGCCCTCGCCGCGCAGCGCCTGTAGGCACGCGTCGAGCGTCGCGCTGCCCGGGCGGGCGATCACGGCGACCTCCATCAGCTCCTCCGCACGCGGCTCGCGAGCTTGCGCGCCGCCCGCAGCGGCCCGCGCGACATGATGCGCTCGACGCGGTCCATGCGCGTCTGCAGGCGCTGGTGGTCGCGGCGCTGGACCGCGTGCTCCTCCATGGCCGCCCGTGCGGCGGCCAGCACCCGGGCGCCCGAGCCGGTCGGGTCCGGCGACGGCAGCCGGGCGATGCGCGCGAGGGCGAGCGCCATCGTCTCGGCCGACCGCCCGGTCGAGGGCCACGCGCGCGCGGTGGCGAGCGCGTTGACGCGCAGGAAGTGCAGGTGACCGCGGTCGCGGGCCAGCAGGTCGAGCGCGCGGGCGCAGCCGTGCTCGTCGTCCCAGCCGACCACGACGCCGTTGAAGCCGTCGACGACGTACTCCTCGTGGCCCGTGACGGGGCTCACGACGCACGTCGCGCCGCGGTGGAACCCCTCCAGCGGCGGGGCCGACATGCCCTCCACGCGCGAGAGCTTGAGCACCACGTCGCAGTCGTCGTAGAGGTCGGCCATCTGCGCCGGCGTGAGCGGTCCCACGACGCGGTCGGCGCGGGCGCCGGCGGCGGTGGCCGCCTCGCGGTCGGCGCAGACGAGCGTCACCGTGTGCGGCTCGCGCATCGCGGCGGCGGCGGCGAGCGCGTCCGGCACCCCTTTGAGCGGGACGTCCGGGCTGCCCTCGACCACGATGCGCAGCGGGCCGTCGAGCGCCACCGGCGGGCTCGGCACCGGCCCGAACACGGCCTTGTCGATCCCGTTGCGCACGTACAGGACCGTCGCCCCAGGCTGGAGGGCACGCAGTTGCTCGGCGATCCAGCGGGCCTCGGTGATGAACGCCAGCGGGAGGTCGTGGGTGAGCGCAGCCGCTGCGCGCTCGGGCTCGCCGGGCCCGTAGAAGCGCTCCTCCATGCTCTGCACGAAGTACGCGCGGCGCGCGGCGTCGAGCTCGTAGATCGCGGGGAGCGTCTCCCACCACGTGGCGACCGCGAGGTCCCAGCGCTCGCCGCGCGCCTCGTCCAGCGTGCGCACCGGCACGTCGACGAGGCCGGCGTGCGTCCAATCCGCGCGACGTTCGCGCGGGGCGAGCACGAGCTGGGCGTCCATGCCGTGATCGGCGCGCAGCCGCCGCGCGTGCTCGACGACGATGCCGACCCCGCCGTACAGACCCAGGTTGTTGAGGACGAAGGCGACCTTCATCCCGGCGGCGGCCCGGGGTCGGCCAGGCGCGCCTCGAGGACCGCAAGGTCGCTCTCGCGCTGGCGCTCGCGCCGGCGCTCGGCGTCGGCGTCGACGCCCGCGGCCCGCGCACGCGGGCCGAGCTCGTGCGCGGAGGGCCCGAATGCCGCGATGAAGTGCGACGGCACGAGCTCGCCGCCGAGGTCGACGCCGGGCAGCGTGAGCCCGCCGGCCACCTGGCCCTCGACGACCACCGCCGAGCCCGCCAGCGGCACCTGGCGCAGCACCACGAGCGGCTCGGGCAGCAGCCCGCGCAGCTCCTCGAAGGACCCTTCCCCCCACACCGTCGGGTGCAAGGGGTTCTCGAGCGCCCAGAACGCGTCGTTGGGGACGCTCAGCAGGACCGTGAACCGCTCGTCCTGGGCCAGGACGCCCAGCAGCTCGACGAGCGGCGCGAACCGCTCCAGGTGGGCGAGGGTCTCGAAGCAGGTGACCACCCGTTCGCCGGGTGGCGGGTCGGCGAGGAGCGTGGTGCGCACCTGCTCGACGCCCTCGGGCGTGGCGAGGTCCGCCTGCAGGGTCGTGGCGTGCGCGACGAGACGACCGGCGTGCTCGAGGGCGTCGGGCGCCGAGTCCACCAGCACGGCGCGTCCCTCGAAGCCGGCGGAAGCGTGCTCGGCCGCCACGCCGCTCCCGCAGCCGAGATCGGCCCACAGCGCGGCGCGGCGCACCAGGGGCGCCGCCAGCTCGTAGCGCAGCTCGTGTTCGACCCGGAGCCGGGGCGGAGGCTCGCGGACCAGGCGGGTCTCCCAGGTCTGCATGGCGCGCAGCGTACCCTCTCATTCCTGTGAGAATTGTGAACGCCCGCGACGATCTGCCGTATCCCGGTCCGCCGGGCGATGGACCGTTGCGGCTCGCCTTCGTCGGGCGCTCGACGGTGTTCGCCCCCGCCGCCCTGGAGCGCCACGACGGCGCGGTGCGGACGCTGTTCGTCGACCACCGCCGGGGCGGCGACCCCGGGGACACGCGCGCCGCGCTCGACGCGTTCGCGCCGCACGCGGTCGTCGTGTTCCGCCCGGGCGCCGTCGCGCCCGGCACCTTCGCCGGCCTGCGGGCCCCGGTGCTCGGCGTGGTGACCCAGCCCGCCGACGTCCCTGCGCACGACGACGCCGACCGCTTGGTGGCGCTGACCCCGTGCCGGCTCCCCGGGGCCTGGCGGTCGATGCCGACCCCGGTGGCCGACCGCTTCTTCCGCCCGGTGCGCCGCGTGCGCGGCGTGCCGCGGATGCTCTTCCTCGGCCCGCCGACCGCGCATCGAGAGCGCTACCTGCTCGACGTCAAGCATCGCTTCGACTGCCTCCACGCGGTGTTCGGCCTCGACGCCGACGAGCTCGAGCGCGTGCTCGACGCCCACCACATCGCCTTCAACCTCGACGGCGAGCCGGGCGTCGAGGATCGCGTGCCGCTGCACCTGGCCGCCGGCCAGCTGCTGATCACCGAGCCGCTGGCTCCCGGCTACGGCCTCGAGAGCGGTCTGGACCACCTCGAGGTGTCCTATCCCGAGGAGCTCCTGCACGCGGCGACGACGGCGCGCACCTATCCCGACGCCTACCACCGGATGCGCGTCAGGGGCCGCCAGAAGGCCGAGCGCCTGCGCGCATCCCGCGTCTGGCCGGCGCTCGTGCGCGACCTGCTGCTCGACCTGCGCGCCTTCGGCACGCACCGCTCGGCGGCGGCGTGACGGCGCCCGGCGCCCTCACCGGCCGCGCCCCGTACTCCGTGCCGCCGACCGGCACCCCGGTGCGCGTGGCGTTCGTGGGCCAGCGCACGTACTTCGAGGCGTGCTCGGTGCATCGCGAGCTGCCCGGCCTGGTGCCGACCTTCATCGACTTTCGCGGCGGCGCCAACGTCGGCGAGATGCTGGCGACCCTGACGAGCTTCGCGCCGCACGTCGTCGTCGTCTTCCGCCCCGAGATCCTCCCGGCGGGCATCTTCGCCGACCTCGACGCCGCCGTCGTCGGCTTCACGACCGAGCCGCTGCCGCGCGCCGGCGAGCCCGCGCACCCGCTCCTGGTGAGCAACCTCGCCGAGCTGGACGCCGCCGATGCCGGCAACTTCGACCGCGTGATCTGCTTCGACCCCTACGGCTGGGATGCGGCGGCGGAGCGCCTGCCGGCGTGGCGCTGCATGCCGCTCCCCGTCGACGACCGCCTGTTCGCGCCGGTTCGCCCGGCTCGGCAGCCGCCACGCGCGCTGTTCATCGGCTTCCCGACCGAGCATCGCCAGCGCTACCTGGGCCCGGTCCAGGAGGAATTCGACATCGTCCACTACGCGCACGGGCTGCTGGGGGAGGACCTGCGCGCGGCGATGGCGGGCGCCGACATCGGCATCAACCTCCACGGCGCGCGGTGGCCGCTGTCGTTCGAGAACCGGGTGCTGCTGCACCTGGCCGCCGGACACCTCCTGATCTCCGAGCCGCTGAGCCCCTCGTTCGGGCTCGAGCCCGGCCTGGACTTCCTCGAAGTCGCCGATGCCGACGACTTCAGCCTGCGCGTCCACGAGGCCCACGCGGAGCCCGAGGCGCACCACCAGGTGCGCGTGCGCGGACGGCACAAGGCCGAGCAGTTCCGCGCCTCGAGCGTCTGGCCGCGCGTGGTCCGCGACCTGCTCGAGGACCTCGCGGCGTTCGGGACCGCCCGCTAACCCTCCGCGGCGACCGGCTCCCCCAGCAGCGGCTCCAGCAGCCGGTGGGGGGACCGCAGCGCGACGTTGACGGGGTGCTCGTCGGGGGCCGGTGGCTCGAGACCGGGCCCCGGCGTGACGAGGATGTCCCCGACGGGGACCACCGCGCCGCACAGCTCGCAGGCGCCGGTCGGACCGAGCGACCCACCGTCGCCCGCGTGGACGAAGATGCGCCGGGGGCCGCCGGGCGCGTAGTGCTCGTCGCCCCAGGCCATCAGCGTGTACACCGTCGGCCACAGCGAGATGCCCTTCGCGGTCAGCCCGTAGTGCCCGCGGGGGGCGCTGCCGACGCGCTCGAGGAGACCGGCGTCGACCATGTGGTTGAGCCGGTCGGTGAGCACGGCTCGCGGGATGCCCGTGCGGGCGAACTCGCCGAAGCGCCGAGCGCCGTAGAACGCGTCGCGCAGGATCAGCAGCGTCCAGCGCTCGCCGACGACCTCGAGCGTGCGCGCCAGCGAGCACTGCTGCGCGGTGTAGTCGCGGGGAAGGGGCACGACGCCAGTCTATCGCAATGCAGTTCGGTCATTGAACTTAGTGTGCTACGGTCTCGGCCGTCGGAGTTCAATCACTGAACCAAGGGATCGAGCATGACCGCCCCACGTGAGACCCTGCCGAACCGCCTCGCCTACGCGCTCGCCGCAGCGGTGATCGGCCTCGGCCTCTTCGCCTCGAACACGCCCTCGCCGCTCTACCACACCTACAGCGCGCTCTGGCACTTCTCGTCGCTCACGCTGACCCTCGTCTTCGCGACGTATGCGTTCGGAGTCCTCGCGACGCTGCTCCTCGCCGGCCGCGTCTCCGACGAGGTGGGCCGCCGGCCCGTGCTGCTCGTCGCCCTCGGCGTCCTCATGGCCTCGACGGTGGTGTTCATGCTCGCCGACTCGGTCGCGTGGTTGTTCGCCGCCCGCGCCCTGCAGGGCCTGGCGACCGGGGCGGCGCTGAGCGCCGCCAGCGCGGCGCTGCTCGACCTGCACCCGCGCCGCGATGCCGCCGGCGTCGGGCTTACCAATGGCGTCGCGGCCGCGGGCGGGATCGGCCTCGGCGTGCTCGTCTCGTCCACCCTCGTCCAACTCGGACCGGCGCCGCGCGTCCTGCCGTACGTCGTCCTCTTCGTCCTGTTCGCGATCGCCTTCGCCGGCGCCTACCGGATGCCAGAGCCCGTCGCCGAGCACGGGACCTTCCGGCTGACGTGGGAGCGCCCCAGCGTCCCACCCACCGTCCGCCGCCCCTTCTTCCTCGCGGGGCTCGCCGTCCTCTCCTCCTGGTCGATCGGCGGCCTCTACTTCTCGCTCGGCCCCGAGAGTTCAACCACGTCTGGACCGCCTCGCGCGACCCCGATGCCTACACCGCGCTCTGGAACATGTGCGCCACGCCAGCGTTCCTGGCCAAGACCACCGATGGCAACAATCACCCCGAAGTCATCGC
>JAOPZW010000472.1 GCA_025963905.1 Solirubrobacterales bacterium | reverse complement strand
GGATGCGCTCGCGCTCGGCCGCCAGCGCCTCGGTCGCCTCGGGCACGAGCGCGAGCAGCGGCGGGTCCGACAGGACCGCGCCGCGGACCAGGCCGGCGTGGCGGGTCATGAGGTCCAGGGCCACGAGCGCGCCGAAGCCTTCGCCGCAGACGATGGCGGGCGCCGCATCGAGCTCGCGCAGCAGCGCGGCGGCGTCCTCGGCCTGCTCCTGGACGGTGGTGCCGCCGTAGGGCTCGGGCGCGCCGCTGGACCCATAGCCGCGACGGTCGTAGGCGATGACGCGCGCCACGTCGCTGAGGGCCCGCGCCTGCGGAGCGAGCGTCTCGGCGTCGGAGGCGAGGTCGTGCACGAGCAGCACCGGCGGGCCCTCGCCCCGCTCCACGTACGCGAGCGCCACGCCCGCACCCTCCACGCTCGGCGGCATGGAGATCACACTAACCCCGACGAGTACCATGGAGCCATGGAAGGTTTCGGCGGGATGTTCGGCGACCCGGAGGAGTTCCAGCGGCGCATGGCCGAGTTCGCCGAGCAGCTGCAGGGCCAGCAGTCGCTCGCATGGGCCGACAACGCGATCAAGCTCGCGGTCGACATGACCGTCGCTGCCATCAACCGCATGAACGTCCAGGGGACGACGGCCGAGCAGGCCGAGCAGATCCGCTCCGTGATGGCGATCGTCTTCCCCGAGGCCGTCGCGCTCGTGCGCGAAGCGCGCCAGGGCCTGCAGTAGCCGCGCTCAGGCCAGCCCGCACGTCGTCCCGCCGTCGATGCGATAGATGTGCACCGCGTTGCCGTCGGCGAAGGAGTCGGTGAAGGAGCCGCCTGCGACGGGCAGCGTGCGGTTCTCGTCGAGCACCGTCGCCGTCGCGTCGCCCACGCACGGCAGGCTGAACGAGCTCGTGGTGGCGGATCCCGCCGATCCCGAGAAGACGTAGAAATGGCCGCCGGACCACTTCACCATCGTCTTGACGCCGGAATCGTCCGACCACCCGCTGGTCACGGTCGGCGCGTTGAGGACGGGCGCCAGCGCGGTGATGCGCGCGTTCACGGCCGTCACTGCTGCGCGCATGCCCGCGTAGGCCGGGTCCCGTAGGACGTTCGGCGTCACGTTCGGGGCGCCGAAGGAGTGGTTGAAGTAGATGATGCCGCGCGCGCCGGCGATGAGCGAGTGCCAGACCGCGGCCTGCATCTCGGGCGGCGTGATGGTCGGCCAGCTCGGCTCCGCGTAGGGATGGCCCACCTCGACGAAGGCCCATACGGGCCGCGCCTCATCGCCCAGCTTGCGCAGGCGCGCAACCGTCGCACCGTAGTTCGCGGCGCGGCGACACTCATCTGTGCTGAGGGCGTGACCGTCGCCCAGCATGGCGCCGCCATGCTCGGCGGTGCAGATGTCCTTGTCGGAGAACCAGTAGTTGTCGGCGGAGACCACGTCCTGGAACCCCCCGTTCACGAACAGCGACGCCTCGGCGTCGGACTCCACGAACGTGACCCCGTAGTCGAAGTTGGTGTACCGCATGCGGCCGTCGGCCGGACGCCGTGCGGCCAGCGTCGACAGGACGGTGTACCCGCACTTCGCGGTCGGCGGGTCGCAGATCGGGCCCTGACCGGGCGAGTTGCCCGTCCACGCGGCCCAGCCCGGGCCCGCCCAGCCGTCCGGCTCGTCGATCAACAGCCATCCGTTGGTCTCCGAGCCGGGGCCGGCGGGCCATCCCGAGTCGATGGCATGCATCCCAGCGGCGCGCAGCACCGACAGGTCGGTGTCTCCCGTCAGCTCGACGTACGTGTTCAACCCGGCCGCCTTGTCGGTCGCAGCCTCACTGGCGGAGAGCACGCTCGCGTACCACACCCCGATCGGGAAGAACGACGGATCGGTGGGCAGCGGATTGGTGAACCGCGCGTAGTACCCCGGGCCGCCGTCGACCTCCTGGAGCGTGACGCTCACCGTTTGAGCGCCTGCGCCACCGCTGCCGAGCAGGCAGCCCAGCACGGCAAGCGATGCGACAAGCCTCTTCGGCACGAAGTCTCCCTCCTGCTTCTCGCTGAGAAAGACTCGTACCAGCTCCGTGGCCGTGCCGCGACTGGCCGTCGGCCGTGTGGCGCGCACAGACTCCGTCGCGCCGGGTCCTATGCCGCGGCCTTCTCCGCCTCGCGCGCGGCCTTGCCGGCGTCGATCACCTCGCGGAACGAGCGGAACCGGAAGATCGTCACGAGCGCGAGGAAGCCGATCGCGAGGCTGAAGGTCGCGATCGCGATCTGCTGGCCGACGGAGTACGAGGCGACCGTGCTAGAGGGCGCCGTCCCCGCGAAGACCTTCACCAGGAACGCCTGCTGGACACCGGCGCCGCCCGGCGTGAACGGCACCGCGGCGGCGACGGCGTTGACGCCGAGCACCAGCAGGACGTTCTTGACCGAGCCGCCGATGTTGAAGGCGTCGAGCAGGAACCAGAAGGCGACGAAGCGGAAGCAGAACGCGCCGGCCTGGACCGCGAAGACCTGGCGGACGTAGCGCCGGCGGTCGCGCAGGATCGTCAGCCCCTGGCGCACCCGCGCCCAGAAGGCCCGCACGCGGCGCGACAGGAGCGCGAAGCCCGCCAGCCCCGCGACGGCCACGAACGTCAGCAGGAAAAGGGTGAAGCGCGGGTGCGCCGCGAGCAGCGACAGGTCGAACGCGTTGAGCTTGGCGAAGTCCGGCGGCTTGGGGAAGACGCCCTGCGTGAAGGCGAAGACGAGGATGAACGCGCCCCACGCGGCGTCCCACCCCAGCTCGACGAAGAACGACGCCCCGATGGCCGGGTAGCTCGAGTGCGGCACCGAGCTCTTGGTGAGGAACAGCTTGATGACGTCGCCGCCGCGCGCCGGGATGACGTTGTTGAAGCCGTAGGCGGCCATGTAGGCGCCCCAGATGCGCCGCCACTGGATGCGCTCGTCCGGGTAGGCGGCGCGCAGCACGTTGAAGTAGGCGCGCGAGCGGATCGTCAGGTACACGCCGAAGCAGGCCAGCCCGAGCAGGAGCGAGCCGAAGCGGATCTCGCCGAAGCGCGCGAAGAAGTCCCCGACGGCGCCGAAGAAGTTCGAGATGTCGTCGCCGAGCGAGGCGAGGGGCACGGTCAGAGCGTACGTCGGATGCGACGCGTGGCCCTGCTGCGCGCTACTGCACCGGGAAGGCGGCGCCGACGGGTACGCCCGCCGCGATGGCGACGGCGAGGCGCAGGCGCGCCTTGATGGCGGACAGGGCTCCGGCCATCACCGCACCCCGCTGCTGGAGATCGATCTCGGTTCCCGGCACGGCGTACGTCCGCCGGAGGGTCGTGCCGTCGGCGCAGCGTGAGGTGACGATGGTCGGGATCCCTCGGTGTCGGGCGCTCGCGAGGGCGTCGAGGAACTCGGGACCGACGTGGCCGCCGCCGAAGCCCTCGATGACGAGCCCGTCGGGGACCGTGTCGATGACGGCCTGCAGCGCGTCGGGAGAGGCGGCGAGGCTCGTGGTGACGATCTCGACGCGAGGCAGTCGCTCTCCGTCGATCCTCGCCAGGTGATCGGTGTAGGCGGGGCGGTACCAGATCGTCGCCTCCCCTTCGAGGACGTGCCCGATCGGGCCGTTCGCGGGCGAGCGGAAGGCCGCGATCCGGGCGGCGTGATACTTCGTCACGAACCGTGCCGTATGGATCTCGTCCGCCATGACCACGACGGGGCCGACGCGCGCGGCCTCGGACGAGCGGACGACGGCCACAGCGGCCCGCAGGTTCGACGGGCCGTCTGATGCGGCATCCCCGTTGTGCCGCATGGCACCCGTCAGCACGATCGGGATCCGTCCCCACTGGCAGGTGAGCGCGAGAAAGTACGCCGTCTCCTCGAGCGTGTCCGTCCCGTGGGTGACGATCACGCCCGCCGACCCGTCCTCGATCGTGTCCTCGACGAGCCGGGCGAGCGCCAGAAGATGATGGTCGCGGAGCCCGATGCTAGACATCCGCGCGAGATCCACAGGCTCGAGCTCGATCCCATCCGTGGCGACCGTCCGCGCGAGCGCGCTCCCGTCGAAGGCGGGCTCTGCCCCGTCCTGTCCTGATGCGAAGGCGATCGTCCCACCCATTGCGACCAGCCGGATGCTCGCGTTCTCGCCGTGAATCGCCACCGTAGGTAGAATGGTACCATAGAAGTACCGTTTCCGGAGTTGACACGGTACCATTCCGACCCACCACGCTTCCGCAGGAGGATCCGCACCGATGACGAGCCCGCTGCCCCAGGACGATCTGCGCATGGAGCACGACGCGCTGGGCGACGTCGCGGTACCCGCGGCTGCGCTGTACGGCGCGCACACGGTTCGGGCAATGGCGAACTTCCGCGTCTCGGGCGTGACGGTGGCGGACCATCCGGAGCTGGTCGCCGCCCTCGGTCAGGTCAAGGCTGCCGCGGCGCGCGCCAACCTCGTCTGCGGTGTCCTCGAGCCCGACGTGGCACACGCGATACGCGACGCAGCCCGCGAGGTCGCGCGAGGCGGGCACGACGCCCAGTTCCCGGTCCCCCTCGTCCAGGGCGGCGGCGGCACGGCGATCAACATGAACGCGAACGAGGTGATCGCGAACCGTGCGGCCGAGCTGCTCGGCGGGGAACGCGGGCGCTACGACCGCGTCCACCCGAACGATCACGTCAACCGCTCGCAGTCGACGAACGACGTCTTCCCGACGGCCATGGCGATCGCCACGGTCACAGCAGGCCGCGAGACGATCGCACAGCTGGCGAAGCTCGAGCACGCCTTCCGGGCGAAGGCGGACGAGGTGGGAGCACTCCAGCGGCTCGGGCGGACGTGCCTCCAGGACGCGGTGCCCCTGACCGTCGCCCAGACGCACCGAGCGCACGCTCACGCGCTCGCCCGCACCGCGGCGGCGCTCGCCGGGGCGCTCGAGGGCCTGCTGGAGGTGCCGCTCGGCGCGACGGCGATCGGGACCGGGATCGGCGCGGCGCCCGGCTACGACGAAGCGGTCCTCGACTTCCTCTCGCAGGAGGCCGGGCTCCCCGTGCGCCGGGCAACCGACCTGTTCGACGCGCTCGCCAACCTCGACCAGTACGTCGACGTCGCAGCGCAGCTCGTGCGCGTCGCGCTGGTGGCGGCGAAGATCGCGGCCGACCTGCGCTTCCTCGCATCCGGCCCCGTGGGCGGGATCGGCGAGGTCCGGCTGCCGAGCGTGCAGGTCGGCTCCTCGATCATGCCCGGGAAGGTCAACCCCGTGATCCCCGAGCTCGTGATGCAGGTCAGCTACGAGGTCCGGGGCACCGCGACGATCGTGGAGTCCGCCGTGGCAGCCGGAGAGCTCGAGCTCAACATCATGGAGCCGGTCATCGCCCGACATCTGCTGGCGAGCCTGCGCGACATGGGCCGGACCGCAGCGCTCTTCGCCGAGCGCTGCGTCGAGGGGATCAGCTGGGATGCCGAGGCTCTCGAGGCGCACCTGGCCGGATCCCTGGCCGGCGCGGTCGATCTCGCGGCCGAGCGCGGCTACTCTCACGTCGCGAACGCAGGATGAACGGAGAGCGTACGACCTTGACCCAACCCCGCCGGCGTGCGTCTCTCGAGCTGTTCGGTCCGATCCGGACCGGCAGCGCCGTCGATGCCGTGATCGACCAGATCGTCGACCAGATCCGCTCTGGGCGACTTCCCGAAGACATGCTCCTCCCGGGCGAGCGGCAGCTGGCGCTCGCGATGAACGTCAGCAGACGGACGGTGCGCGAGGCGATCGAGATCCTGCAGGACGCCGGCGTGGTGAGCGTCTCCCCGGGGCCGGCCGGCGGCACACGGATCGCCTCCATCTGGATTCCCGACTCGCTGATGGAGGATCCGGGCGGCCCCCTCTCCACCGCGGAAGACGTGTTCCACGTCCTCGAGGGCAGACGCGTGATCGAGCCGCGAGTGGCGCAGCTGGCCGCCCTCCGCGGCACCGACGAGGACTTCCGGATCATGCGCGAGACGATCGAGCTCCAGCGAGCCAATCAACAGGACCGCTGGCGGGTGAACCAGGCCAATGCGATCTTCCACCGCCAGCTCTGGCGTGCCGGGGGCAATCCGGAGCTCGAGGCGGCGATGCGCTCCATCTACCGGCGCCTTTCGGGCGTGTTCTTCGCGGCACTCGAGCAGGACGAGACCTCCGACTCCACCGCGATCGGGATCGACCTCCACGAGGAGACGCTGGAGGCCATCATGCGCGGCCGCCCCGACGAGGCGGAAGAAGCGATGGACCGCCACCTGGCCTACCTCGAGCGGCGGTGCGAGGCGGCCTACGGCCGCGCCAGGGTGCCACACATCCCCGAGTTCCTGGTCGGCCGGGACGGCGAGACCAGCCGTCCGCGAAGCTAGGAGTCAGTCCGGCACCGCCGTGACGGCCGGGACGTAGCGCCCGGAAGGCGCCGTCGTCACGATGTCGCCGGCACGCGCGACGAGCTGCCCCCGCACGAACACCAGGTCGGGCCAGCCGAACAGCTCCTCGCCCTCGTAGATCGTGTACTTCGAGGCGGAGTGCAGCTCCTCCCCGACGGCAGCGTGGCCGCGGGTGGGATCGAAGACGACGATGTCGGCATCCGACCCCGGCTGGAGGACCCCCTTCGTCGGGTAGAGGTCATATTGGCGCGCGACGTTCTCCGCCAGCACGCGTGCCATCTGCTCGAGCGTGACCCGCCCGCGGTTGAGCCCGGCAGTCACGATCGCCGGGAGCGACGTGCCCAGACCGGGGCCGAGACCGACGCGCTTCTCCCAGAAGTTCCCTCCGACCTCGTCCCTCGTGTACATGAGATGGTCGGTGCCGACCTGGGTGATCGTGCCGTCGGCGATGCCTCGCCAGAGGGCCGTGCGGTCCTCGTCGAACTTGATCGCGGGCTGCACCTTGCCCTTGGAACCGACCCCGCGGCCGTCGGCCTCGTCGGCGGTCCAGTAGAGGAAGGCGGTGAGGGTCTCGCCGACGGTGCGCCATCCCTTGGCCTTGAACTCGCGGATCATCTGCACAGCCTCGTGGCTGCTCACGTGCACCATGTAGAGCGGGATCCCGACCTCCTCCGCGATCCAGGCGGCCTGGGCGAGCTGCAGCGGCTCGAGGATGTTCGGGTTCGCGTGGGCCCAGCTGACGAGGCTCCCGTTCGGGTCGCGCTCGCGCCAGCGCTCGATCAGCAGGTAGCGGATGTCGGGATCCTCCGCGTGGATCATCGGGAAGGCACGCGGGTGGGCGTCGCGCATCCGCTCGCACGCGAGCCAGAAGTAATCGGTCTTCACGCCGGCGGACGAGAGACCGAAGCTCTCGGCCTGGGGACCGTTGTAGCCCCAGTAGTACTTGAACGAGCGCACACCGAGCTTCACGAGGTCGGGGATCTCGTCGAGGTGGTCGCGGGTCACCATCAGCGCCGTGATCCGGAAGTCGACGAAGCTGTTCTTCTCGCCCGATGCGATGTTGCGCTGCACCATCGCGACGCGGGGGCTCGGGCCGTACACGCTCGTGGTGACGATCGTCGTCACGCCCCCCGACACGGCGTCCTTCGACTCGGTGAGGAAGTCCGCCTCGAGCTTCTCCGGTCCCCAGTCGTCACCGACGCCCATGTGCGTGTGGGGGTCGATGACTCCCGGGAAGATGACCTTCCCGCCGACATCGATGTCCTCGTGGGCCACCGGCAGGAGCAGGTCCGCTCCGACGTGCGTGATGCGACCGCGGCTGGCGGAGATCCCGCCGTGAACGACGCCCTGCGGCGTGACGACACGTCCGTTGCGAAGCGTGAGGTCGGCAGTCGGTTCCATGGTCTCAGGCCTCCCGGGCGGCGGGGATCGCATCTACGGGGACGGGGGCGAGGCTCGACGCGGCCCCTCCCGCGGCGGCGTGGCCGTG
The DNA here is from genome assembly GCA_025963905.1 of Solirubrobacterales bacterium. Taxonomy (GTDB): domain Bacteria; phylum Actinomycetota; class Thermoleophilia; order Solirubrobacterales; family Solirubrobacteraceae; genus JAOPZW01. The sequence continues at coordinate 16,273 of JAOPZW010000472.1, read as the reverse complement.
CTCACTCGGATCGGAGACCGAGCGGTCGCGCCACTGGATCGGCCGGCGATCCTCGAAGCGCTGCCGGTAGAGCCACAGCACCACCGACAGGAGGAGGACGCCGACGCCGATGCCCAGCTGCGCCTTCGTCCCGTAGCCGGTCAGGTCGGTCCGCCAGGCTCCCACGAGCGTCAGCACGACCGTCAGCGCCGAGAGCACGATCGCGACCGGGATCCAGACTCGCCCGAGCCGGATCGGACGCGGCCATGACGGGCGATCCTTCCGCAGCAGGAGGAAGCCGGTGAGCACGAAGAACATCATCACGAAGTAGCCGAGGTTCGCCTTGGCGTAGATCCCGACCGGGTTCGCGATGAAGAAGACGAGGAGGATGTTCACGACGAGGTCCACCGTCATCGCCCGGGACGGCACCCGGCGCTTGTTGAGGTGATGGAGCCACTTCAGGGTGAGGCCGTCGCGCGCCATGCCGTACAGGACGCGCCCTCCGTCCGCGGTCGCCGAGTTCATCGCCAGGATCAGCGCGGCACAGAGCAGCAGGATGATGAAGCCGCCGCCACCACCGAGGATCTTCTCGGCGACGGCCTTGTAGAAGACGCCCGGCGCGCCCTCACCGGCGACCTTGCCGTCCCCGAGTACGCCGCCCGTGGCGAGGGGCACCAACATGAACGTCGACGCCGTGATGATCGTGCACCACCGCAGCGCCCGCGGGAAGTCGCGCTGCGGATTGCGGAACTCGGGTGTGAACGTCGCGACGATCTCGAGGCCGTACGTCGTCCAGCCCATCAGATACAGCCACACGATGAACAGGGTGATGTCCGTCCCGGGCGCGCCGCTCGGAGTGACGTGGTAGTGGAGGTGTGCGGCCGAGAAGTGCCCGGTCACGAACGGACCCAGGATGAAGATCCCGAGCGGGACCATCAGCAGCGTCCCGAGCACCCACGAGGACACGGCGAGCACGCGGGCGCCCAGCACGTTCAGCAGCCAGACGCCGATGATCACGATCGTCGCCACGAGCTGCGGGAAGCCCCAGGTCAGGTTGAAGAGGGGCAGGTGGACGACACCGCCCCATGTCTGGCCGGGGAAGAACTGCGCCTGGAGCAGATCGCCGATCACGATGCCGTTCAACGCGAGCACGACCGACCAGCCGAACCAGTTGCCGAACGCCGCGAGCGGTCCCGCGACGTTCGTGTACCGCTTCCAGCCCTCATGGGCGAACAGGGCCACCCCGCCCGGCTTCTCCGGGAACATCCCGGCGAGCTCGGCGACGATCACGGCTTGGAGCACGGCGATCACGGTGGAGATGCCCAGCAGCGTGAGCACGCCCCACGTCCCGAGGCTGTTCTCCCAGTAGCCGTACGACGCCACGGCCCCGGCGGGCATCACCATCGCGACCGCCAATCCGTCGCGCCAGCTCAGCGTCTTGCGCAGACCGTGTGCCCCGACCTCGTCGCCGTCGATCGCCATCGCCGCCTCCTCCCGAAACGTCGGGTTCGAATAGATACCGAAAAGGGTACGTTCACGATACCGTTGACGGACCCGTCCGTCAACGCAGGCGACCGATCGCCTGTGCGGCGCCCGGCGGAACGACAGTCGAACCGGCTCGCCGGCGCGCCTGATTCAGGCCGCAGCGCGCAGGCCGAGCACCGCGAGGACGGCCGGGTCCTCGAGCGACGTGGCCACGAGGTGCGCGTCGGGCAGCTCGACGCCCGGGAACGACGGCACCCCGATGACGTACATCCCCGCGGCCCGCGCGGCGGCGACGCCGGTGTTGGAGTCCTCGAGCGCGATGCAGGCGGCGGGATCGGCGCCCAGCAGGCGGGCGGCGGCGAGATAGCCGTCGGGTGCGGGCTTGGGGAGCGGGACCTCGTCGCCGGCGACGGTCACGTCGAAGGCGCCGAGCATCCCGGCGACGCCCAGCGCGCGGTCGACGAACACCCGCGGCGAGTTCGAGGCCAGCCCCACGGGCACGCCGCGCTCGCGCAGCGCCGCGACGAGCGCGGGAGCCCCGGGCATCGGCGGCGCGCCGCGGCCGACCTCATCCATCACGATGTCGTGCAGCTCGTCCATGAGCGCGAGCCCGCGGCCCGGCTGGGCGAGCAGGCGCTCGAGCTTGGCCGCCCCGACGTCACGCGACGAGCCCAGCAGATCCCGCTTGTGATCGTCGGTGAAGATCGACCCGTGGCGGGCGAACAGCGTGGTCTCGGCGCGCGTCCACGCCTGCTCGGTGTCGAGCGTCAGGCCGTCGTTGTCGAAGATGACTGCCGCGGGGAGCATGCGGCGCCGGATGATGACGCAGGCGCGGCGGTAGTGTCCGGCTCATGACCAGCGACGATCCCGTCCGCACCGGCCCGGACGCGCCACCCGCGAAGCGCTCCGGGGGCGGACTGGACAGCAAGAGCGTCGCTGCGGGCCTCGTCGCCATGCTGATCATCGTCTTCGCGGCGACGAACACCCAGAAGGTCAAGGTCAACTTCGTGGTCGCCTCGACGCAGGCTTCGCTGATCGTGGTCATCGCCATCTCGGTGGTGCTGGGCGTCCTGCTCTCGGCAACGGTGGCGCGCCGCAAGCGCAGGCGCACCCGCGCCCGCGACTAGCGTCGGCGGCGCGTCCGTCTACGGCTATCGGATCCGCAGAACCGTCGCGTCGAGCGCTCCGCCAGGGCGCAGCGGCCGGATCGTCACGTTGCTGCCGAGCTTCACGGCACGGCGCAGCACCAGCCGCAGCGTGCGTCCGCGCAGCGTCCCGGTGGCGAGAGTGCGGCCCGCGGCGGTCACCCGCACGCGCGCCGGCGACGTCGCGAGCGAGCGCGACAACGTGATCGTGACGCGCCGCCCATGGCGCGCGGACACCGTGCCGGTGACCACCACCGCCGATGCGACCTTCACCGTGGACGGACCCGAATCCGCCGGGATCAGCTCCGGCGCGCCCGGCTCCCCGGCCTCGACGTCGAGCAGCACCTGGTGGCTCGAGTCGCCGACGAGCGCGCTCTGGTTGGCCACGATCAGCCGCGTGCCCAGGAACGCCAGCCCCGAGGGGCTGTCGAACGGGACCGGTGAGCCGTTGTCGCCCGTGCCGAACGTCGAGGGGAAGCGGGCGACCTCGGCGCCGTCGGGCGAGATCTGCACCAGCTGCGCGGAGAGGCCGACGTTGGCGAGGTAGATGTTGCCCGACGCCGCGACGGCGAAGCCGTCGGGCAGGTCGGTGGGCAGCGACTCCCACAGCTGCTTCAGCGCCCCGGCGCTGCCGTCGGGCTGGATCGCCACGCTGTAGAGGTGCCCGCGCGTCGGATCGCCGGGGTTCAGCCCCAGCCCTGAGGCCTGGGAGATCAGCAGCGTGCGCCGGTCGGGCGCCAGCACGATGCCCGCGGTCCCGAAGCCACCCCCGTCCAGCCGCGCGTCGGTGAGCCAGACGCTTGGCCTGCCGCCGCCCGGAGGCACCCTCCAGACGACCGCTTGCGCGTAGTCGGTGACGTAGAGCGAGCCGTCGGGGCCCCAGGCCGCGTAGTCGGCGAACGGCGCGCCGTCGCTGAGGGACTGCGAGCAGTCGCCGGGCGCCCCGCCCTGATTGCAGGGGTGCACGTCGCGAAACGTCGCGTACGTTGTGATCTTGCCGTCGCTGGGGTCGAGGATCAGCGCCCGCGACGGCGTGCGGTCCAGCAGCACCAGCCGCCCGCGCGCATCGCTGGTCGCCACCTGCACCCCGTGCTCGTGGGCGAGGCTCTGGCCCGGCACGCTGTAGTTCCGCAGCAGCCCGCCGTCGCCGCTGAACTCGAACACCCGTGAAGGCACCGTGTCGCCATTGGGATTGACGTAGGTGCCCTCCCAGATGTGCCCCGCCGCGTCGACGTAGCTGTGGGCCGGGAAGCCCGGCGCCGGCACGTGCGCGAGCACGCGCGTGTTCCACTTGTCCCGCGCCTCGGCGGCACTGCACAGGCCGGCCACCGGCACAAGCGCCAGCACCAGCGCAAGCGCCGAGGCCCGCCGCCTCATCCGAGGTCCTTCGCGATCTCCGCCGCGACGGTCTGCCCGGCCTGGATCGCGCCGTCCATGTAGCCCGCCCAGACCGTCGCGGTCTCCGTCGAGGCGAAGAAGCGCGCGCCGTCGCGGGCGTGCAGCGCGTCGCCGAAGGCGGTGAGCACGCCAGGCCCCGGAACGGTGACCGGGCAGCCTCGGTGGAGCGGCTGCTCGTCCCACAGCACGTTGAGGAACTGGCGGGGCTTGCGGGCCTCGTCGCCGAAGTACACCGCGAACTGCTCGATGCAGCGGTCGTGCCGCTCCTGCTGGGTCCAGGTGCCGAAGACGCGGGCGTCCTGGCCGTCGATGAAGCCCATCATCACGCCCGGGCTGCCCGACGGCGGGGTCAGGTCGAAGGTGGCCTTCATCGGGCCGGTGTCGCCGGTGGCCTGGCCGGTCAGCCCCGCCTTGCGCCAGAATGGGGTGTCGTAGATGGCGATGGCCTTGCCGATCGAGCCCAGCGGCAGGTGCTGGTAGAGCTGGTCCTTCAGCGCGGCCAGGCCCGGCTCGAAGACGATGCGCGTGACCATCGGTGGGGGCACGGCGATCAGCACGCGCCGCGCGACGACGGTGATGCGCTCGCTGCGCACGGTCGTCAGGCGGCCCTTGGTGATGACGTAGCGGACGGGAGAGTCGAGCGTCACCGCGCCCTTCCCCAGCGACGCAGCCAGCTTCTCGGGGATCTGCTGCGAACCGCCGACGAACTGCGACTCCTGGGCGCCGCCGGGGGTGTCGACCAGCAGGTTGAGGTTGCCGGCGGAGCGGATGTAGAACACCACGAACAGCAGCGAGACCTCCGGCGACTGGACGCTGAAGAGCGCCTCGATCGCCAGGTCCATGAGCTTGCGCGCGCCGTCGGTCTTCGCGTTGGCCAGCTTCCAGGTCTCGAACGTCTGCCCGTCCCACTCCTTGGCGTGGGGCGCCTTCCACGGCGCGGCCGGGTCGATCTCCTGCGCCATGCTGTTGAGCTGGTTGATCAGCAGCTGCGCCTCGACCAGCGAGGCGACGTCGATCGGCGGCACGGTGCCCGTGTACAGCTGGCGCTGGCCGTCGAAGTACAGGACGTTCTTGCCGTCGTTGTAGGTGAGGTACGTCTTGACGCCGAGCTCGCTCGCGAGCGCCGCGATGCGGTCCTGCCCCGGTCCGATGAACGTCGCGCCGTAGTTCGCCGGCACGTGGTCGCTGGTGAAGTCGGTCCACACGCGCCCGCCGACGCGCTTGTCGGCCTCGATGACGTGGACCTTCAGGCCCGCCCGTCGCAGGTCGCGCGCCGCGGTCAGGCCGCACAGCCCGGCGCCGACGACGCACACGTCGACCTTCTTGGTCTTGGGCTTCTTCGCGGCCTTCTTGGCCGGCTTCTTCGCCGCGCCGGCGGTCGCCGGAAGCGCCCCGGCCAGCGCCCCCGCGCCGGCTCCAGCCAGAAATCCGCGCCGTCCGACGCGCCGCGTCCCGATGCTGTCAGTCATTCCTTGCCTTTCTTGGTACGCGAATCCCTGCCGTGCGACTCGTGACCCGAGGCGAGCACCGGCGAAAGGTACTGACTTGGGTTCAGGGCGGCGTCACCATGCGGACGCTGGGCTCGCGCCGCCGATCCGCGGCAACCGGCGCGTCGGCCCAGCGGCCGTCGTGATGATCTACAGGTATATGGAGCACCACGTCAGGAACGTCACTCGCGCCGCGCTGGTCTGCCTGGTGATGATCGCCGCCGGCGTCGCACCGGCCGGCGCCGCGGTGTCGCCGCCGGTCGACCACGCCGGGCGCTGGATCACGGACGCGCGCGGGCGCGTCCTGGTGATCCACGGGGTGAACATGGTCTACAAGCGCCCGCCGTACGCCCCGGACGCGATCGGCTTCGACGACACCGACGCCGCGTTCCTGGCGCGCGAGGGCTTCAACGCGGTACGGCTCGGCGTGATCTGGAAGGCGGTCGAGCCCCAGCCCGGCGTCTACGACGACGCCTACCTCGACCGCATCGCCACGACCGTGGCACTGCTGCGCCGCCGCGGCATCCTCACGCAGCTGGACTTCCACCAGGACCAGCTCAACGAGCGCTTCTACGGGGAGGGCTTCCCCGACTGGGCGATCCAGGACGACGGGCTGCCGAACAAGCCGGACTACGGCTTCGGCCCGAACTACCTGCTGCTGCCGTCGCTGGAGCGGGCGTTCGACCACTTCTGGGCCAACGACCCCGGGCCGGACGGCGTCGGCTTGCAGGACCATTACGCGGCGGCCTGGCGCCACGTGGCCCAGCGCTTCCACAGCGACCCGGGCCTCCTCGGCTACGACCTGTTCAACGAGCCGTTCCCCGGCACGGCGTGGGAGCCGTGCGTCAACCTCGCCGGCTGCCCGGAGTTCGACGCCAGGCTCTCCGCGTTCAACGCGAGGGTGATCGCCGCGATCCGCAGCGTCGACCCGCGGGGCCTGGCCTGGTACGAGCCGAACGTCATCTTCAACAACGGGCCGGCCACGCACGTCGTCTCCGGTGGCGACCCGCACGCCGGCTTCTCCTTCCACGACTACTGCCTGTTCGAGCCGCAGACCCGATCCAACACCGGCTGCGACCCGTTCGACGACCTCGTGTTCGCCAATGCCGAGAAGCACGTCGCCGGCACCGGCGACGCGCTGATGCTCACGGAGTTCGGCGCCACGGACGACGCCAGCAACAACCAGGCGATGGTCGACCGCGCCGATCGCACGAGGGTCAGCTGGATGTGGTGGGCGTACTGCGGCTGCAACGACCCCACCACGTCGGGGCCGGGCACCGCGCAGGCGCTCGTGATCGATCCGAGCCGGCCGCCCGCCGGCGACAACCTGCAGGCGGCGAAGCTCGACACGGTCGTGCGTCCCTACCCGCGACTGGTCTCGGGCACGCCGCGCAGCTGGTCGTTCGCGCGCGACACGAAGACGTTCCGGGCCGAGTACACGACCGCCCGCGCCCGCGGTCGGGGCGCCTTCGCCGCCTGGGCGCGCAGCGAGTTCATGGTTCCCGCCCGCCAGTACCCCGGCGGGTACGCCGCCCAGGTCAGCGGCGGCGCGATCACCTCCTCGCCCGGCGCCTCGGTGCTGCGCGTGGCGGCCTGCCCAGGCGCGACCACGCTCCGCGTGACCGTCACGCCGCACGGCGTGAGCGGGCAGAGCTGCGCCGTGCGGCGGCGGTCCTCGAAGCGGTCGTCGTAGGGCCGGCCGTCAGCGCGGCGGCGCGTCGTGCCGGCGGCCACCGGCGGCGCGCAGCTCGGGCCTCGTCCAGACCTCGGCCAGGCGCACGATCGTCGCCGCGGCGGAGGCCATGTCCTGCACCGACGCCCATTCGCGCACCGAGTGGTACTCGTGGCCGCCCGTGAAGACGTTCGGCGTCGGGAGTCCCATGGCGCTCAGGCGCGACCCGTCGGTGCCTCCGCGGATCGGCTGGCGGATGGGCTCCAGACCCTCTTCGCGGATCGCCTGCTCGGCCGCGGCGACCGCCTGCGGGAAGTCGTCCAGGTAGCGACGCATGTTGGGGTACTGCGTGCGGACGTCGACCTCGAGGCGGGCCCGCGGCTCGGTCGCCGCGACCTCCTGCGCCGTGCGCCGCAGCAGCTCGACCGACTCTTCGAGGCGGGCGTCGTCGAAGTCGCGCACGATCGCGCGCACCACGGCGCTGCCGGCCGAGCCGTGCATCTCGTAGATGTGGATGAACCCCTCGCGGCCGGAGGTCGTCTCGGGCGTCAGCGTGTCGCTGGGGAGCGCGGTGACGATGCGGGCCGCGAGGCGTCCCGCGTGGACGAGCTTGCCGGTCGCAAAGCCGGGATGCACGTCGACGCCGTGCAGGGTGAGGATCACCTCGGCCGCGGAGAACGTCTCGTCCTGGATCTCGCCGGGCTGCGAGCCGTCGATCGTGTAGGCGCAGTCCGCGCCGAACCGCTCGATGTCGAACAGGGTCGCGCCCTCGCCGATCTCCTCGTCGGGCGTGAAGCACACGCGCAGCTTCGGGCGGGGCAGCTCGGGGTGGGCGGCGAGATGGGCGACGGCAGCCATGATCTCCGCCACGCCCGCCTTGTCGTCGGCGCCCAGGAGCGTGTCGCCGCTGCTCGTGACGATGTCATGGCCCTCCTTGGCGCCGAGCACCGGCATGTCGGCCGGGTCGAGCGCCGTCCCGCCGCGCGGGAGGTGCAGCGTCCCGCCGTCGTAGCCGCGATGAACGATCGGCTCGACGCCGGCACCCGACTCGTCCGGGCTCGTGTCGACGTGCGCCACCAGCCCGATCACCGGGCCATCGCCGTTGCCGGTGCCGGCCTCGAGGGTCGCGGTGACGTAGCCGTTGGCGTCCAGCGCGGCGTCGGCGAGGCCGGCCTCGTGGAGCTCCCCGACGAGCATCCGCGCGAGCTCGAGCTGCCCGGGCGTGCTCGGGCTTTGCGTGCGATCACGACGGGCCTGGGTGTCGATGCGCACGTAGCGCAGGAAGCGCTCGAGCGTGTCGGCGGCGAGGGTCTCGGCGAGCGGGGAAGTGAACGCGGTCATTGTCCTGGAGCGTAGGGCGCTGCGAGAATCGCCGTCATGAGCGACCACACGATCGTCAACCTGCGCGAGGTCGAGGACATGGCGCCGAAGTTCGGGCTGTCCGACGGCCTCGAGTCACGCTTTGCACGCGTCCCGCTGGAGCTTCAGAACTCCGGCGTCAGCCTCTTCCGCGTCGCGCCGGATTTCCGCATGCCGTTCGGCCACCGTCACGAAGCCCAGGAGGAGGTCTACGTGCTGGTCTCCGGCACCGCCCGGATCAAGCTCGACGACGAGGTGGTCGACCTGCGCCCGTGGGACGCCATCCGCGTCCCCGGCCCCACCATGCGCTGCATCGAGGCAGGCCCCGACGGCGCCGAGGTCATCGCCTTCGGCGCGCCGAGCGACGGGAACGCCGACGTCGAGATGACGCCGCGCTGGTGGAGCGACTGACGGATGCTCGACGCCGACGACCGCACGCTGAGCGATCTGGCTGAGGCGCTGCAGGACCAGTCGCCGGAGCACTCCTGGTGGATCGATCCTGGGACCGGCGAGCTCGAGCTGTGGTCCGAGAGCCTTGGGGACGAGCTGGGTGAAGGTCACCCGGACGATCGCGGTCTGATCTTCGTCGAACCGCTCGAATCCAGCGAGGCGTATCACGACATGGCGGAGTTCACGGCCTCCGTGCCCGATCCAGACGTGCGGGATCACCTGGAACGGGCGATCTCCGGCCGCGGAGCCTTCAGGCGGTTCAAGGACGAGCTCTTCGACCACCCCGATCTGCGTGCCGCATGGTTCGCGCTCTCGAATGCGCGGATGGAGCGGCGCGCTGCGTGGTGGCTCGCCGATCACCACCTCATCGACGAGGCGACCGCGGAGAGACTCATCGCAACCCGTGCTGATCCGCCGCCCCCGCCGCCGGAGAGCGGGCGGCTTCGCTTGGCGACCGAGGTCGCACGGGATCTGCGGGAAGTCTTTGGCGATCGTCTTCAGCAGGTGCTCGCCTTCGGGTCGTCGGCGCGCGGAGAGCCCGGCCCCGAGTCGGACCTGGACCTGCTGGTCGTCCTGAGCGAAGGCGACGGCGACTCGTGGTCCGACCGCGCGGCGATGGACGACGTCCTCTGGGACCACACGCTGCGGACGGGGACGGTCGTCAGCGCGCTGCCGGTGGACGCATGCGAAGTGAGGAACCCCCGCCGGCCCGCGCTGATCCGGGCCCTGGCTGACGGCGTGCCCGTCGCGTGACTCCGCCCGATCCGCTCGCCCGGCCGCGACGCGAGCTCGCCGCGGCACGCCATCTCGCCGACGGCGGATTCCACGCGCAGGCCATCTCGCGGGCGTGCTACGCGGCGTTCTACGCGGCCGAGGTCGCGCTCCAGGAGCTGGGCGAGACGCGGTCCAAGCACTCGGGCGTCATCGCCGCGTTCGTGGAGCTCCTGGTGAGGCGCGACGAGCTCGAGCCAGAAACGGGCAAGATCCTACGCTCGCTGTTCGACCGCCGAAGCGGCGCGGACTACGACCTGGCGGATGCACCCGACCGAGGCGAAGGCGAGCGTGCGATCGCCGACGCGGGGGGATTCGTCGACGCGATCGCCACGTGGATGCTCGACCGCCGAGCCTGAGTCCGACTCGTGCACGGGTAGCAGAGTTGCTACGTTCGATCCGTGACGACGATCCCCCAGAAGGAGCTTCGTAACAACGTCGGTGACGTGCTCCGTCGCGCCGAGGCGGGCGAGGAGTTCACGGTGACGGTGTCTGGTCGACCCGTGGCACGGCTCGGACCGGCGAAGCCGCGCCAATGGGTCGCCGGCCGACAGCTTCAGCGTATCTGGGACACACCTGCCGCCCGGACCCTCGCTGAGGATCTCGAAGCGCTTCCCGCGCAGCTGTCGGACCCGTTCGCCGAGTGAGAGCCGTGCTCGACACGTCGGTGCTGATCGGCGCCGAGGGTCCGGGCGACCTCGAGGGCGCGATCAGTGCGGCGTCGCTTGCCGAACTGCATTCGTCATCGTCGGTGCAGACGAGGCTGGTGACACACAACGTCAGCGATTTTCAGGTCATCGACGACCTCGTCGACGTACGACGACCGTGACTCCCGACAGCCCCCGTAGCGGCGTGGCTTCTAGGCCACCAGCTTGACGGGCGGCTGCGCCTGCGGGTCCCGGCCGTCGGCCGCCGCGGCCTCCTCGGCGCGCGCGAGCGCGAGATGGAGGAAGGCCTTGGCCGCGGGCGGCTGGCGGCGGCCCGCGCGCCAGACAAGGGCGACCGGCCACGTCAGCAGCTCGGGGCCCACGGGCCGGAACGTGATCGCTGGTCCGGGCTCGTCGGCGATCGAGCGTGGGAGCACCGCGACGCCGAGGCCCTTGGAGACCAGCGCGCGCACCGCGCCCATCTCGGTGCAGATGAAGGCGTTGCGCGGCTGGAGCCCGACCTTGGCCATCGCCTTCTCCAGGCGCAGGCGCAGCGCGGAGTTCTCGCGGTAGGTGACGAGCTCCTCGCCGGCCAGCTGCTCGAGCGTGACCTGCTCGAAGCGCGTGAGCGGGTGGTCGACGGGGAGCGCGACGACGAACTCCTCCTCCCAGATCAGGCTGGCGGCGAAGTCCTCGCCGAGGACGTCCGGGTCGACCGCGGTGAACGCGGCGTCGAGGTCGTCGCAGCGCAGCTTGTCCAGCAGCTCGTCCTGGGTGCGCTCGACCATGTGGATCGCGACCCCGGGGTGGCGCGCGTGGAAGTCGGCGATGACATCGGCGAGGTCGTACAGGCCGGTCGGGTACATGCCGCCGAGCTTGAGCTCGCCGCGCAGCAGGCCGCTGAGCTCCTCGAGCTCGTTGTGGAGGCCCTCGACCTCGTGCAGGACCCGGTGCGCGTAGTCGAGCACCAGCCGGCCCTCGGCGGTCAGCTCGACCGACCGGCTGTTGCGCGTGAAGACCTGGATGCCGAGCTCGGCCTCCAGGCGGCGGATCTGCTGCGAGATCGCCGATTGCGCGAGGTGCAGCTCCTCCCCCGCCTTCGTGAACGACCCGTGGCGGGCGACGGCGGCGATGGTTCGAAGGTGGCGGAGCTCCATGCAGAGGATCGTAGGCGCGCGTCTTCGATATGTCGAAGTCACGTTCGCGGCAGCATGGATCACCGCGCGTGATGGATCGGCGACCCCGCTCGTCGCGGTCAGGCCACGGCCGGCAGGTCCCCCAGCGCCGCGAGCACCTCGTCGTCGTGCGTCTTCGGCGACACCTTCGGGATGACGTGGCGCACGATGCCCTCCTCGTCGATGATGAACGTCGCGCGCTGGTTGCCCATGTAGGTGCGGCCGTACATCGACTTCTCAGCCCAGACGCCGTAGGCCTCGGCGACGTGGTGGTCGGTGTCGGCCAGGAGCGTGAAGCCCATGTCGAACTTGTCGTGGAAGCGCTTGACCTTGGCGACCGTGTCGGGCGACACGCCGAGGACGACCGCGCCGGCGGCGTCGTAGTCGGCGCGGTGGTCGCGGATGCCGCACGCCTGCGTCGTGCAGCCGGGGGTGTCGGCCTTCGGATAGAAGTAGAGGACGACGCGGCGCCCGCGCAGCCCGGCCAGCGTGACGGGCTCGCCGTCCTGGTCAGGCAGCTCGAAGTCGGGGGCGGGTTGGCCGGTCTCGATCATCGCCGGGACGCTACTTCAACAGGCGGGAGAGGCGACGGTCCTTGAGCACACGGCCCCCTGTCTGGTCGACCGGGCAGTAGCACATGACGTAGTCTTCGTAGTGGACCGCCTCGATGGTCGCACCGCAACGCGGGCACGGCTCGCCCTGGCGCCGATGGACCTGCAGCGGCAGCGGCAGCTTGTCGGGGATCGGCAGGTGCACGACCTCCTCGTAGTGGTCGAGCGCGCCCCCGAGGCACGCCACGGCGGCGGCCCGCAGCGCCTCGGCCTCGGACTCGTCCAGGTCGTCGCCGCGCTTGAACGGCGAGAGGCGGGCCGTCCACAGGATCTCGTCCACCCACGAGCGCCCGATGCCGGCGACCACGCGCTGGTCGCGCAGCACCGCGTGCAGCGGGCGCGCGCCGTGGGCCGCCAGCAGCTCGCGCAACGGCGGCGGGTCGGGCCACGCGTCGGGTCCGAGCGTGGCGAGCGCGTCGTCGGCCTCGACCTCGCCCGACCGCAGCACCTTCACCCACGCCGCCTGCCGCGTGCCGAACTCGCGCAGGCGCAACTCGCGCTCGCCCTCCACGCGCACGAGCAGGCGCGAGGTGCGGTCGCGCAGCGAGGCGCGCTTGTCGAAGAGCTGCAGCCGGCCGGCCGACATGAGGTGGACGAGCAACGCCAGGTCGCCCTCGACGTCGACGACGAGGTGCTTGCCACGCCGGCGCACCCCTGCGATCGCGCGGCCCTCGATCGCGTGCAGCGGCGGATCGAACGTCTTCAGCGCGTTGATGCCCGGAGCGAGCGCCGACTCGATGGTCGCGCCCCGGAGTGCGGCGTCCAAGCGCCGCGCCGTGATCTCGACCTCCGGCAGCTCAGGCACCACTCCATGGTAGATGCCGTGCCGGCCCCGCCCGCCGGCCCTACTCGGCCGCGCCCGCGATCCGGTCGAGCTCGCGCGGGCGCAGGAGCGCGACGAGCCGTCCGCTGCTGCCATCCAGCGCGATGGCGGCCACGCCGCCCTTCTTCAGTGCGATGCGCCCACCGGTGAGGTCGTGGACCACCTGGCTGAAGTCCGGCTCGTGGCCGACGAGCAGGATGCGCCTGTCGTCGCCCGCGGCGGCCATGAGCTCCAAGGCGTCGGAGGCATCGAAGCCCTCGGCCAGCTTCTCGTGCTCGATCGGCTCCGCCGCGAGCGCCTCGCACGCCAGCCGGGCGGTGTCACGAGCCCGCACCTTCGGGCTCGTGAACACCATCTGGAACTCGAGGCCGAGCGCGGCCAGCGCCCGGCCGGCCGTGCGCGCCTGCCGCTCACCGCGCGGCGTCAGCCTGCGTTCGGCGTCGGGCGCGGAGTCGTGCGGCTCGGCCTCGCCATGCCGCAGGAGCCACAGCTGTCGGGCCATTCGAGCAGGAGGCTACCGCTACCGGTATGCGCCGACGGGCGGGCTGGTGAACGTGGCGCCGTCGGGCGCGGTCCATTGCACGCGCCAGCGCCGGGTGGACCGGTAGGCCGACCGCTTGGCCCACGTCCCCCGCGCGCTCGTCCGCACGTTGGCCAGCGTGCGGAAGGCCTTGCCGTCGGAGAACTCCACCCGGACGGTCGTGGCCCCCGTCGCAGGACGCACGAGGCCCCACAGCGAGACACCCGAGCCGCTGCGCTTGGCGGCGAGGGGCAGGCGGAACCCCTGCAACGACGGCTTGTCCTTGCCGCCGGAGGTGCGCAGGCCCGACTCGAAGCCGCCGTACTTGCCGCTCGGGGCGTCGGGCAGGTCGTCTCGCAGGAGGTACTGCGAGAACGCGGTCACGCGCGGGTTCTCGTAGGCGATGCGCTCGGCGATCGAGCGGTACTCGTTCTGCAGCGACAGGCTCACCCCGATCAACGGGTCCGGCACGCTCTGGATGCCGAACTCCGTCAGCGAGATCGGCAGCTTGGCGGGCAGCATGCCGGCGCGTGCCGCCCGGTCGAGCGTCGTCGTCAGGCGCGAGAGCACGCCGATCGTGACGTCGTTGGCGCCGGGCGGCTTGAACAGCGGGCCCTCCCGGGTCGTGTAGGCGTGGTGGGCGTAGCCGGCGACGTTCAGCTTGTGACAGCTCTTGGACGTGCGGTGGTAGCGATCGTCGAGGCACAGCGTCCCGCGCAGGAAGGTCAGCGGCGCGACCACCTTGCCCGTGCCCCGCGGCGACGTCTCGCCCAGGAGGATCGGCTTGTTCGGCATCCCGGCGCTGCGCAGCCCGCGCTGGGCCGCGAGGAACAGGCTGCGGTAGATCATCGGCGAGGTGGCGCGGTGCCGGGCGTCGAATTGGGGCTGGAGGAACTGGGGCTGGTTGGGCTCGTTCCAGATCGAGAAGCGGTCGACGACGGCGCCGAACTTCCGGCCCACCGCCGTCACGAACTGTCCGAACATCGCCGGGCTGGGCCGCGTGACCGTGTCCTTGGCGCCGTTGGTGGCCCACCGCGGAACGGGTCCTGAGACGGTGAGCAGGAGCTTCCAGCCGCGGTCGTGGATCGCCTGGATCAGCGGCTCGTACTCGCCCCACGAATAGGCGGTCGGATCGGTGTCGTCGAACTTCGGCTTGACGCGCGAGTCGGCGGCGGGGGCGACGCTGTGCCAGTACAGGACGACGCGCACGGACCGGACGCCGAGCGCCCCGATCTCGTTCAGCGCCTGCGTGCGCGTGGAGGGGTCCATGAGGTCGCGCGGGGCTTCGAAGGTCATGGTCTGCTGCGACGAGGCGTGTGCCGCGCCGGGCGCGGCGACGAGGACGGTGACGAGGGCGGTGACGGCGAGGAGTGCAGTTTTGGGCATGCGAAAAGGGGGTCTCGGAGTCGGGGAAGGAGGGATGCGGCGCGGCCGCACAGCGGGACGGCTCAAGAGGTACAACCGCCGCGGGGGCGGAAGGGTTGCGGTCCCCTGCCAGGAACCCGCGCCGATCTCCGGGGCAACCGTAGCGGAGCGACGCGGCGCCTCGCAGTACGGTTCGATGCCTCATGGCGGGCACGATCGACTTCACTATCCCCCCGCAGCTGGCGGCGCTGCTCGAGCGCGTTCGCACGTACATCGCAGAGGACGCTCTGCCGGCCGAGCGCGAGATCGCCGACCCCACCGACGTGCTCGCGAGCTGGCACGTCGTCGAGCGCCTGCGCGAGCGGGCGCGCGAGCTGGGCATCTACACGCCCCACCTCCCCGAAGAGTGGGGCGGCCTCGGCGTCGGGGTGCTGGGCATGTCGCTCATCTCCCAGGAGTGCGGCGTCAGCGGGCTGGCCTCCCTGGGCCTCAACGCGATGGCGCCCGACGAGGGCAACATGCACACGCTGCTGATCGCCGGCACCGAGGAGCAGAAGGAGCGCTTCCTGCGCCCGCTGGCCGAGGGCCGCACGCGCTCGTGCTTCGCGATGACCGAGCCCGACGTGGCCAGCTCGGACCCGACGAACCTCCGGACAACGGCCGTGCGCGACGGCGACCAGTGGGTCCTCAACGGGCGCAAGTGGTTCATCACCGGCGCCGACGGCGCCGCGTTCGGCATCGTGGTGGCCAAGACCGGCACCGACGACGCCGCCGGCCACCGCAACTACTCGCTGATCCTCGTGCCGACCGACACGCCGGGCTGGCGGGTCGTGCGCGATCCGGGGATCATCGGCGCGCACTTCCCGGGCGGGCATCCCGAGATCGCGCTCGAGGACGTGCGCGTCCCGCTGGAGAACCTGCTCGGCAACGAGGGCGAGGGCTTCGTCATCGCCCAGAAGCGCCTGGCCGGGGGTCGGCTGGCGCACGCGATGCGCTGGATCGGCGTCGCCCAGCGCGCGCTGGACCTCACGTCGCAGCGGCTCCTCGAGCGCAAGGCGTTCGGCAAGGAGCTCGCGCGCCACCAGGCGCTGCAGTTCTTCCTGGCCGACAGCGCGATGGATCTGTACGCCTCGCGCCTGATGGTCCTGCACACCGCGTGGAAGGTCGAGCAGGGGCTGCCCCACCGCCAAGAGGTCGCGATGACCAAGACCTTCGTCAGCGAAGCCTTCGGCCGCGTCATGGACCGCGCGGTGCAGGTGTTCGGCTCCCACGGCATCGCGACCGACGAGCCGATCGCCCAGTGGTACGCCGACGCGCGCGCCGCGCGGATCTACGACGGCGCCAGCGAGGTCCACCGCATGGTCATCGCGCGCGAGCTGCTCAAGC
>JAOPZW010000464.1 GCA_025963905.1 Solirubrobacterales bacterium | reverse complement strand
GGAGGACAGACTACGGCCCCGTGACGATGGCAAGGGTCAGCGTGCTCGTGTAGGTGCCCGCGAAGCCGCTCTGCGGCACGAAGACCCCGATGGTGGGCGTGTCGGTGAACTTGCCCATACCGGTGTTCGCCGCCGCGTTGAAGAACTTCACCGCCGTTGGCGGCGTCGCCGCGGCGGGAACCGCCACGGGATAGGCCACCGAGTTAGTCGGGTTGGTGCAGGTACCAGAGGTGCACGCGGAAGTCACGCCAGTCAGCGACGAGGCGTTAGCAGCCAGGGTCTGCGTACCGGTCGTGAACTGGGTCGAAGTGATCGTCGCGTTCCAACCAACCCCGGTTCCGCGCGTGTCCTGCACGGCCAACGCGGCGGTGTACGTAGGCGTCGAGTCGCCGTTGTCCAAGTTAGCCGAGAAGCTCGGCACCGCGCTGGTGGCAAGGCTCAGCGTGGTGCCGCTCACCGTGCCGGTCACGACCGCCGAGGCGGCGTTCGCAACAGTGGGCGCCGTGGTCACGAGCACCAGGGCACCCAGGCAAGAGATCAGAAATCGCTGGTGTCGCATGGCAAGCCATATCGACAGGCCGTCGGCTCACCTTGAGGACAGCGCGAAATCCCACTGGGGCGTCAAGCCGGCGACCGCGGCCCGGCGCGCCGACAACCAGACCTCCCGAGCGTTAAGTCGACGGCACTGCTGTTAAACCGGCCGCGGCCCACCTTGCTCACCGAGAACGCCGCGCCCTGCGGGTCGGCCAGGAAGGCGGTCGTTCCGATCGGGCTGTCGACCGGCGGCATCACGACCCGGCCGCCGCGGTGGAAGGCCCGCTCGACGACCGCGTCGACGTCGTCGACCCAGAAGTCGACGCTCCAGTGCGCGGGCGGATTGTCCTGCTGATCGCCGCTCATCGGGACCATCGCGCCGACGACGTCGCGAGCGACCGGCTGCTCGGGCTCACCGCCCACGTACCCCGGGACGCGCCACAGCGTGATCTCAGCCTCTCCCGCGTCGAACGTGTCGGTGGCCCAGCCGAACACCGCGCCGTAGAACGCCTTTGCGCCCTCGGGATCGGCGGTGTTGAGCTGGCTCATCGACCATGCCCCGGGCTCGTTGACGAGGTGGGCGCCCTGCCGTTCACCGGGCTGCCACACGCAGAACACCGCGCCGGCCGGGTCGGCAAGGACCGCGACGCGGGCGCCGCCGGGCGGCGAGTCGAACGGCGCGCCGACGACGCTTCCGCCCGCATCGATCACCCTGCGGGCGGTGTCGTCGGCGCTCTCCACCGAGATGTAGGTGGCCCACATCGGCACGGACCGCGGGGACACGCCGTCCTGCGAGACGACCGCGGCGACGTCGCGGCCGCGCAGCCTGCAGAGGAAGTGGCTGCCGGGCGAGTCAGGCGGCAGCACGTCCTCGGTCTCCCACCCGAACAGCTCACGGTAGAAGCCGACCAGGCCGTCCGGCTCGGGTTCGAACGCCGCGACCCAGCAGGGGACGCCGGGCGGGTAGGTGTCGCGCTCGCTCATGACGGGGCGTACTCGTCGTGGCGCCGCCACCACTGGTACGGCGGCGTCTGCGGCCGGCCGTCGGGCGAGTCCTCCCACTCCTCCTGCCGGCCGAGCGGGGTCAGGTCGAGGAAGGTCCAGACGCTGCCGAGCGCCTCGACCCCGCGCCCCGCGGTGAAGTAGGTGCGAAAGACCCGGTCGCCGTCGCGCAGGAAGACGCTGAGGCCGAACGTCTCGCCGCGGTCGCTCGTCAGGCCGAAGTCGACGTTGAAGTCGCTGCCGGACGAGGAGATCCATGGGAGCGTCCACCCCATGCGCTCCTTGTATCGCTCGATGTTGACCAGCGGCGCGCGGGACACCAGCACGAAGGACGTGTCGCGCGCGTGCAGGTGCGCGAGGTGGCCGATGTTGTCGACGAAGAACGAGCAGCCAGGGCAGCCCGCCGACGGCCAGCCCTCGACGCCGGGCGCGAACATGAAGTGGTAGACGAGCAGCTGGCGCCGGCCCTCGAACGGGTCGAGCAGGGTTGCGTCGCCGTCGGGCCCATCGAAGACGTAGTCCTTCTCGATGAGGACCATCGGCAGCCTGCGGCGCTCGGCCGCCAGCGCATCGCGCGCCCGGGTGGCCTGCTTCTCCTTGGCGAGCAGCGCGTCGGCGGCTGCCTGCCACTCGGCGGGCGAGACGATCTGCGGAAGGTTCACCTGGACCCCCTCGGGGTGGTCGTCGGGCGTGGCAGCGGATGCTTCCACGGGTGACCCGCGCGGGTGACTTCGATGACTCGGGGGGTAAGCAAGACGCGGTCCTTCGGGAGGGGCGGGTGCAGTGGGGCTCTGCGTCGTAAGACCGCGCGGCGCGGCCGAACTCATCGGCCCGCCGACCCCTCGAGATCCGCGATCCCACGCCGCTCGCCCCCCCGAGCTCGACCGTCCGAATTCCGGTACCTCATGGAGAAACGCTACGCTGGCGCCGGTCAACCGGGTAGGCGGGGGCTCACCTAGAGTTGTTGCTTACCCACGTGGAGGAGGCCCGTCGTGGCCGACCCAACGCCCAGCGATGGTCCCGATTCCACGAATGGGACCGTCGACGGACAGCAGGAGCGCGTCACCCCGGTCCCGGGGGCGCCTGACGACGATCAGACGCTCGCCGATCGGGATCAGACGCTCGCCGATGCGGAGCAGACGGCGTCCGACAGCGACCAGACCGCGGCCGACAGCGACCAGGCGGCCGCCGACACCGACCAGGAGGCCAGCGATCGCGACCTCGTGCGCGGCGGCGACGCCGGCGTGCACCACGTCACGCGCGACCTTCGCGATCGCAGCGCCGTGCAACGCGGGCAGGCGGCCCACGCGCGCGTCGACGCTGCGGCCGCCCGCGACGCCGTTGCCCACGCTCGCGATCTGGCGGCCGTGGCGCGCGATGAGGCAGCCGCGCTGCTCGATCGCGAGTTGGCGGCGCGCGATGCCTCCTGGACAGATGACGGGCACGCGATGACGGGCGCGGAGGTCGTGCTGCGCGCGGCGGCGAACCGCAAGCGTGCCGCCGCTGATCGCGCCGCGGCGGCTCATGGTCGAGCCCGGGCCGCGGCAGATCGTGTTCAGGCGCAGCGAGATCGCCAGCAGGCTGCTCGCGACCGGGGTCAGGCCCAGGCGGACCGCGACGCGCTCCTGCAGCAGCTGGCGATCGCCGAGGTCGACGCGCTGACCGGCACCCGCACGCGCGCGCCGGGCCTGGCGGACCTTGCGCGCGAGATCGATCGCGCCCGCAGAACGACGGGCCTGCTCGTCGTCGCCTACGTCGACGTCGTCGGCCTGAAGGCCGTCAACGACACGCACGGTCACTCCGCCGGCGACGCGCTGCTGCAGCGTGCAGTGCAGGCGATCCGCGGTCATCTGCGTTCCTACGACTCGATCGTTCGCATCGGCGGCGACGAGTTCCTGTGCGTGATGTCCGGCGCCACGATCCCGGATGCCCGCCAGCGCTTCGATGCCGTCCAAGCCGCGCTCGCGGCCGACCCCGACCGCTGCGAGATCAAGGTCGGCTTCGCCGCACTCGAGCCAGAGGACGGCCCCGCCGAGCTCATCCGCCGCGCCGACGCCGACCTGCCCGCCGGCCGCCG
>JAOPZW010000449.1 GCA_025963905.1 Solirubrobacterales bacterium | reverse complement strand
ATCGCCCGACGGCGGCGGCGTCACGTCGCCCCTGCGCGCCGGACCGGCGGGCTCCCGCGCCGCGGCGGCGGCCGTCAGGTGGACGCGCAGCTCGGCGACGCGGACGGCGGCGGCCTTCGCGCCCGCGGCGCTGATCCGCACGGCCGCGACGCGACGGCCGTCGAGGTCGACGCTGCGCAGGACACCGGCGCGGGCGATCACCGTCGCGGCGGGACGGAACGCCCAGCCGTCGGCCGAGGTCGCGATCGTGAGCTTCCCGCCGCGGCCGGTCACGAGGATGTCGATACTACGCACGGGGGCAGCGCGGCGGAGCGCCGCACGGAGCCACCAGGAGCCGGGCCGGCCCGCGCTCCAGCTCGTGGCGCGGACGCCGTCGGTCGCCTGCGCGGGACCGACCCCGAACCTGGAGCTCGACGCGCTCGGCGGCCGGAGCGCGGCGCCGGACGCGGCGTCGGCCACGCCGGCGGACGCCAGCGCGCAGGCGGCGGCGACGGGCAGGACGTAGCGAAGGGTGCGGGGGGCGGTCATGAGAGGGCGGCGTGGCGCCGACGTCGGGGCGGGCGCCGTGCCGTGGCGATCGGGGCGTCACGACGTTCCTCGTCGGTCCCAGCGCCACCCTTGACCGCACCACCCCTGGCGTGGACAGGCGTCGGAGCGCGCGCCCGTTGCACGTGCGACGGCGGGCAGGTAGGCTCCGCCGCCCGGTGACCGCTCGCGCTTCACGCCTCACAGGAGAGCCTGCGGCCTGGCCAGACGGCCTTGACAGGCCTCCCGCGCCGCTCCAGGATCGTGCGCTCGCAGCAGCAAGAAAGGCACCAGTGGGCGACATAGAGCAGCAGCAGCGCCTGGAGGCCGCCTCCACAGCGGCTGTCGATGGGATCCCCGCCCGCGCGGCCCGTGCCGCCGACGGCGGAGACGGCCGGGCTCCCGCAGCGTGACGTCGACGATGAGCGGTAGCGGCAGCGCCTCAACCGAAGGTGGAGACCTTCGCGCCCTCCTGGCCATGCTCGGCCGTCGCGCGTGGGTGATCCTCCTCGCGGTCGTCGTGGGCGTCGTGGCCGCGCTGATCTTCTCGGCCTCCCAGTCCAAGCGCTACGAGAGCACCGCGAAGCTGCTCTTCAAGCCCACCCTCATCGACTACGCGGTGTCGGGGGTCACGCTCCAGGTACCCAACCAGGATCCGGTGCGCGAGGCCGCCACGAACCTCGGTCTCCTCGCGCTCGACGAGGTGCGCCAGCGCGCCGCAGCCCGGCTCGGGCCGGACTACACGCCGAAGCGGATCAAGCGCGACGTCAAGGTCTCGTCGTCCGGTACGTCGGACATCGTCTCGATCACCGCGAGCGCGCCGACGTCGGACCAGTCAGCGCGGGTCGCGGATGCGGTCGCGACCGCTTTCGTCACCTACCAGCGCAACGCCCAACGGGACCAGGTCGCCGCGGCGGCCGACACGGTCCGACGGGACCTCAAGCAGCACCTTCCCGCCGCGACCGCCACGGCCTTGCGGGCCAGCCTCGAACGGCTGAACCTGCTCGCGGCGGTGCAGACCGGGGGCGTGAAAGTCGTCCAGCGAGCCGATCCGCCCTCCGGCCCGTCATCGCCAAAGCCGGTGCTGAACGGCGTTCTCGGCGGCGCGATCGGTCTGCTGCTCGGGCTGGGGCTCGCGCTGGCCAGCGAGCAGCTGGATCGCCGCGTGCGCCGGGTGGGCCAGCTGCAGGGCGCGCTCGGGGTGCCGGTGCTGGCGAGTGTCCCGCGTAGCAGGCTCCTGCGCCGGAGGACCGACTTCGAGGGTCACGACGCCGACGCGGTCGAGGAGCCGTTCCGGCGCCTGCGGGCGAGCCTGCGTCATGGCGAGGGGGAGGCGGAGCGCCGCTCCGTGCTCGTCACCTCGGCGCGGAAGGGCAGCGGCAAGACCACGGTGGCGACCCACCTGGCCGCCGCCCTCGCCAGGGGCGGACTGGCCAACGTCCTGTTGATCGAGGCCGACCTGCGGCGACCGCGGCTCGCCACGTTCCTCAACCTCCCGTCCGAGCGAGGGCTCAGCACGCTGCTGCAGGCCGGGGTTGCACTCGGACCGGAGGCGGCGGATCACATCTTCCGGATCCCGCTCGGAGGAGGCTCGAACGGGTCCGGCCCGGGCGGGCCCGAGATGCTGGGGTTCGACGCGCTTCCTGCCGGCCCTCCGCCCGACCACCCGAGTGAGATGCTCGAGTCCGGCGCGATGCGCGACCTGCTGCTCGCCGCAGGGTCGAGCTACGACCTCGTCGTGATCGAGGCGCCCCCGCCCACGCTCGTCTCGGACGCCATCCCCCTCATGAAGCAGGCCGACGGTGTGTTGATCGTGGGGCGTCTGGGTCGCGAGAGCGAACCGGAGCTGCGACAGCTGCGCGATGAGCTGGAGCGGTTCGGCGTCACCCCCATGGGCGCGGTCGCCAACTTCTCCCGGCGCTCGAACCCGTACTACGCGAAGCGCGCGTAGCAGTGGCGGACACGAGCGACACGGGGGTTCGACGGAGATGACGCGCGTCCTCATCGTCGGCGCCGGCCTGACCGGTTGCACCGTCGCCTGGCGGCTCGCGCAGGACGGCATCGCGTCCGTCCTCATGGAACGTGCCGACGTGCCCGGCGGGCTGATCCGGTCCGAGCACATGGAGGGCGTGCTCTACGAGCCGCACGGCTCGCACATCTTCCACACCGACGACGAGGAGATCTGGAACCTGGCGAACGCCATGACGCCGTTCCGGCCCTACCGGCATCGGGTGGACATCGTCATCGAGGACAAGGTCCTCAACTGGCCGATCCTCCTGTCGGACATCGACCGGCAGTCGCGTGGTGCGGAGATCAAGGCGGAGCTGGAGGAGCGCCGCGGCGTCGATCCGGCCGCCCGCGCCGCGGCGGCGAACTTCGAGGAGTGGTGTCTCGACCTGATGGGCCCGGTCCTCTACGAGCGCTACATCCGGCCCTACACCGAGAAGCAGTGGGGCCGTCCCGCCCGGACGCTCTCGGCCCAATGGGCGCCGCGCCGCGTCTCGGTGCGCTGGGACAACGATCCGTACCTCTTCCCCGACCCATACCAGGGATGGCCTGCGGGGCCGGACGGCTACACCGACCTGATCGACGGCCTGCTCGCGGGGGCGCACTGTGAGCTCAGGACGGGGGTCGACGTCACCTTCGAGAACCTCGCAGCACACATGCGCGAGGCGCAGGCCGACCTGGTCCTGCTCACGTGCCCGCTCGACGTCTTCGCCGGCCACTGCTTCGGCAGCCTCGACTGGCGCGGGATCCTCGTGCAGTCCGTGCACGTCCCGCACGTCGAGTACGCCCAGGGCGCGATGGTCGTGAACTATCCGGCGCAGGCGTTCCCGTTCATCAGGATCCACGAGACCAAGCACGCCTCGGGCCAGAAGTGCGAGGGGACGGTGCTCGGATTCGAGTTCACGGGCGCGCCGACGCGCTACTACCCGATCGAGCTGCCGGAAAACCGGGACCTCAACGACCGCTACCAGGGCTTCCTGCGCGACCGCGTCGGGCCCAAGCGCGCCTACTTCGCCGGCCGGCTCGCCAACTACCTCTACATCGACATGGACGACTGCATGCGGCAGGCCCTCGACGCGACCGAGGAGCTGATCGCCGACCTGCGCCGCGACGCGCCATCCGCCCGCGGGGCCGCCACCTGAACGCCTGCCAACGGCAGGCGTGTCAGTGGAGGTCCGCCGGGGCCAGCAGCTCCAAGTAGAGCTGCTCGAAGTCGTCGACGATGCGGTCCCAGTCGTAGCGTTCCGCCGACCGCCGCGCGGCCTCCCGCATCGATGCGTGATGGACGGGATCGCGCTGGAGCTGGTGCAACCGCGCGGCGATCGTCGCGCCGTCGCGCTCCACGAACCAGCCGTTGACGCCCTCCTCGACGAGCTCCTCGGTGCCGTTGATCTGCGTGACCAGGAGCGGCAGGCCCGCCGCCGCCGCCTCGAGGGTGACGAGTGAGAACGCCTCGTAGTGCGACGGGAGGGTGAGCGCGTCCGCCGCCGCGTAGACGCCGTGCGGCTGGGCCACCTTGCCCAGGAAGAGGACCCGATCCCCCGCCCCCCGGTCCGCCGCCAACCGGGCGAAGCCGGTGCTGTCCCCGTCGCCGGCAACGGCGAGCCGCCACGCAGGCGCCGCCGCCACTGCTTCGATCGCGTAGCGCAGCCCCTTGCGGTGCCAGTCACCTCCCACGAAGAGCGCGAGCAGCTCGCCATCGGCGATCCCGAGCTCGGCGCGGACACGCTCGCGCTGGCCGGCGACAGGCCGAAAGGCGCCGCAGTCGACCCCGTTGGGGATCGTGCGCACGGTGTCGCGCATCCCAGGATAGAAGTCGACCAGCTCGCGGGTCAGGCCCTGCGAGACCCCCACGACCGCGCCAACACGGCGGGGCCGGTAGCACCAGCGCTCGCAGAGCAGCGCGATCGCGCCCGCGATCCAGGAGTTGAGCCGGTACAACGGATCCCCGCGACGGCTGCGGCTGACGCCCACGCGCTCGCGGTAGGCACGCTCACAGAAGTGCGCGTGGATCACCTCGACACGGTTGCCGACGATGGGGTTGTCGGTCTGGACCAGGCCCGTCCGATGCCGGCGGACCGCCAGGCTGCCCAGCACGAGGTCGGACGCCAGGGCGGCGCTCACCGGACGCGACGGGGATCGGAGCCGCACGAAGCGCAGCCCGGGGTGCGCCGGCAGCGCGCAGCTGCGCGCGATCACCGTCACCTCCCAGCCGCGCCGCAGCAGTCGCTCGCACAGCTCGAAGGAGGCCCGCTCCATCCCGCCGATGGGGGCCACGTCCGACGAAACAAGCGTCAGCCGCCGCAGCGCTGCCGGGGCCGCCCGGCCCGACGACGCACGCAGCCTCATCGAGGGGCAGGATCGACCAGGCGCCGGCGGCGAGGCGTGCGCGCCGCCATGGCCGCGACGGCGCCGATGAGAAGCCAGGTCACCGGCGCCAGGGCGTAGTGGCCGCCGATGAGCCATTGCCCCAATCCGACCACCAGGACACCGATGATCGGCAGCATGATCGGCCGTCCGGCGAAGTAGCACCTCGCTGCCCGGAACAGCACCATGACGATGATCGCGAGGTAGAGCAGTCCGCCGGCCGGCCCGAACGCCACGAAGGCATTCGAGACGTCGACCTCGGTGGAGCCCGCGGCGTGATCGCCGGACCCCCGCGACACGCCGCCGACGTTCGTCGACGCGGTTCCCTGTCCCAGGGGGTGGTGGATGCTCCACTTGACCCCGTCGATGACGATGGCGAAGTGCAGCAGCAGCGTCGAGCTGTTGGGGTCCAGCGGATCGGTGATCCCGCCGAGCTGGTGGCTCACGAGCTGGTTGCCCGACCCAGCCCCGGACGAGAGCGAGGAGCCGAAGACCTCGAGCGCCGCGAAGGCGAGCGCGGCCGCGACGAGGATGACCGCGAGCGCCCTCCAGGGCCGGAGGGTGCGCAGGCCCATGAGGACGATGGCGGCGAAGGCCGCCGTGATCAGCGCGGCGCGCGCCGACGCCAGGAACAGCGCCACGGCGAGCGGCGGCAGCGCGAGGAGGGCCAGCGCGCGACCGCGAAGCGTCAGCGCGACCGCCACGACGAAGGCCGACCCCACGAAGAGCGCGTACTCCGCGCTGCTGGAGAACGTCCCGAACGGGCGCACGACGTCGCCGACGTGCAGCGCGTCATACCCGGCCAGGTTCACCCACTCGCGGTCCCAGGACGGCTGACCGAACTCCGTCTGCACCAGGCCATACGCCGCCACGACGAGGCCCAGCCCCACGACGAGCTGGAGCAGCCGCTCCACCGACGCATCCTCCAGCAGCTCGCGACCGATGAAGAACCACAGCAGCGGAACCGCGGCGTAGAGGAGTCCGACGATGCCCACCCCGGGCCCGCCTCCCGCCGGGTTGGCAACCTCGACGATGCTGACCAGCAGGAACACGAGCACGAGCTTCGAGAGTCGGTCGGGGGCCACCGGGCGCCGCTCGAGGACGAAGAGCTTGACGATCAACAGCGCGGCCACGAACGGGCCGACCAGCAGCAGCGGGTCGGTCTGCCACCAACCCGTCGTCGGGATCAGGAGGCGCCGCAGGAACGCCAGGAGCACGAGGTAGCCCACGGCGACGAGGACGCCGGCGGCCGGCCGGGCAAGCGTGACCATGGCCAGGGCGAATCCGAACGCCAACGCCAACGGGAGGCGCACGAGCGGCGTGCCGACCACCACGAGCAGCGACCCGAAGGTGACCACCCCGGTCGTGAGTGCCGCGAGCCACCACGTCCCGGCGAGGTCGGGCAGGCGGGGAGCCAGCCGGCGACGCGGGACAACATCCAGGAGTGCGGTGGCGGCGGTCATGTCACGACGGGTGGCGCCCGGCGAGCGCGCGCCAGATAGTGCATGCGGCGTCTCCGCGGCTCCAGGTCCCGGTCGGTAGCATGCGCATCGCGGCGACCAGATGCAAGAGCGGAGTGCCACGGTCGGCTCGTTCGGCCAGGGTGGGCAGGACCACCACGCTCGCGGGGACGAGGTAGCCCGGCTCGCTCCTCAGCACCCGGGCGGTCCACTCCTGCGCAGCGAACGGCCCGAACCGGCGGACGTCCGGAAGGCCGTGGCGGCTGAACGCCGCGCGTGCGACGAGGCAGTGGGCGAACCCGGCGCTGCGGATCGGCAGCAGCTGCTGGCCCACGAGCCGCACGGCCGCGTCGGAGTCGATCCTCGGGGCCGCCTGGATGCGGTCATCGAGCGCCTCGCCGTGCTCGTCGACCAGCAGGCCGGCGAGCACGGTGGCCGGCGCGGCGTCCTCGGGCTCGATCGCCGCGACCAGGCGCTCGAGCGCGTTGTGGCGAGGACGCGCGCCCTCGGCGAGGACCCACAGCCACTCGGCCTCCGACGCGAGCGCCTGCGCCAGCGCCTCTGAGCCGTCGTGGACGCTGACGACGCGGGGCGCCGCGCTCGTCACCGCGGGCGTCCCCGCAGACCGTCCCGCAGTCCCCGCAGCAGGATCCGCAGCCGCCGCCGGTCGCCCCGGTTGACGACGAGGTACCGCCCGATGCTCCGCAGGTAGTAGCGCCCGTAGTCCACGCGCTCGACCGGCGACAGGCTCGACCCGCGCAGCAGCTGGAGCGAGTTTCGCGCGTGGTAGTAGAAGCGGTCGGTGTCGACGCCGGCGCCGTGGTGGGGCTCCGGCGTCCAGTGATAGACCCGGCTCTGCGGCACGAGGTACCCCCGCTCGTGACGCAGCACGCGCGCCGTGAACTCCACGTCGTCGCCCCAGATGAAGTAGTGCGCGAGCGGGAGCCCGAAGCGGTCGATCGCCTCCCGGCGCAGCGCCACCGACACGAACGTCGCGTAGCGCACCGCCAACAGACCGCTGGCGGCAGCCTGGGCAAGGTGCCCGCGATCACGCCACCGCGGCAGCGGGACGTTCATCGGGTGCAGGCGCTCGTCCTTCCAGCGCACGTCGCTGCAGACCAGCAACGGCTCCCTGCCCGGCGCCCGCCGCGCACCGTCGAGCAGCGCACCGAGCGTGCTGGGCAGCGTGAGGGTGTCGTCGTCCATGAGCCACAGCCACTCGTAGCCGCGGCGGTGCGCCCAGGAGAGGCCCTGCTCGAAGCCACCGGCACCGCCCACGTTGTGCTCGAGCGAGAGGAGCTCCACGTCCGGGAACTGGTCACGGACGAGGTCGGCCGTCCCGTCGGTGCTCGCGTTGTCGACGACCACCGTCATGTCCACCGGATGCTCCTGTGCGGCCAGCGCGGCCAGACAGCGGCGGAGCATGTCACGGCGGTTGTAGGTCACGACGATGGCGCACACCCGCGACGCCGCCGTGGCCGTCATGTGCCGGGCTGCCGGTCGGGGATGCGGTCCGGCACCATGCCCGCTGGAGTCTACGTCCGGTGACGGGTTGCCACGTCCCGGTACAGCGCGAGCATCCGCCCGACGACCGCCTCGGGTGCGAACGCGTGCGCCTTCCGGCGCCCCGATGCGCTCATGGAGACGCGCAGGTCGCGGTCCCTCGTGGCGCGCCCGAGCGCACCCGCGAGGGCCTCCACGTCGCCCGGCGGGTAGAGCAGACCCTCGCGGCCGTCCTCGATGTACTCGGCCGGCCCGCCGGCGTCGGCGGCCAGCACCGGGACGCCCGCCGCCATGCCCTCGATCACGGCGAGGCCGAGCGGCTCGGGCAGGACCGAGGCGTGCACCAGGAGGTCCAGCCGCTGCAGCTCGCCGGGGATGTCGGCGACGAACCCGGTGAACTCCACCCGGTCCTCGATGCCGAGCGCCCGCGCCTGGGCTCGCAGCGCGCGCTCGTACGCTTGCTCGCCGAACGTGGCGGCGCCGATCACGGCCGCGTGTATGGTCGGGTCAGGGAAGGCCCGGGCGAACGCCTCGAGGAACACATGCTGGCCCTTCCAGGGGGTGAGCCGTCCCACGATGCCCACCCGCTGCACCCGGTCGCGCACCTCGCACGGTCGCGCCGGGATCGGCACCGGCAGCGGGATGACCGCCCGTCGCACGCCGGGACGGAAGGGGCGACCCACGGTGGCCAGCGTGGAGCTCGACGGCGCGACGAGGGCGCTGGGCAGCGTGCGCGCGAGCACGCGCAGCAGGCCGACGGCCGGCCGCGGAAGGTAGTCGGCGGCGAGCCGGTCGTGCAGGTGCCACACGACGGGAAGCCTGGCGAGGCGGGCGGCGAACGTGCCGTAGATGCCCGCCTTGAGCGACATGGTGTGCACAAGATCGGGATCGAGCTCGCGCAGACGACGCGCCACGGCGCGGACATAGCCGGGCATGTGCACGGCGGCGCCGGCGAGCGAGGCGCCCGGCCGCACCTTCCCCTTGCTCAGGCCGCGGGCACCCTCCGCCAGGGGCAGCACGTCCACCTGGGCGCCGGCCTCGCGGAGCGGCGCGACCAGGGGTCCGTCCTCGGCCAGCACCACCACAGCGTCGACCTCGTCGGCGGCGGCGATCAGCCGCAGCATGCCGATCTCGGCACCGGAAAGGCGCGCGACGTGATCCAGGAAGACGACCCTCATGGTGGATCCCCGTGCGCCTGCCGACCCCGCCGGGCCAGGGAACGGACGATGCTAGACCGTTCCGTCGCCGTTGGCGACCCGCGCCGCGGGTCATCAGATCCACTATGGTCGAACCGGATGTCCAGACGGGGTGTCCTGCAACTGCTCGTCGTCGCGGCGCTTGCAGGAGTCCTCGGGGGATGTGGCGACAAGCCCTCGCCGACGCGGCACGACCCGTTCGCCTACGACCGCACGCGTCCGTTGCGCCCGGTGGTTCGCGACGTCCAGCAGAGCGCCGGTGTGCGCGTCCAGAGCATCACCTACACGGCCGCCGACGGCGCCGTCGTGCCGGCGCTGCTCGCGCTTCCGCGCGGCACGACACCGAAGGGCTGCCTGATCTACCAGGGAGGCGCGGGGTCGACGAAGGAGCAGGCGTCCCAGCTGTGGCCCGCTGCGGCGGCGTTGGGCCTCGCGACGTTCACGATCGACACCCGGTACACGGGTGCGAGGGCCACCAGCGGTGACCAGCTTCTCCGCGTCCTCCAGGATGCGGACCGCGTTGCCGGGATGGTCCGCGACGACGTGATCGACCTCCGCCGCGGCATCGACTACCTCGAGGGGCGCCCTGAGTGCCGGAAGAACTTCGGCTATCTCGGGACCAGCCAGGGCGCACTCCTGGGCGCCCTGCTGGCGGGGGACGACGCGCGCATCCACGCCGCCGTTCTCACCTCGATCGGAGCGACGTGGCGCTCGGCCTTGTTGTATGACACGGACGTGCTGCTTCCCGGCGTCACCGAGAGGCCGCAGGCGATGGAGACGGCGGTGCGCAAGCTTCGAGCCTTCGACGCCGCGAACTGGGTGGGGAAGATCTCTCCGCGACCGGTGATGCTGGTCGACGGCCTCCGGGACCCAAGGGTGCCGGTCGTGGAGGCGCTGAACCTCGCCGCGGCGGCACGCCAACCGAAGACGCTCATGCTCCACCGCGGCGGGCACGACCCGTTCACGTCACCCGATGGCGCGCTGGTGAGCGAGCGCATCGGCGTGTTCCTCCTCAACGAGCTGGTCGAGAATGGCTCGTCGTAGGGCCGCCGCCCTGGTGGTCGCCACGGTGAGCGTCGCGGCCACGGTGGCGTCGGGCTGCGGCGGGCATGGCGGCTCCGGCGACCCGTCGCGGACACCGGCCACGCCGGCCCGTATCGAGGGCGACGTCTCGGTCGCGCGGCTCACCTACTCGGCCTCGGACGGAGGTCGCCTGCCTGCCGTGCTCGTGACGCCGCGCGGCTTCTCGCCTCGAGGATGCCTGATCTGGCAGAACGGCCTGAACGAGCGCAAGGAGGACCCGGCGGAGATCTGGCACCGGGCCGCCCGGCTCGGCCTGGCCGTCCTCACCGTCGACCTGCCCGGGGACGGCATCGGCGCGGGCGCGCCGGGAGACATCGCGGCCGTCGACCCACGCCATCTCGCTGCCCTGATCGACGGCTGGGTGTCCGATCTCGGCCGCGCCGTCGCTGACCTGGAGGGGCGCCCCGAGTGCCGGAGGAACATCGGCTACGTCGGGCTGGGGCTGGGCGGCATGATCGGCAGCCTGCTCGCGGGCCGCGATCCGCGGATCCACGCCACCGTCATCGTGTCGACCCCGCCGACGTGGCGGTCGCTCATCGCGGTCGGCGATCCGACCGCGGGCGTGGAGCAGTTGCGCACCGCAGACCGGGTCCTCGCGCCGCTGGATCCGGTGTCCTGGATCCCGAGGATCTCGCCGCAGCCCGCGATGGTGCTGATCGGCCGCGACGATCCGCTCGTGCCGCCGGCTGAGGCGGCACGACTCGTGGCGGCGGCCCCAACGCCGAAGCGCATCGTCCACTACCGCGGCACCGACCCCTTCAGCGCAGCGGACGACACCGGCGCCGCGTTCCAGGTCGAGACCTTCCTGCTCAGGTGGTTGGTGAAGCCGACCTACGTGTGAGGACGAGCTGCCGCAGCGGCGGGATGACCTCCCGCTCCTTGGCGGGGTGCACGAACACCGAGCCCTCGCGCGCCAGCCCGAGGACGTCGGCCGCGGCGTGGTCGGGCTGCCAGCGTACGTGGCGGTAAAGGTCGCTGTGCGCGTCGACGTCGACCACACGGAAGCCCAGGTGGTGCAGCAGGGTCGGCACGTAGATCTCGCAGTAGCACGGCGGATGCCCACCCACGTTCACGTAGGCCTCGAGCGCTCGGCGTGAGAGCCAGATGCCGTTGCCCAGGCAGGCGAACAGCCGCTCGCGATCCTCGCGCACGCTCACCTCTGCGAGGTGCCGGAGCAGCCGCCGATCGCGCCGGAAGCGCACGTAGTGCGGCAGGTTCGTCGCCGTGGCATCCACGCACGTCTTGCCGAGCATGTCGGCCTCCGTGTCTCGCGCGAGATCACACAGGCGATGCTCGAACGTCGCGTCGAGGATCAGGTGGTCGTACTCGATGACGTACAGGGCCTCCAACTCGGCCTCGTCGACGAAGTACTCGCGCCAGGCGGTCTCGAAGACCTGCGTCAGCGACTGCAGGTGCTGCGCGGGGCCGCGCAGGGTCGGGTCGTCGACGAAGAACCGCTCGCCCCAGGCGATGCGGTCGAAGTCGCTCCGCGCGCCGCCGTGGCACAGGACGAAGCGCGCGTCCGGCGCCACCGCTCGGAGCAGCCCCATCCGATCATCGGCCTGCCCCGCGTCCAGGTGGGTCAGGACGACGGTCAGCGTCCTCACGATCGGTCGCAGAGGTCGCGCTCGACGTGGCGGAACGTCATGCGATTCATCTTGTCCCAGTCGGCCCGGACGAGCACGCGGTCAGCCCCGAGGAACTTCACCCGGCCGCCCCACACCAGCGGAAGGCCGCGGAAGAGCAGGCCACCGCAGGCCTCACAGTGCACCGGGCGCCCGACCTTCTCGATGACCGTCGTCCTCGCGCGGCGCAGCGGCGCATGAAGCTGCCGTGCGGGGCCGGGCCAACCGCCCCCTTGCGGCTTGGGCCGGGGGCCCGGCAGGTCGAGTTGCGCCTCCGCCTCGGCCAGGGTGACGGCGGCGCCGGTTCGCGCGCGCGAGCGCACGAACCGGTCGAACCCGAACGCCGCGCGGCTGATCGGCCGGCGTGCGTGGCGGGCCGCCACGCACGCCCGCAGGCCGGAGCCCACGCCGATGACCGCGGCCGACGGGCGTCGCACGCGCAACCCGTTGCGCAGCCCCTTGACGGCGTACCAGGCCATGGAGAGCAGATTCCACGGGAAGGGGAAGTAGGTCCAGCTGATCAGCTGCTCGTTGCGGCGCGAGTTGATGTCCATGCGGCGCCAGCTCCGCTTGGGCGACTCGTGGTGGTGGATGGGGTCGGCGCGGCCGAGCCGGATCACGTAGCCGGCGTCGAGCATCCTCAGCGACAGCTCCCACTCCTCGCCGAACTGATCGACCCGTCCGTCGTAGCCGCCGAGATCCACCAGCACGTCCCGGCGGATCGCGTAGGCGGTGGCTCGGAAGATCGAGGTCACCCAGCGTCCAGTCGCGTCGGGCGCCTGCTGACCCACCGCGGGGTCGTTGCCCACGTCGATGTAGGGGACCGCGACTGCGGCGATCCGCGGATGGTCGAAGTCCGCGAGCGTGTCGGCGACGATCCGCGGCGACGTGAAGACGGCGTCGTCGTCGATCGACACGATCACGCGACCGCGGGCGAGCGAAGCGGCGTCGTTGCGCCGGACCGCGACGCCGGCGTTGTCGTCGTACCGCGCGACGCGCACCCCGGGGAACTCGTCGCGCACCATCTCCGACGTCCCGTCACGGGATCCGTCGTCGAGCACGAGCACCTCGATGGCGCCCTCCTGCTCGAGCGCCGAGCGGAGCGCCCGGCGCAGCTCGTCCCGGCGGTCCCGCGTGACGATCGCGATCGTGACGTCGACGCTGGCGTCAGAGCCGGAGGGAGGCACGGCCCTCCGGGTAGAACCGTCGTCGCTCGTCGAACCAGGCCACGCGCGGACGGTCGCGCTGCAGCTCCACGCTCTCCTCGCCGCGCCAGGCCCGCCAGCGGTCGGCCGGTGTGCGCCAGTAGCGCCACGGCCAGCCGAAGGTGTGGAAGTTGCGCCGGTACGTGCTGGAGACCACCGGACGCATCGGGGCGCGGTTGCGCAGGCCGGCGGCGAACCCGCCGAACACCGGCAGGAAGCCCTGGAGCGTCGTCCGGTCGCGCGCCACGCCCTCGACCACCGTCCACAGGGCGAGCGACGAGGCCACCAGCACCGCGTCGCGCGGTCGCAGCAGCTTCCCGGCGACGTAGCCCCAGTGCCGGCAGTTGTGCCGCACGCCGCGCGATTCCCAGACCGGGTTCTCGACGGGCTCCTTCATGTGCACAGCGGCCACGTCGGGCAGGTAGAGGTGCGTGTACCCGCGGTCGAGCAGCCGCATGGTGAACTCGAGCTCGTTGCCCCAGATGAAGATGTTGGGGTCGTACCCGCCGAGCTCGTCGAGCGCGGCGCGGCTCACCAGGGCCGCGCAGCCCCAGTAACTCAGGAGGCCCGTGATGTACTGGTCGTTGAAGCGGTACCGCTCGTCTTCGGAGCTGACGACCGTGAAGGAGACCAGCCCGGCGTCCTGCTCGCGCGCCGCGCGCACCGCCGCCTCGAGCGCGCCGGTCGGGAGGTACGCGTCGTCGTCGAGGATGACCACGTACTCGCCCCGGGCGACCCGGAAGCCGGCGTTCCAGCCCGGGGCGCCGAGGTTGGCGCCGGTCTCGACCACCGTGACGTCCGGATACTCACGTTCGAGCATCTCGACCGTGTCGTCGGTGGACGCGTTGTCCACCACCACGAGGTCCAGGAGGCCGGCCGGGTAGCCGCTCTCGTCCCGCATGCGGCGCAGCGACTCACGCAGCTGGGCCTGGCGGTTGTAGGCCAGGAAGACGGCCGTGACCGTTGGGAGCGCGTCAACCACGAAGGAGCGATGTGCGAGGACCCGACGGGCCGCGTTCTGGGCGACCAGTAGCATAGCCGCCCGCCATGGCCAGTACGAGATCGATGACGGATCGGGTCGCCACCCGCATCCCTGAACGCGTGCAGCATGGGCTCTTCGACGCCTTGGTCCGTGCGACGATCGTGTCCTCCGCGCGGGCGGTCGCTCCGTCGGCGCGGTTCGCGCTCAACGAGATCTTCGGGGTCCGCGGCGTGCGCCGGTACCGGCTGCGGAGGTCGGGCCGGACGTTGTTCGTCCGCCATCCGGTGATGGACGCCTGGGTGGTGCACGAGGTCATCAACCGCCGCGCCTACGCGCCGCCGCCGCCGGTGCAGCAGGCCCTGGAGCGCGTGGACACGCCGCGCATCGTCGATCTCGGCGCCCACATCGGCGCGTCGACCCTGCTGTTCCTGGAGCTCTTCCCCACGGCGCGCGTCCTGGCGCTCGAGCCCAACCCGGAGACCGTGGAGCTGCTGCGACGGATGGTCGCGGCCAACGGCCTGGAGGACCAGTGCGAGGTGCGCCAGGCCGCGGCCGGGGTCGCCGACGGCCACGCCGCCATGGAGGGGTCCTCGATCTTCTCCCACTTCGTGCGCCCCGACACGGTCGAGGCGGTCGACCTGATGCCGACGCTGCGCAAGTACCAGGACGGGCAGGCCCACCACGCGGACGTCGAAGTGGTGGACGTCCTGCCCCTGCTGCGCGGCGCCGACCTCGTCAAGATGGACATCGAGGGGGGCGAGTGGCCGATCCTCCGTGATCCGCGCTTCGCGTCGCTCGGGATCTCCGCGCTGGTGCTCGAGTACCACCCGCAGGGCGCCGGCGTCGCCGACACCACGACGGAGGTGCGCGATCTCCTGTCCGGCGCCGGCTTCACGGTCGGCGAGCCGTTCGAGCAGCACGGGGAGCTCGGAGCGATGTGGGCGTGGCGTGACTGAAGCCGGAGCTCCCGGGGCGCCGGGCGACGCGTGGCTCGCGCCGGTCCCCCAGGACGACCGGGTGCGGGAGGTGCGGCCGTTGGTGCGTCTGTATGCGTCCAAGCACACCCATCGGCTGCTGCCCAGCCCTGTGGCGCTCGCGCTCGCGGCTGCGCTGGCACCGATGGGCAGCCCGCAGCGGCGGGCCGACGAGCGCCGGATGAGCGAGCGCTTCATGAAGGACCTGCTGCTCTACACGCCGCGGGCGGGCGAGGCCCGGGCGCTGACGCGCCGCTACATCGCGGAGAAGTCGCGGATCAGCGAGCTCGTCTGGCGGCCGTGGCTGCTCAAGCGCTCTCGGGTGATCGGCCAGGAGCACTGGGACGCCGCCCACACCGGCGGGCGCGGATGCGTCGTCGTCATCGGTCACATGGGTGCGACCTTCGCGGTGCCCGCGATCCTGGGCCTCCAGGGCTTCGACATCCACATGGTGACCAGCCCTCATTATTGGCAGCCGATGCCGCCGGGCTTCGTCGGGCTGGCCATGCTCCACCTGCGCCGCGCGTACGCCGAGAAGCCGTTGGGCCGGAGCCGGCTCATCCCGAGCGACGCGGACCCCGAGCGGCTGGTCAGCCTGTTGGAGGGCGGGGAATCCATCCTGATGGCGTTCGATGTGCCGGGCTCCGCGGCGACGCCGTTCCTCGGCCGATCGGTCGCGCTCAGCGGCGGCCCGGCCACGCTGGCGTTCCGGACCAAGGCGACGGTGCTGCCGCTCATGCCCGAGCGACACGGGTCACGGATCGACCTGCGGCTGCTCAAGCCGCTCGACCCCGCCGACTACCGCGACGCGCGCTCCTTGCGGGCCGCGATCGCCCGGACCTTCGAGCGGCTCGTCCTCGCGAAGCCGGAGATCGTCGAGCTCCCGTGGGTCCCCTCGCCGCTCGTCACCGAGGCGCAGGCCACGCTCCGCAACGAGGATGCCCCGCGGGGGGCCTCCGCGTAGCCCTCAGGCCCGGTCGCTCAGCCGCTCGATCTCGCGGACGGCGAGGGCGGCGGGGTCCTCGGCGCGGATGCGGTGCCCGAGGTCCTGGGCGGCGGCGTCGTGACGCCCGGAGGTCAGCTGCGCGAGCGCGAGCGTGAGGCGGTCCTCCGACAGCCGGCCGAAGGGGATCGACGCCGGCCCTGCCCCGAGCTTGTGCACCCGCCGGCCCCAGAAGAACTGGTCGAAGATGAAGGGGGTGATGAGGGTGGGTCGGCCGGCGCGGAGGCCGGCGCCGGTGGTGCCACTGCCCCCGTGATGGACGACGGCCCTGACGCGGGGCAGCAGCCGTTCGTGCGGAAGCTCGTCGACCGCCACGACCGCATCGCTGTCGCGCAGCGCCGACGTGCCGGCCAGCGCAGCGCCGCACACGATTGCCCGCTGCCCCGTGCGCCGCAGCGCCGCGACGAGCATCCGCCCGGTCGCCTCGGGCTCGGGCACCGGCATGCTCCCGAAGCCCACATAGACCGGCGCCTCGCCCGCGGCCAGGAACCGCTCGACCGGCTCGGGCAACGGCTCGGACGAAGGCTCGGGCAACAGCCACCCCGTCACCGACGCGTGACCGGGCCAATCGCCCGGCTTCGGCACCACCGCCGGGCTGAAGGCGTGCACCACCGCAAACCGCGGCCACCCCGCGCCGCGACGATCAGTCGACAGCGGGGACGGCGGCAACCCCCACGCCCGGCGGGCGCTCGGCTTCAACGGCTCCTGGAACATCTGCCGCTGGAGCCGCTCACCGGCCAGCCAGCTGGCGAGGTTGGCGTGGGCACCCAGCCGCAGCCCGGGCAGCAGCACGGCGTGGGGGAACGCGCCCGTGGCCAGCGCCGGCGTCATCGTCACCATCGCCGAGCCGACGCCGAGGTCGTCCGCGACGAAGCGGGCGAACGTGGTGCTCGAGGTGAAGATGATGTGGTCGCGATCGGCCCACCGCCGGCGCAGGGGCCCGGGGTCGGTCTGGCGCACCAGCGCGTCGACCGCCGCATGCAGGACGTTTACGTGGCGGATCGGGCGCCAGAGCGACACGTCGAGGGGCACGGCGCCGGCCGCGTCGGCCGGGTCGCCGGGCAGCGCGTGGAAGCCCAGGCCGGCGGCCTCGACCATCGCGCGGAAGCGCTCCACCGTGCTGATCAGC